>CAYLNS010000152.1:0-5208 GCA_964385115.1 uncultured Methylomarinum sp.
AGCCTTTTCAAAGTACGCTGAATATCAACGGACTTTGAAAAGGCTCCTGGCCTTTGTGTTTGTTGCGGCGTTGGTATTTGGTTTTATCTTTAAAAACCTGCGCCTTGTTAAACTGCCGGGCAAATTTGGCGACCGGGTTTTTATCGGGCGTTTGAGCCAGGTGTTTTGTTTGTTTGCGTTTTTTCATGATTTTTTCCCTGTAAACTATTAAGATACACGTTTTATTTGAACATACTCTGACAGTGAATTTCCAGAAAAGTTTTGATGTTATTGTGATTGGCGGCGGTCACGCCGGTACGGAAGCGGCTTTGGCGTCGGCTCGTAGTGGCGCGCGCACCTTATTGCTGACCCAGAATATCGATACCTTGGGACAGATGAGCTGTAATCCGGCCGTGGGCGGCATTGGCAAAGGTCATCTGGTCAAGGAGATTGACGCCCTGGGCGGGGTTATGGCTCAGGCAATTGATAAGGCGGGGATTCAGTTTCGTATTTTAAATGCCAGTAAGGGCCCTGCGGTACGGGCGACCCGGGCTCAGGCCGACCGCAGCTTGTATAAACAGGCGGTCAGATATGTGCTGGAAAACCAACCGAATCTGTCGCTGTTTCAGCAAACGGTTTCTGATTTACGGGTCGAGGGCGATCAGGTCACCGGCGTTAAAACCCAAATGGGGCTGGAATTTAAAGCCCGTGCGGTGGTGCTGACAACCGGAACCTTTCTGGGCGGGCGGATTCATATCGGCCTTGAAAATTATAGTGGCGGCCGCGCCGGAGATGCAGCCTCCATTGCCTTGGCCGAGCGTTTACGGGAACTGCCTTTTCGGGTTGACCGGCTTAAAACCGGCACACCACCCCGTATTGACGGCCGCACGATTGATTATGACAAACTGCAGGTCCAGCCGGGTGATAATCCGGTTCCGGTGTTTTCGTTTTTAGGCAAACCGGAGGATCATCCCCAGCAGATTCCCTGCCATATTACCCGTACTAATGCGCAGACACATGAGATTATCCGCGAAAGCCTGGATCAGTCGCCGATGTACACTGGTGTGATTGAAGGCGTAGGCCCGCGTTATTGCCCGTCTATCGAGGACAAAGTGATGCGTTTTGCCGACCGCGATTCTCATCAGATTTTTGTTGAACCGGAAGGTCTGCACACGCATGAGGTTTATCCCAACGGCATTTCAACCAGCCTGCCGTTTGATGCGCAATACCGTTTTGTGCGCTCCATGCAGGGTTTTGAGGAGGCGGAAATCATTCGCCCGGGGTATGCCATTGAATATGATTTTTTTGACCCCCGTGATCTTAAATCCTCGCTGGAAACCAAGCATTTACAGGCGCTGTTTTTTGCCGGACAGATTAATGGCACCACCGGTTATGAAGAAGCCGCCGCCCAGGGACTGATTGCCGGCTTGAATGCGGCGCGTTTGGTGCAGGAAAAAGAAAGCTGGTGCCCGGCCCGGGATGAGGCGTATATCGGCGTGATGATTGATGATTTAATCACCCGTGGCACCCAGGAACCGTATCGCATGTTTACCAGCCGCGCAGAATATCGCTTGTTGCTTCGGGAAGATAATGCCGATTTGCGGCTGACACCTGTTGGCCGTGAGTTGAATCTGGTTAATGATGAACGCTGGCAATTTTTTGAGCAAAAACGCGCCGATATCGCTAACTTGCAGACTCAGTTATCCAAAAAATGGATTCGCGCCGCCACGCCCGAAGCCGATACCGTCGAACAATATTGGGGAAAGACGCTGCAAAAAGAAGCCAGCCTGATGGAATTGTTACGTCGGCCGGAAGTGGATATTGAGCAACTGTTGAATTTTCTGGATGTGGACAGTATTGATTCACAAGTCACCGAGCAGGTGCAGATTCAGGCCAAGTATGCCGGCTATATAGAACGCCAGCAAACTGAGATTAACCGCGCCAGACGCTATGACCATCTGCGCCTTCCTGAAAATGTTGATTACGCAAATGTGCCGGGGCTGTCTAATGAAGTCAGTGAAAAACTTAAGCAGCAAAGACCGGAAACGCTGGGCCAGGCTTCGCGAATTCCTGGCGTTACACCCGCGGCCATTTCGTTGCTACTGGTTCATCTTAAAAAGAAAAGCGCCTGATGGAACAGTGCAGAAAAATTTTACAACAGGGCCTTGCGGAAATGGGCCTGGGCTATCAGCCAGGGCAACTGGATATGCTGCTTGATTTTTTAGTGCTGATGAATAAATGGAATAAGGCGTATAATTTAACGGCTATTCGTGATGTTGAGCAAATGGCGACGCTGCATATTCTGGACAGTCTGGCGGTACTGCCTTATATAAATGGCCCGCGGGTGGCGGATATTGGCACTGGCGCGGGTTTACCGGGCATTCCGCTGGCTGTGTTGTCAGCGGATACGGAGTTTGTACTGGTCGATTCCAATTCTAAAAAAACCCGTTTTGTTCAGCAGGCCGTTTTGGAATTAAAGCTGAGCAATGTCCGTGTGGTGCATAGCCGGGTGGAAGATTTTCAGCCCGAACAACTTTTTTCCACCGTTATGATGCGGGCTTTTGCCGATATGAAAACCATTATGCGTTTAACCCGTCATTTGCTGGCCGAAAATGGCCGCCTGCTGGCCATGAAAGGGGTAAACCCGGTTCAGGAATTGCAGGAGATTGAGGAAAACGGCCAGGTGATTCCATTGTCGGTGCCCGGCATAGAGGCCGAAAGATGTTTGATTTGTATAGAAGGGAGCCCAAATGGCTAAAGTAATTGCTGTGACCAATCAAAAAGGTGGCGTTGGTAAAACTACAACCAGTGTCAACCTGGCGGCTTCACTGGCGGCGGCCAAACGTAAGGTTTTGTTGATTGATTTGGATCCCCAGGGAAATGCCGCGATGGGCTGCGGTGTGGATAAGGATGAGATTGAGTATTCCAGTTGTGAATTATTGCTGGAAGAAGTCCCGGTCGCCGAAATCATCGTCAAGAATGATGACATCGGCTTTGATGTCATCCCCGGCAATGCAGATTTGACTGCGGCTGAAGTGCAGTTGATGTCGGCCAGACACCGGGAAAGAAAACTGGCGGACGCGCTGTTACAGGTCAAAAAACAATATGACTATATTCTGATTGACTGCCCGCCTTCGCTGAACATGCTGACGCTGAACGCGATGGTGGCGGCCAACAGTGTTTTGATTCCGATGCAGTGTGAATATTATGCCCTGGAAGGCTTGAGCGCGCTGATGTCTACATTAAAAAATATTCAGGAAACGGTGAATCCCAAGCTGCAACTGGAAGGGATTTTACGCACTATGTATGATAACCGCAGCCGCCTGACCAAGGATGTTTCCGATCAGTTACAGGAGTTTTTCGGCGACAAGGTTTTCAGAACCTGCATTCCAAGGAATATCCGGCTGGCTGAAGCGCCCAGTCATGGTTTACCGGTGATGATGTA
The DNA here is from genome assembly GCA_964385115.1 of uncultured Methylomarinum sp. Classification (GTDB taxonomy): domain Bacteria; phylum Pseudomonadota; class Gammaproteobacteria; order Methylococcales; family Methylomonadaceae; genus Methylomarinum. Next base: position 3,425 of record CAYLNS010000152.1, read on the forward strand.
CGATAAAGCCTCCCGGGGCGCGGTTGCTTATATCGCCCTAGCGGGTGAAATGATACGAAAAGAGAAGAAACAATAAATGGCTGTCAAAAAAAGAGGTTTGGGGCGAGGACTGAATGCGTTACTGGGGGATGTGAATCCAGCAGCTGACGCGGGTGAAAAAAAACACCAGGACACCCAGTCATTACCTATTGAATTTCTCCAGCGCGGTAAATTTCAACCCCGCAAAGATATGGACCCTGAAAAACTTCAGGAACTGGCTCATTCAATTGCCGCCCAAGGGATTATCCAACCCATTATTGTCCGTCAGCTGGCTGAGGAGAAATATGAAATCATAGCCGGTGAACGTCGCTGGCGTGCGGCGCAACTGGCTGAGCTGGCCGAAGTTCCGGTGATTATCAAAGACCTGGAAGACCAGGCAGTCATGGCGATTGCCCTGATTGAAAATATCCAGCGCGAGGACCTGAACCCACTGGAAGAATCAGAAGCCCTGCAAAGATTACTGGATGAATTTGGTCTGACTCATCAGGAAATTGCCGATGCCGTGGGCAAATCCAGAGCCACCGTCTCCAATCTGCTGCGCCTGCAAGACCTGGATATTGAAGTGAAAAAGCTGCTGGCCAAAGGTCTGCTTGAAATGGGTCACGCCAGAGCCTTATTGAGTTTGGATGGCAGCCAGCAACTGGAAATAGCCAATAAAGTGGCTGCCCAGGGACTATCGGTGCGCATGGTTGAACAGCTGGTCAAAAATCTGCAAAAAAATGATACGCCCAAAGCGGCTACCAAACCCGTAAAAGACCCGGACACGCTCAGACTGGAACAGGACTTAAGCGCCAAAACCGGGGCCCGGGTTGAAATTCAACATAAACCGGATGGCAAAGGCAAACTGGTAATTAATTACACCACGCTGGAAGAGCTGGAAGGTATTATCAATAAAATTGGATAAGCTTTTTGCTTTTGCAAAAAAAATGCGGCTTAATAGCCGCATTAATAGAAGGATATAAATGAAACTCTTGTCTCAGGAGGTGAGCGCTTTTTAAGAGTTGCATATAGTATAGGTTATCGCTTGACATTTTAGAATGTGGCAAATTGTCGCATGCCCGGGTATTATGCTGTTTCCCTTTATGCAAATTCGGTGATTCCCTGAAATGATTCCAGTTCAACGGGTAAATTTTTGATGGGATTTCCGGTTAAATCAATGGCAGTCAACTGGGTCAGTTTTACCAGTGACAGCGGTAAAGACTGTAATTGATTATCTGACAGCATCAGCTCTTGCAACCGGCTTAACTGCCCGATTGTATCCGGCAATAAGCTTATCCGGTTCTGCCATAATGATAAATGAACCAGGTTTTCCAGGCGTCCGATAGACTCAGGAATTTTCTCCAGTTGATTGCACCCTAATGACAGTTCTTTAAGCTGTATTAAGCCCATAATAAATTCCGGAATTTCCTGTATCTGATTCCAGCCAAAGTATAATTCTGTTAACTGCTGCAATTGCCCGACAACTCCGGGGATTTTTTCAAAGCGGTTCTGCCACAAAGATAATACCGACAAATTCTTTAATTGAACCAGCGATTCCGGTAATGATTCCAATCTGTTTTTACCCAGTAACAATTCCTCCAGTTGTTCCAGATTACCGATTACTTCGGGTAAGGCTTGCAACTGGTTACCGACCAGCGATAACACCTTAAGCTGTGATAACTGTCCAATTGTTTCAGGCAGTGTGGTCAGCTGATTTTTATTCAGATTCAGCTGAGCCAGCTGAGGTAGACAGCCTATCGCATCCG
>CAYLNS010000153.1:0-5176 GCA_964385115.1 uncultured Methylomarinum sp.
CGTAAGCAACTGATATTAAATAATTTTCATCAAGCTAATTATACTAAGCAGTTTCAACTGATGATCTTGAACAACCGTCAGACCACAATAACCCTGGGTATCAGCAGTTGTCTGCTGGGTGAAAAGGTGCGGTATGATGGCAATCATCAGTTTTATCCTGAGCTGATACGCAAACTGCAGGATTTATTTGAATTACAGTCTTTTTGCCCGGAAGTGAATGCCGGGCTGGGTGTTCCCCGCCCAGCAATACAATTGTTTAAATCTGATCAGGGGATTTTTTGTGCCGAGGTGGAGCATCCTGAAAAGGATGTCACCCGGCTTTTAACGGCTTCTTTTGCGGAAAAGGCCGATGATTTTGCTCATCTGTCTGGTTTTGTGCTGAAAACAAAATCTCCCAGTTGCGGACTTTCGGGTGTTAAACAATTCAGTCAACTGGGGTTGTATCGAAATGGTCGCGGATTGTTTGCAGAATTTATTCGCCAGAATTATCCGGATATGCCGGTGACGGATGAAATCAGCCTGAATGATAGACGCCACTTTGAGCGTTTTGTCCAGCAGGTTGTTTGTTATTCTGAGAAATAGTCTGTATAGGTTCTGGTTTCCATGAACCGTACCGGGCATTCAAAGGGAGGTATGCATTCCCACGCGGGAGCGTGGGAACGAGGAGGCTAAATCGGGAATAAGAGGGAAACCGGTCAAAAGCGAAAGTAAAACACAGCACCTGAGTCATTATTTGACCAGGTAATTCCCCGGTTTGGTGTGTAACGGTTGTATCCGTATCCAGGCCGCTGGTGAACATAGTGGTTATTATGGCTAAAGCGGTAGATTTTATCGCCAATCTTATCCAGTAATTGCCCAATATGTCGACGATCGCCATGGTTGAAGCGTCTGTCACAGCGGGCCTGTTCTATGCGATCCTCAACCCTGGCATAGTATTTATGCAGCTTGCGGGCTTCTTTATAATTCAATCTGCCATCACGCTCACCTTGCTCTATACGCTGATAAAGCCGGTTCATGCGCTGATCAACCTGATTCCAGAAGTTATGGTTATCAGGATATCGACGGGTTTCATAATAATGGTCGTCATCATCGTAATAATGATGACGCCTCATATCTGCCGAGCACCCCATTGAAATGGTCAACAGGGATAACATCAAAATAATTTTTTTCATGTCTGTCTCCTCGCTGTAAAAGCAGCTTTTCAGTGTCGGAAACAGAATAATACAAAGGCGCTGAATATTTACTGAACATTGTTTAATTAATTCAGATTTGCCATCACCACTTGTGCTGTATAGCGCTACAATGACAAGGCCGGGTTAATTTTTATGTATGTCCTCTGGTCTTTTATTCCACTGTCAACTGCAGGGGAACGCTGATTTCTTCAGCATCCGGATCTGAATTAACTTCCGCTTTAAGCAGGAACACTCTCTCCGGCTGTATCTGTTTCTGTAGCAGAAAATCCGCAATTGCCTGTCCTCTTTTTTCCGCCAGCTGTTGCAGTTTTTTCATATCCGGAGGCAGTTGCGCCGCCAGTTTTTCTTCTGCTATCGTATAAAAATCTCCCGCTTCCGGGTCTTTTAAGCGGGGTGTACCAAACAGGCTTTTTTCCGCCAATTGCGGGAATGTTTTTATAAATTCATTCGCCAGCAATTCTTTATAGTCTTCCTCTGAAGCACGTTTTTCACGACTCAACTTCTGCATAAGCTGTTCTTTTAATGCCTGTTTTTGCATAGCAGGCCAGTCCAGTACACTATAAGCCATTCCGGTTACTTCAAGACTCAGATTAGGACGTTTTAACAGTGCTTCAGCCAGAGCGGTTAATTTTTCCTGTTGCTGTTCCGAAAGTTCCGCAGTACCGGCAGCAAATTCTATTTTACTGATATCCTCATCGCTGCCGATTAAGGAGGCAATCGCATTAAAAGGCGAGGTCACAACTTTGGTGATGACATTGACCAGCACATCCCCCAGCACCCCCCAAATACTGAATTCCGGATCATCCAGACTGCCTTTAATCGGCAAATCCAGTCTGATTTTTCCATCCGAGTCTTCCAGTAAGGCAATAGCTAAATCCAGAGGTAATGAAGTGGCATTGGGATTGTCAATTTTTCCCCCTAATACCAGGTGATTGATTTCCACTACATTGCTGGCCAGCAGTTTTTTGTTATGAATTTTGTAATCCAGTTTTAAGGATAATTTACCTTTATCGATTTTACGCCCTGCAAATTCGGCCATATAAGGCGTCACTGCCGGCAATGACATATTTCTGAAATCCAGGGTAAATTCGGTGACTTCTCGGGCCGGCTGAATCCTGCCTTTTATTTTGACTGGTGCCAAGCCATTCACCTTGCCGTTTAAAGCCAGCTTTATGGTGGCATTGGGTTTGGATGAAACGCCTGTAATGGCACCATTCAGGTTTTTGATATGCGCCTGAAAGGGAATCAGCAGTGACTGGTCTGAAAAATCAGAAACTCCGTTTGCGATGATTATTTTGCCGACCTGATAAAACAATTCCGTTTTGCCAGTTTCCGGCTGTTGAGTTTTAGCCGTTTTTTTCGGTTCGGTTTTAGAGTCAGTAGATGCACTGACTATCACATCATTTATATTAATGGATTTGTCTTTTCTAATCTCAATTCTGCTATAAAGCCGTTGTAATTTAACCGTGTTAATCACATAACGATTGGCTGCCAGATCCAGGTCAATATCATTCAGGCTCAAACGCTTCCAGTTTAGAAAATCCCGGTTGGTTTTTTGATCACGGGTGACAAGGTTGTCGATAAAGCTGTTTCCTTTAACTTTTATTGCCAGTGGCTGGTCATTGTTAGCTGCCAGTGCAACGGTTAAATCACTGTTTAAATCACCCGAGATAAAATTTAAACGAGCGAAAGGCTCGACATAAGGCTGAAAGTCTTTCAGGCCAATTTTTCGGGTTTGCAGCTGCATATTAACCTTTAAAGGTTCCGCTATGGCATCCCCTTTTATGGAAAGCTGTCCTTGCTGATTAATCTGCATCGCCAGTTGAAACGGAATACTGGCCGATAAGTCTGTCGATAATGGCCCTGCGGAAAAGTTTATCCCTTTAAGATGCAGGGCAACCGGTTGAGCGGGTGTTTTATCGGTAAAATCGACAGCATAATTTTCGAGTGTAAATTTATTCAGTTTTACCTGCCAACTTTGTTCTTTTTGTGGTTCTTTTGGCCTTATTGGTGTTTGAGTGGCCGGTTGCCCACCGTTTTTGGGTGCAAATAAGGCCTGATAATTAATACCCTCGCTGCTAAGCCAACTGATAAAACGGGCATCTTTGGATGAAATTCTATCAATCACAACCGATTGTTTCTGCAAATCCAGTTTGATGCCAGACACATCAAAATCCGCTAAGGAAATAACAGGCGTTTTGCTGCCCATTTCTGCAATTTGCAAATCGTGGATATTGATATGTGAATCGGCCAATTCCAACTGAATGCCTTGTTTGTTTTCAAACACATGAAACCCGGCTTCCAGCAATTCACTGCCTTTTAATATTTCAAAATTGACTTCATGTTTTAAAAATAACTCCCAGACCTGTCTAAAATTCACACCCTTAAGCTGCAGCTTGCCATCCGCATGCAGCGGAGTCAGGGCAAAATCAGATTGCACCGCCATGCTCCCGCCGGAAGCCAGCTTGATGGTAAAATCCAGCCTGGAATTTTTTTCTTTGGAAAAGACCAAATTATGAATTTCCAGATTCAGGGGCTGTATTTTTTCCTGCTCCAGCTCACCATATAAATGGTCTTTCCAGAGCACACTGCCATCACTAATCTGTAATTGTTTTATCGATAAGGGTATCGCCTGATCCGAAGATTTTTCTTCTTCAGCTTGCGGCTCATTGCTGATTAAATCTGAAAAGTTAAAACTTCCATTTTTATAGCGCTCTATTAATCCGGCCGGTTTATTCAATAAAATCTGTTCAAAACTCAGATTCAGGTTCAATACTGAACGCCAGAAGGCAATATCCACATAAAAACGATTGAAACCGACAAACTGCTTTTGTTTTTTATCCAGCAGCTCAAAACGCCTGACATCCAGCTCCAAAGTGTAGGGATTAAAACGGATATCCTCTACTGTTGCCGGTCGATGCAGGTTCTCTTCTATCAACTCAGGCAGTTTGTCTTTTAATAGTGTCGGCAACAGCCAAAACCCAAACACGGTGTAAAGTAATATTATTCCTGTAAACCAGCTGAGTGTTTTTTTGCAGGGAATTTTTTTAATCCATGTGCTCATTTTCTAGGCCACTTTGTTCTAAAGTTCAGGTTCTTCGATGACCGGGTTGCGGAGTTGCCCGATTTTTTCTATTTCTATGGTGACGGTTTGTCCGGGTTTTAAATAACCCCGAGGTTTCATTTTTACCCCGACACCGGCGGGTGTGCCGGTGGCAATCACATCGCCCGGTTCAAGCGTCATTGCCTGGCTTAAATAGGCAATCATTTCATAACAGTTAAAAATCATCTGCCCGGTATTAGCATGCTGACGTAATTCATCATCCACCCAGGTTTTTAATTCCAGATTATGCGGATTATCAATTTCATCAGCAGTCACCAGCCAGGGACCCATCGGGCCATGGGTATCAAATGATTTGCCCAGCATCCAGGTCGGTGAGCGAATCTGCCAGTCCCGCACCGATACATCATTAACGATGGTAAAACCGGCTATTCTGTCCGCCGCTTCTTCAACGCTCACATGTCGGCAAGGCTGACCTATCACCAATGCCAACTCACCTTCGTAATCAACCTTTTCAGAGACTCCGGGTCTGTGAATAGCCTCATCAGGACCGATGACACAGGTACTTTGTTTGGTGAAAAAAGTCGGATATTCGGGTTTCTCCAGACCCGTTTCACCAATATGATCGGCATAATTCAGACTGATGCCCAGAAATTTACCCGGCCTGGGAATCGGCGCCAGCAATTTCACCGCATCCAGCGGGATACGATGGTCTCCACTTGCAATTAATTGTTGCATTTTATTTAGGGCTTTTGGACCCGATGCCAGAAAATCAAGCATATTATCAGGCATAGACTGAACCTTGCCTGCATCAACAATATATTGATCGTCCAGCGCACCAAAACTTATTTGTTTTTGATATTGAAAAGTTACCAGCTTCATTGTTTTATATTTTCGTACCCACTCAGCGTACTTTAAAAAA
>CAYLNS010000154.1:0-5124 GCA_964385115.1 uncultured Methylomarinum sp.
ATTCTTATATTCTTTGCGACGGATAAAATCTCATTGATACTGGTGGTATTTGCATTTTCCAATGAGATAAAAACAGCCGGGTTGTTTTCAATTTTCTCGGCAATGGCATAGAGTCTGTCGGCAGTCAGAGGATGGGTTGTCGGGTGAGTGCTTTGCAGCAGGCCGGTTAATATAAACCAGGTGACCATGCCATAAGGGATGGTATGCATTCTGCCCATAACATCAAGCGCCAGGGCATCGGACTGTTTTTCCTGTTCTTGGGCCTGTCGATTGGAAATAGAGTCATAAGGCGCATGGCGGTAATGCCAGTGGCCCAGTTCATGCAGTAATAAAAAGGCCATTCCTGATTTAAGTGTTTTTTGCGAGACATCATCAACAAAATCATCCTGTTCCCAGGCTTTTTCCGGAATCCCCAGGGCTTTTAATGGCGGTTGCAGATAATCTTTTTGTTGATAGAGTCTGAAGACATATTGAATAATTTCAGTTTTATCTTTGTGTTTGGCTTCATACCAGGCAAATGCAATACTCATATCATCAAAAAATTTGACTGACAAGGCCGGAATCGTCATTTCACCGGTTTGTAAATTCATATAGAAATCAAAAATGTCTTTGTTTTCTCCCACCAGTGGAATATTTAATGTGATTTCTGACAAAGTCTTGCGTTCGTTGGGTAATAAATATCTGCGAATATTATCGAACAGGACTATTTTTATATTTTTACCATAATGAGACTGGACATATAAAAGTTGATTGGGACGATAGAGTCGACTGAAATCTTTAGCCTTTAAGGTGGCAGAACACGACAACAAGAGGCTGAGAATAATGACAGCCGGAAGGTGATGGTTAGTAGGGGCAGGCAATAGAGACATCGTTAAAAACTCCGCGTAAATTAGGGTTTTTAATATTATCCGGGGCAAACTCCAGGGCGCTGATTTGACCCCATGCGGACTCATTCCAGACAGGTTTGAGTAAGGCGGCTTTTGCTTCAGTCAGAGCGATTGCAATCGACGGTTGCAGCTGAATATTGTTAACGGCCAGTAGTTTTTTTAAACAGTTTAACGCCCCAATTTGTTCGATGGCTGCAATGCGTATTTGTTGGATATTGCCCGTGTCTGTTGTTGATACGCCGGTTACACCGGCAAAGGATTGAATGATTTCGGTGTTTTTATTTGTGGTGTCAGCGGCCAGTTTTATACTTTGACTGATGCCCTGATTTAGATTTTGACTGAGGATGACAGCCCCGAAAGCCAGAAAAAAGATGCCGGGAGCGACGCGGGACAAAACAATTTTTATGCCGGGCAGTTCCAGTTTCCCCTCCTGGTCTGTCTGGTAGGGCAGATGAAAAAACAGTTTATAGCCCAGAAAGATGGCCATTCCGCCAAAGCCGACAACCATCAGGCGTTCCAGCATTCTTAAGAGTAATACCAGGTTTGTATCCATTTATATAACCACCATTTGTTTATCGATTGATTTCTGATGTCAGGATATTGGCTATCTCTTCAGCTATTTGCAGGCTGTCAACATAATCACTATGACCTATTTCCCGCCCGGACAGCTCTACGGCATTGTGAGAGAGCATGTTGCGCGGGGCGTTGATGGGGTGTTGTGTTGCCCCTAAACGTTGTTCCCATTTCTGGTCAGGATTCCGTTCAAGATAATCCAGCAGATTAAAGGTAAGGCTGTCCAGAATCCCTTTGGCCTCGGTCATCAGTTTTCTCGGGGTCTTTTCTATATTGGAAATAGCGAGAGCGGTATCAAAGCGGGAGTAGAAATTATGCACATTACCCACTAAATGCCATAAACCACTGTAAAAAGGGCCGATATAACTGGCTTTTTCCTGATCGGTATCAATCGTGCTGGCATCTTCTACACATTTGCTGACATGACGGCGTTCTATATCCGGCGCCAGCATGATGTAACGGTCTATAAAAAACAAATCCTTTTTATCCTGTTTAGTCAGGGAACTTGAATCAATTCGACTGACACGTTTTTCGATGATTTTGGTTTTGCTTGATTTGCCCCGGCCAGTCAGAAACAGTTGTGGAAAAATTTCTTCATTGATTAACTGTCTCAGCATATGACAGCTTAAAAAGTTGCCCATGCTGTGGCTGATTAAATTGACACAGGGTTTGTGTTCCAGCAAACGAATGCGGGCAATCAGGTTGGCAAGACTGGTTGCCGAACGAATAGCTTCTGTCTGGTCATTACTGTAGCTGAAAACACTGCCATTAGATGGCCAGGAAAAGCCGATAAAGGCTGTCAAACTACCCGGTTTGACGGTATCGGAATTAAGCAGGCTTTGGTCTTCCGCATTATCGACCGGGTCAGTGATAATCCTGTTTTTTAAGGCATTGGTTTTTCTTAATGTATCCGTCAGAATCCCGAACCACGTTTGCGCTTCATGGAAATGAACATTAAAGCCGTGAACACATAGAACAATATTGCCAATTCTTTTATTGGCTAAAAAATCATCAAACACTTCTGTTTGTGAGTCTACAACATTGGCTTTGCTTGGGATGGTGGTGTTATCAACATTAGCCAGATAATAAGCCATATAAGCCTGCATGTTGACAAAGTGGTAACCGCCGCGCTGTAGTTTTAATCTCTTTTCGCGTGTTTCCTGTTGACCCAGGTTTTCACAATCCCGGTTGGTGGCAAAATAGCGGATAGACATTTTTGTGCCTTACAGTTGATAAGGAAAAAGCTGTAAAATGGCATTCAAGGCCGGGTTAGCGGCGTTGGATTGATCGATTTTTTCTGCTAATTTATAAAGTGGTTGTGGCGCTGTGTACATATCACATTGCTGTATCAGTGCTTTTCCCCAGTTTCTAACGGCTTCGTTTAATTCATCATCCAGATAGTATCGCTGGCTTTCGTGTTGCAGAAAACCGTTGGCATGCAGGTTATTACTGGTGTCACTGACATACCATTTATCGTCATAAGCGATTTTGGCATGCAATGTTCCGCCGCCATCTCCCTGCCATTTCTTTTTCATAAAAATACGCAGAGCGCCTGTTGCATTGGGCATGCTATTGACTTCATCCAGTAACTTTGCGGCATATTTGACAATCGCGCTGCTTATTTGTGGAACATCAATGGTTTCGGGTGAATTGGTCACCAGGTTAATAATGCGTCCGTCTTGTACCGCTCGTTTAATCACTTCAAGTGTCGGGTCAATTTTTGCGCCCGGGATGGGGGGCAGGACATAGGCCTGTACCAGGGTAAATTCAAATCCTGATAATTCAAAACCGCAGAGTACCCCGATGAGTCCATTGAAAGTCGACTCAGGACCGGGCATTTCATGGGTTGCCAGACCGATAATGTCGCCATGTTTAGCGGGTTTTTCAAAGTGAGTATTATTACGGACAAGTGACGGCTGTTGATGTATCAGCGCTTGTTGATTCCACATATCATCTTCGGCTTTTTGTACCCACTGGGCAAGGTCGCCCTGGATGAAAAACTCGCCATCCATCCAGTCGAAGAAATAAAAGCCGTGTATATTGCGGCCACCAACGATTGCTGTCGCGTCTTGTTTATAGCCATCCGCAACTGCTGATTTTGAATGGTTGGAATCGCCAGGCGTGCCTCTTTCATCATTATTGAAGAACCGTAAAATGATATTGGGATGTTGAGCCAATGGCGCTAACAAACCACCTAAAACAGTCTCGGTATCCGGATCTATCATGATGACGGTCGGATCTCTGAAAGCAACGGTTCGGTCGACCGTCATATGAATTTTTCCGCCAGCATCAGCCAATTCCAGCAGTTTGTCTGCTAATTTGCTGCCTAATTGATGAGTATCGGCGGGCTTATTGGCATAATGTTTCCAGACGGTGTAATCGTAGGTTACCAATTCACCTGCCTGGGCAAGGGTTATCAGTCTGTCTATGTCGGCGATACGTTTAGAAAAAGCTTCATTGCCTTCCGGTAAAAACTGAACCCGGTTACCCCAGCTGAATTGTGGCCTTGTCATGGAGGGTTCTGGGGTTACCAGTTCGGCAAATTTTTCCAGTACATCTTTTCTGATAATATCATCCCGGTGATAGGGTTTACCCTGGACGAAGAATTCCATTTGTTTTTCAACGCTGTAATACATGGGTTCTTGCGAGCCGATATTTAAGGTTTTTCGTAAGCTGTTCAATTGTTTTAATTTGTTATCGACTTCAATCGCAATGTCATCCGGCTTTTTATACAGCCGACCGTCTTTCAGACTGGCTTTTTGGTTTAATAGCAGCTCGCTTAAAATGGTCGCATGCAGGTTATCCGCCATAATTTCATTACGGAGTTTATTCGCTTCTATTTGCTCTGCTGAAGCCGGTGAACCATCCTGATTCATTTCAACCGGCATAGCCGCATTGATAACATCTTCAGAAAACTGGGGTAGCTGGCCTGCCTGATTGATTCGAACGATATCTTCAGCTATGAGAGAACGGTCGCCATTTAACAAGGCGGGTTGAAGATGTGCGGGCGGGATGTCGTACGGGGCCACCGCAATTGATAATCGGGAGATGGTTTCAGCGAATTTCTGGGTTTGTTGGATTTGTTGATCACTGACCGGTGGGGTCTGTTCAAGATTGACATCAGGTTTGGCGGTAAATTTATACCAAAGTGTATCCTGATTAGAGTCGTCGGGTGCGAGTTTTAAATAAAATGAGCGGGCGTCTGATTTTGAACGATGAACAGAATAATCGTAATCATTCGGGCCACCTAATTGGTCGCGCAAAGACTGATTGGGATTAAGGCCAAGGGCTTTAAAGGCATCTTTGCTTAAAAGGCCGGAAGCATCATTCGGTTTTCGGGAACCTAAAGCTTCTGGAGGCATTTGGTAGCGGTCTTTTAAATTGATACCGAGAAGCAGTGTGGTGATATCCGCTTCGGTGAAAGTATGCCCCGCAATTGTGGTTGTGTTGTGTTGTTCACTCATTCCGCACCTCTTGTTAGAGTTATATTTACCAGTGATTAGAGTCCATGTTCAGTCTCTTGGCGGTATTAGATAGGCTTTGAGATGATAATAACGCTATATTTTGATTAATAGCAAGGTGTTTATTTGCGGGCGAGGTGGGTGTCAGTAGCGAGTCTGGACAGTAGCACGTAGAATTGTATGATATTTTTGGGGAGTAATTA
>CAYLNS010000155.1:0-5119 GCA_964385115.1 uncultured Methylomarinum sp.
AAGTAACTGATAGTAAAATATATTTGTCTTTTAAATTACGCTGAGTAGTTACAAATTCTTTAACTTAATCGTTGCCACCTAAACCTTGTCTAAGAAAATGTTTAACTCCCTAGCTTTTCTATTAGCCATTCTCTTTATCGGGTTCGCACATGCATCACCCGATGCCTTTATTACCAATCAATTAGACAACAATGTTTCTGTCATTGATACAGACTCTATGGCAGTAGTTAAAACTATTACAGTGACCGGCAAGCCAGCAGGGGTGGCAGTCAATCCTCATCTGAAGCAAGTCTATATCAGTACACCGGAAACCGGTGGTTTTACAGTGATTGATATTAACAGCCTGTCGGTGATGGATAAGGTGAATGCGCATGGAGCTTCCCTGGGAATTACGGTTGATCGGTCAGGAAAACGGGTATTTGTGGCTGACTGGTATGTCAATACCGTTGATGTTTTCGCTACCGATGATTTCAGTCTGATTAAGACTTTGAATGTCGGTAAGTCGCCTTCAGGTATGGTTGTGAGTCCTGATAATCATTGGTTATATGTTGCCAATAGAATGGATGACAGTATTTCCCAGATTAATCTTAAAAATTACCATTTAAGAAATACCACCAAGGTTGGGCTGCATCCTTTCGGAATTGCTGTTTCAAGCGATGGTGAAAGAATCTATTCAGCCAATGTTGAAAGTGATGATGTGACCGTGTTACAACAGAATCACCTGAAAAAAATAGTGGATATTAAAGTGGGTGCCAGACCTTATGCGGTTGCCCTGGCGCAAAACGACAAGTTGCTGTTGGTGACTAATCAGGATGATAGTACTGTCTCAGTCATTGATACACAGACCTTTAAAGCACTTGCGACTATAGAGGTGGGTGAAAAACCTGAAGGGATTAGTACCGCGGCTGATGACAGGCATGTATTAGTTGCAAACTGGATGGACGGTACCGTCTCTGTCATTGATACGGAACAGTTAACAGTAATCAAAACAATTGAGGCGGCCGAAGGCAGCCGGGCCTTTGGTGATTTTATTTTGAGAACACGTTAGTTTATCAAATAGATATTGGCAGTCAGTATTTTAGTTGCTAGACTTTGGATTATTTAAACACGACCTAAGAGAGAATAATGGCTGAAACAGTTGATGAATTAACGGTAACTTATGAAGACGGTGGCATTGAAACAGTTAAAGAACTGGATAAAAAGGTCCTGAGCAAAGGGGCCTGGGCTACTGTGATTTATCGCTATAAAGATTGGAACCGGACTAAAGAAGAATATGGGCCGGATAAATTCACCATTCGCCGCTATCAAAAACGTAATGGTGAATATCAGCAAAAATCAAAATTCAATATTTCCAGCGAAAAACAAGCAAAAGAGATTATTACAGCTTTGCAGGAATGGGTTGGAGAAGAATAGTCCCGCCATTTTATGTTTCACTTATCTGTTGGAAGCAACTCCTGCTTCCAACATCTGCACCATCTATCACTTGGCTCATAAAGCGCTATAAATATATTCAAGCTGGGTAACGGCTCAGTGTATTTAGGTTTTTAATATCAGTCACTTACTCCAGAAGACGCCGTCAATACATCCGTGTAGGCTTGAATGTGACATCCTTGTCACATACACTTATTCCGTAAGTGACTGATATTAAATGGCATTTATTTTTTTAAAGTACGCTGAGTAGTTACCACGCAGGTTTGTTAACGTCTCTAGCGGGAATCGTATTACTGCTCTGTGAGCGCTGACAAATCCGGGGTGGGTTGTTCAGCGTTTCTATCAATAGTCGCCAAAATCTGGCAACTTAGCTTATAACCCGCATCAGCAATATAAAAAACACATAAACAGGTCTACAAAACAAGGATTCTATGATATAGTTTATGTTAATGAGAATTGTTATTATTTTGCATTGGCATAAGGATTTTATAGATGGCAGTACCGCTTAATCAATTGACGGTGGGAGATTCAGGACGAGTGGTGGGTTTTGACAAATCAGGAAAAGCCTATCGGAAACGTTTGTTAGCCATGGGGTTGACGCCCGGCACAGAGTTTTCAATTGTACGTTGTGCCCCCTTGGGGGATCCGATTGAACTCAGACTCCGGGGATTTTCCTTATCCTTACGTAAACATGAAGCGGCAGCATTACTGGTCGAGAAGATATGAATATAAAATACACGGTTGCAGTGGTGGGTAATCCGAATTGTGGTAAGACTACCTTATTTAATGCACTGACCGGATCCAAGCAAATGGTGGGTAACTGGCCCGGTGTAACGGTAGAGAAAAAAACCGGGGAATACCTTTACCAAGGTGCACAAATTGAAATTGTAGATTTGCCGGGGACTTATTCCTTAGAGTCAGACGATGACAGTATTTCCCTGGATGAAAGAATTGCCCGGGATTTTGTGGCGACCCGGCAGGCTGATTTGGTTGTCAATATCGTTGACGCTTCTAATATTGAACGAAATTTGTATCTGACCTCACAGCTGATTGAAATGAAGGTTCCGATGATTGTGGCCTTAAACATGATGGATGTGGTCAAGAAAAACGGAATCAAAATAGAGGTAGAAACGCTATCCCAAAAACTGGATTGTCCTGTTTTACCCATTAGTGCGGCGACAGGAGAAGGGCTTAATGAATTAAAACATATTATTAATCAGTCATGTTTGACCAAGCCCGTTCCGGCTGTGGTGATTCCTTATCCTGAAGTCATTGAAAATGCGGTGTCTGAACTGGAATCCAGCTTACAGGGAATTGATGAGCAATATGATAAGCGTTGGCTGGCATTGCGATTACTGGAAAATGATACGCTGGCTAATAAAATTGCAGGCCCCCAGCATGTGGAAATTGCCCGGCAATTGCAACAGCACATTGAAAAAGCGACGGATGATGAAATAGATATTATTATGGCGGATGCGCGATATACCTTTGTTCATACCCTGACTAAAGCGTGTATTTGTCGCCTGAATGAAGTATCCAGGGATATGAGCGATAAAATTGATAGTATTGTATTAAATCGCTTTTTAGGAATTCCTATCTTCTTGCTGGTCATGTATCTGATGTTTATGTTCACCATTAACATCGGTAATGCATTTGTTGACTTTTTTGATCAGCTTTCCGCGGCAGTATTTGTCGATGGATTGAATGCGATTTTACAACAGTTACAAGCGCCCGAATGGATACATTTTATATTGGCGGATGGAATTGGTGGCGGTATTCAGGTTGTGGCCACATTTATCCCCATTGTCGGGTTTTTATTTATTTTTCTTTCTATTCTGGAAGATACAGGATACATGGCCCGGGCGGCATTTGTTGTAGACAGGCTGATGCGATTTATAGGACTGCCTGGAAAATCTTTTGTACCGATGATTGTCGGTTTTGGTTGTAACGTTCCTGCAATTATGGCTACACGGACACTGGAAAACCCTCAGGACAGGATACTGACCAATCTGATGAATCCATTTATGTCTTGTGGCGCCCGATTGCCTGTTTACGCTTTGTTTGCCGCGGTATTTTTTCCGGTAGGTGGGCAAAATCTGGTTTTTGGGCTGTATTTAATTGGTATTTGTGTGGCGGTAATCACAGGTCTGATTATGCGGCATACTTTATTCAAGGGCGAAGTAACCCCTTTTATTATGGAATTACCGACCTATCACCTGCCTACATTTCAAGGGATTTATTTAAAAACCTGGGACCGTCTTAAATCCTTTATTTTTAAAGCGGGAAAAGTGATTGTACCGATGGTACTGGTTTTAAATATTCTTAACACCCTGGGGGTTGATGGACATTTTGATAGAAATAATACCCAGCATTCAGTTTTAAGTGAAATAGGTCGTAGCCTGACCCCCGTATTTGAGCCCATGGGGATAAAACCTGAAAACTGGCCGGCAACAGTAGGTATCTTTACCGGTGTGCTGGCAAAAGAAGCGGTGGTAGGTACTCTGAATACACTTTACAGCCAAATGGCTGAAGCTGAAAACATCGGGCAGACTGATAGTGAAGCGTTCGATTTTAAAGGAGCACTGATTGCTGCTGCAAAAACGATTCCTGAAAACCTGACTGCCGTTGCTGACCGTTTTCTTGACCCGTTGGGTATGAGCATAGGCAATGTATCCAGTCTGGACAAGGCCGCAGCCGAGCAGGGAGTGGAAATAGGAACCTATAAAGCCATACGCGCCAGCTTTGACGGACAGGTTGGCGCCTTTGCCTATTTATTGTTTATTTTGCTGTATGCTCCCTGTGTTGCGGCAACGTCAGCGATTTATCGGGAAACCAGCGCCGGCTGGGCAGTGTTTGTTTTATGTTGGACAACCGGGCTGGCCTACTTGACGGCAACCTTATATTATCAAAGCATGACCTTTAGCCAGCATCCGCAAACCTCCATGTTCTGGATTATATTCCTGCCAGCCTGTTTTATTGTTGTATTGGCGGGGCTGTGGTGGCATGGCCGGCATAATTTACAACAGGAGTACAAACATGATCCTGTCTGAATTAAGAAATTACCTTAAAGAGCATAAGCGAGTCACCTTAAATGACCTGGTGTTGCATTTTGATATAGAAGCCGATGCCTTAAGAGGGATGCTGGAAAAATGGATTAAAAAAGGGAAGCTGCAAAGAATTCCGGTCAACTCAGGCTGCGGCAGTTCCTGTCACAAATGCGATCCCGCATTGACTGAGCTTTATGAATGGCTGGAGGAGTAGTCGTCTGCCAACAGAAATCTGTAATGTTTGGGGGGATGAATTCGTTAAGTCATGGACGATTTTCCTGGTTCGCACGGTCTCCGAGGGAATCCATACCGGGCATTCCAGGCAAGTTATGCAACGCCCTCGCTGGGGAAATTCCCCCGTGGAAACAATGCCCAAAACGCAGAGCGTTTTGCAGGGTATTCCCACGCTGGAGCGTGGGAACAATATGGATAAATTGCTCTAAAATACGCTGAGTAGAGACAATTTCATTAAATCAAGGAGGATTTCGCGTTCTCAACCATCCATAAGCGATCCGTTTCATCAGCAATTTATCCTCACCACTTCTCATTTCGCAATCAATGCTCTATTGATCGCCATTCATCATTATTTTGATGATATTCCTTTACTGAATCCCCAGCATTTATTTTTCAGCTTTCCTACA
>CAYLNS010000156.1:0-5092 GCA_964385115.1 uncultured Methylomarinum sp.
CGGATTGTGATTCCGGTTGTCGTGGGTTCGAGCCCCATCGTTCACCCCAATTATTAAATTTTCTTTTTAAGTAATAATTTAATTATTTATTATCATAACCCCTTCGGTTTTTTTGAAAACCAAGCACACAAAACTACATTTATTCATCTTTTGTTAAACACCTCTATAAGATTACTCAGCAAGTCTATAGAAAGTTATATTAATAAGCCTGCACGCCAAACTTAAGCAACATTCTAGGTAAAAAATCATCCAGATTTAACACTTCCTGATCTGTCAGTTCAATCAAGTTAAAATTGTATCTCTGGTAAATCGCCTGCTTTTCCTGTTTTCGTGCCAGATATTTTTCATCGTTGTCATACCCCCAATATTCAATATAAACCTTACCAGTGGGAATATAGAAATCGCAGTAAACTTCCTCTTCAATCGGGAGCTTGCGCTCGTAGGCATGGACTATCTCCGCCATGTAAAGCCAGTTGTCGATTAACATTTCCGCTTTTGAACGGACAAAATGACCATCAGTCGCTCGATGCGTCGCCTCAAATTTATGCCGAAAACTATCCATTTTATCTGCTTCGGTTTTCGGCTTATCAACACCTTTTATATTGTTGATACTGTCCTGCAAAGCCTTAACCTTAAGAATCTTCTCCGGCCACCGAGCATATGGAATCCCAGACCGAATATCTTCACCTTGTAGTGCTCCAAGCTTTTCACCTTGCTCTGTAACAAGCCATCCTTTGAGCCCTTTTTTAATCCAGCCCAGTTCTGACAAGATATAATTCATTTTATTGGGTGACAAGTCAAAATACTTGCCGATTGCGGTTGCTGTAATCAGTTTTTCACCAGGGGCTTCCTCATCAGCAACATTTTTAAATTCGATACCTTCTGGCCACGCTACATATTGTCCATACTTGCCGCTTAAGTGGACACCACCCAATTGTTTACCTGCTTCCGTCAAAACCCATTGCTCATTTTCTTTTTTAAGCAATCCTAACCCACTTAATTGAGCAAATAATTGACTTGGAGCAATACCCCGTTTTTTAGCCAACTGTGTCGTGGATAATTTTTTTAATTCTGTCATCCGCTTGTTCCTTGTTGTTATTCATAGCTATTTCATCAGAATTAAGTGTAGTCAAATACGGGCAATATTTACTCTCAAAAACATTCGGCAGACATTTTCCTCGATTCAAGAAATATGTGTTATTCCCAAAAACAGCCACCAATAAACATTTTATTAGCGAATAGTAATTTTACAGGAGCTCCAATTGTATTATTCAGGCGAAAGTAGAACAACATCCGGGTGACTGGCAAACCGGCGATCAAAGGTTTTCACTGGTAGCACACTGGTATGACGAGCTGATTCTAAAATCAAATAATCTGAAAAATCTGCATTACCGTTAGAATAAGCTTTCAGCGTAGCAAAAATGTAAGACACATCTTCAACCTCCAGGCCTTCTGTACGAATTAAGGCTTCTACAACGCCAATTATTGTTTGACGATTAAATCCATAGGAAACTCTTAACACCCAAATTACTTCAGCAAGCACTAATTTAGGCAAAAACACACCACCCGATTCCAGTGCAAGCCGCCATGCATTCAGTGCAACTTTAGATTGCAACGGATCATCTTCAACCAAAATTCTTACGATGATATTTGTATCAAATGTTACCATCTATTGCGCCCTTGATGATGGCTGCCTCCATATCTTCCAGCGTTACCGGTTTGATACCTTCTGGTCGTTTCAAACGATGCTTCAAAAACTCATCAGAACTAATTTTTTTTTCATCTTGAGATATTTTCGTAGATTCAAGATCAAGCGCAATCATTTGCACGCGGTGACCCAATAACGGTCTGAGATCAGGCATATCTCTAACCATTTCTTCATTAACTACAGTTTCAATTCGTACAGCTTGCTGCATACTTTATACCGGTCATTTTGTTTTAGTTGAGCTTAAAATTAAATTAATTAACAGCTCTTACAATGTCTTTTTCGTTGCTAAGAAATTTTTCTGACTATTTTGCATATTACATTCTTTATGCTTTGGTAATAACAATTATCCCCTGAGATTATCATTTTTATAAATCCAGCACCTCGTCGCCATTTATGGCGACGAGGTGCTGGATAAACACGTTAATCCTCTACAATTCCCATAGAAGTATAAGCACTTATGCCTATGAAAGTACAATTTTTCAACTTTAACAACTGGAATGCCCACAAGGTTAATGGGTCAACTATCTTGCCAATTGTCGCCGAGTATCCTGACGGTAATACATTTGCAGTTGCTGATAAACTGCGGGGAAATGGGTATATAAAATTTCAGGTGCGGCAAAAAAGTATTCACTGATGACGGCAAAAAATTCTGCCGGGCTGGTTGCTGCATAGGGGTTAACGCAAACCCGGTGATGGTGCTGCAGTCGTTTATTAAGTTGCTGATATGCTGCTGTAAATGCGGCCGTCCACTGCTTAGGCTGCATATCCAGATGCAAAGGCGGCATTCCATTGGCTTTACCATTCAGCATATCCAGTTTATGGGCAATTTCATGGATAATCACATTATGTCCGGGATGAATAATCTGCAAGTCCTGCTCGATATCTTCCCAGGATAAAATGAGCGGCCCTCTTGACCATGCCTCTCCGCTCAGGATGTTTTCTTTATGATGAACAATGCCATTCTCATCCCGCTCATCACGACTGATACAAAATGCTCTGGGATAAATAACAATCTCTGTCCATCCGTCCAAGCGGTCAATCCCAAGATTCAGAACCGGCAAACAGGCCTGGGCGGCAACTACAATCTGCATTTTTTGCGTTAGATTAATACCGATACCGGTAAACGCTTTCTGATGCAGAAAAATACTGCTTAATTCACGCAAGCGGGTTTTCTCTATGGTATCGAGACCTCGTAACAAAGCTATATTCTTTGTGCTGTCCTCCCAAAGATGATGTTTTATAGCATAGCGTTTGAGCAGGTATTGATAATAAAGCCGTTTGAAAAATCGCATGTTATCGGGATTGATTACCGTCTGAAGAGAGCAGCAAAATCATGAAAAACATAAACAATAATATCGGCCATGAAAAAGGAGCGATAAAAAAAATGGCCAGTAAAACCAATATCAGCCCGCCAAAAAACATCATCATGCTGACGCCAAGAAAGGCGAATATGCTGAGGATACCTGCAAAAAACAATACCGCCAGAATGGAAGGAATAACAGCCAGACGAACCAATGGATCAGCAACTTCTTGTCCATTGATAATAATACTGAACTGCCCGGTATCCGGATGAAATAGATAAATCAGAAAGGCGAGTACAACACCTGTCAATAAAATCTTGGCAATTAACTGAGTATGCGGTTTTTTATGCTGTGACAATTTAGTCTCCTAATCCTGATAGCTTCATAATATTGTTAATATGATACCTTTAAACTGGCTTTTCAAATTTTTAAACGCTCTGTTTGTCACTCACTATAATGTGCATACATTTGTTTAATCTTTCCATCGTTGTCAAACAGCATAAATTCAGCCGCCCTTGCCTTTTTGTGATTGATATAAGACAGTACAACACTCTGCTGTCCGCACAATACATCCAGAACTTCAAACTTTAAATCCGGATAAGCTTGCAAGCCCTGTAGAAAATATTTGTTCACCGCCTCAATTCCTTCCACCTGAGAGCTGCCGATAAGGTTTGCAGCGATGGGCGATGAAATGCTCACATCTTCAGCATAATGTCTGATAATCCGGTCAATATCATGGCTGTTCCATGCACTTACCCATTCGTCGGCAAAACCCAGAGCCCATTGTCTGTCTACCATTATTTTTTTCTCCTGTCATGATTGTTACAGCGTACCGCAATTAATAAATTGACAAAATATCCGGTTATTTTTTATTGTTATCGATATCGTTTCTTCCGCACGAGGAAATTATCATGAAATACCTGGGACTTGCGGTTTTTATTATTTTAATCCTGCTGGTGCTGCCGGATTTTAAACTCATCAGCCCCAATCGCTCTGACGATTATGATGTTTATCAATATATCAAGGAATGCAAGGATGAATTGGGTATTCAAGATGATTTACCCGTGCTGTCCTGCCTGGATGGTAAGCCGGTTCCGGTTTATGTTCATCAGCAGGAAATAAATGGTAATAACTGGCATAAGCTTTCGGGTTCCAGACAATGTGATAATCCTCATTGGCTCGGCGGAGCCATTGGCTGCTGGACCTATTCTCATTTACAGGTCATTCAGCTGGATAAAAACAATGTCATGGTTGTCAATTGCCGGCAAAAAGGTGGCCAGGATAACAAGTCCTGGTATAGAAACAGTGACAGCAATCTTGGACTGAACCAACAGCAAAGAAAGCAGGCCGTCATCCAGGCCAGCGCCTCTGATAAAAACGAGCTGTATTCGCTTTATAACACCTTTAATGATTTAGGCATCATCTTACGAAACACCAAAACAGGCAAGAGCTGTTACCTGACCCAATTCGGGCAGGCGTTCAGTGGCTATATTCCTCCGCTGGATAAGCCATTGCCGCCGAAAAAGAGTTTTTTCAAAAATTATAATCCTGATATTCTGCCCCCGCCTCAAAGCTTTCCTGAAAATCTTTGGTACCGTGATGCAAACAAGGCGTTTAAAACACCAGCTGAAACGGCACAGTCCGGCTGCATCAACTGTCATAATGCCCATGGTTTTAAATACAGCCCCTACATAAACTCAAAACAGGGGTTACCGAGCATATATGACATGGCCAAACTACCTTTTTTAGTCGTGGGCTACCCTTTTAAAGAACATTTCAGGAAAGAAAATTTTCTGCAACTGACGACAGCGCCTATTGATGGTAAGGAACAGCTCTGTACCAGTTGTCATAAAATGACCACTGCCGGAACCTGCGGTTATAATTTTGATTTTGCTATTGGCCACCCCAATATGACATTGCACCAATGGCTGACTACTGGCAATAAAACCAACTGGATGCCACCCATCAAGGTAGATGCAAAAACTCTGCACCGTCATATTCAAGCCATGGACTGTTGCTGCAAAAACCCGAATGCTAAAGGTTGTCTGACCCGAAAAATCGGCCCGACCGAAGATGATTTACC
>CAYLNS010000157.1:0-5063 GCA_964385115.1 uncultured Methylomarinum sp.
GCCTGGGTTAATGCTTTTTTTTCTATTTCTTCCAGATAGGCTTCCAGGTTTTGCGTGGATGGGTCATATTCTTCGTTATCAGGAAGACTGGAGGTAACTGGCAGATTTAAATCATCCAGATGAATGATATCGCCTTCATGCAGAGCCAGTGCCCGTTCCAGAATATTCTCCAGTTCCCGGACATTGCCTGGAAATGCGTATTGGCTTAGCGCCTTAAGGGCTTCGTCAGAAATGGCCGGAGCATCTATGCCGTTATTGTCAGCCAGCTTTGTTAACAGTGCCTCGGCCAGTTGAGGAATGTCAGATGCACGCTGTCTGAGGGGCGGCAGCACCATTTCAATAACATTCAGACGATAGTATAAGTCCTGCCTGAAATCACCTTGCTGCACCATTTTAGCCAGATCTTTATGGGTGGCGCTCAAAATGCGGACATCTACTGTTATTTCTTCATGCCCCCCGACCGGGCGAATCTTTTTTTCCTGTATGGCACGCAGTAATTTGACTTGGAGTGACAATGGCAAATCAGCAATTTCATCCAGAAACAGTGTGCCGCCACTGGCTGCCTGAAAAAGCCCTTGCTTGTCAGAAACCGCCCCGGTAAAACTGCCTTTTTTGTGACCGAAAAATTCACTCTCCATCAGTTCCTGCGGAATTGAGCCGCAGTTTACCGCGATAAAAGGTGCATCACTTTTAGGACTTTGCTGATGAATCAGGCGGGCGACCAGTTCTTTACCGGAGCCTGATTCGCCGCTGATATAGACCGGCGCCTGGCTGCGCGCGACTTTCTCTATTTTCGAGCGAACCTGGCACATTAATTCCGATTCACCCAGCAAAATATTACGGGTGCGACGCTCTTTGTTTTTCTGTCGGGGAGAGGATAGCTCCAGCGCATTGCTGACAATTTGCCGGAGTGCGCCTAAATCAACGGGTTTGGATAAAAAATCAAACGCGCCTTGCTTCATGGCTTTAACGGCAATATCCATACTGCCAAAGGCTGTAATGACGGCGATGGGAATTTGCCGGTCCGATTGCTGAATAGATTCAACCAGATCCAGACCATTACCGTCAGGCAGTTTCATATCGGTCAGACACAGGTCGAAGGATTGTTCCGACAGCAGTTTTTTAGCCTGTTTGATGTTTTCGGCGCAGACTGCCTCAACATTCATGCGATCGAGGGTGATTTCCAGTAATTCTCTGATATCCGGTTCGTCATCAACGACCAGAGTAACGGGTTTTCTCATGATTCGGTCAAAGGTTGCAAACTACTGTCAAAGCAGAGAGTAAAATAATTTTTGTGATTCTTATAAGCATAGCTTAACTTTGCCCGGTTTAGTTCGGCAAGTTCACGGGAAATATAAAGCCCAAGCCCCGTTCCCTGGCTGGACGTGGTGAAAAAGGGCTCAAATAAATGCTGACAGGTATCTTCATCCAGTTTTTCACCTGAGTCAATTACATGAATGCAGGGACAATCTTTTTCCCGGCTGACTTGTAATGTAATCGTTTTGTCTTGGGAATGATTGTGTTTCAATGCATTACTGCAGAGGTTATGTAATATCTGTCTCAGATGGCCGGGGTCGGTCAATATGGAAATATTTTCATCCGGCATAATGATGTTAAATGTTTCTGCATCCACGCCGTGTTCTGCCACCATGCTGGAAACAAAATCAGGCAGCCACTGGTTCAGGGTGATAAGTTCTTTTTTCGATGCCGATCTGCGTGATAATAGCAGAATGGATTCAATAATTTCATTAACACGGTAACTTTGTTTATGAATAATTTCGGTCAGTCTTTTATCTTTTTCGGATAAGTTATCGGCTTCCGATAATAACTGTGCAGCATGGCTGATGGCGCCCAGTGGATTGCGGACTTCATGAGCGATACTGGCTGTCAGCCGGCCTAAAGAGGCCAGTTTGCTTTGCTGTAGGCGCTGGTTATAAAGCGCAATATCTTCAATCATAATCATATACAGTGATTCCTGATTGATGGTGAGCGGCACAAAGCGCGCCTGTATTTCGTTATTTTTTTGCGGGATGATTACAAAATCCTGCGCCGGGTTTTCCAACCAGGCCTGAAAATGCTGCTGAAGAATCGGGGTAATATCGGTTAACGTGTAAACATTTCCCGGCTTATCCAGCAGTTGGTTAAGCTTTTCATTTTTTAACTGGATGTGTTGGTGCTGATCGCAAATGATAATGCCTTGTTGCAGGTGCTGAATAATATGCTGATTGATTTCCTCCAGTTTTGAAATGGTCTGTTGACGTTCGTTAGCCAGCTGCTCAGACTGCTCGGTCCGTTTGGCCATGATGAACGACAACAGGGCAATGGCAAAATAAGAGGCCCCCAGCATTCCCGAATAACTGAGTGTGGAGCTGGGCTCGGAATCATTAAGCATGGCGTAGAGTTGTTCTGCCAGCACTGCAAGACTGGCCAGTGCCGCAAATAATATGGCGCAGCGCCCGCCAATCAGCATCCCGCCTGCAGCAATCGGAATCACCAGTAAAATACCTATGCCGCTGGTGACACCGCCATAGCCATGCATCAGCAGGGTGATAAAAATAATATCGGTAAAAATGGCAATTTGCGCCTGACGGGTATAACCGCCCCATTGCCGGAAAATAAATGGAAGGGAGATGCCGATAATGCCCAGATACACAAGGCTGCTGATAAAATAAAGCTGTTTATCCCCGGTATTCAGTTCGGCTGGCACTAAGTCATTTATAAAAAATACCACAAACAGGGCGGCAATAATCAGTCGATAACTGAAAAATATCTTTAGCAGTAACCACGCCTGTTGTACCGGAATGCCGTAGTTTTTTGAAAAAGGACAGGGATAAAAAGAATCGGCGTTAACGGTTGACATAAGGGTATTGAATGTTTGGCTTGTTTTCTTCAGGGTGAACTAGAATAATACAGTTAAAAGCATAGCACCTCGACCCTGTTTCCGGGGAACCATCGCTCAATTGGAGTTATTTGGAGATTACATGAATATACATGAGTATCAGGCAAAAAAGCTGTTTGCTGACTATGGCATACCGGTTCCACCGGGTATGCCTGTCATGACGGTAGAAAAGGCCCGGCAGGCAGCTGAAACATTAGGCGGCGATGGCTGGGTTATCAAGGCCCAGGTTCATGCCGGTGCGCGGGGTAAGGCAGGCGGGGTTAAATTTGCCAAAACGCCGGAAGAGGCGGGTAATCTGGCTGGACAGTTATTGGGTACACGGCTGGTGACGCATCAGACCGGGCCTGAAGGTTTGCCGGTTGATACCGTGTTGGTGGAAAAAATAAACCCGATAAAAAATGAATTTTATTTAAGTCTGCTGGTAGACCGGGAAACAGAGCGGGTTATGTTTGTCGCTTCGGCTGCAGGCGGGATGGATATTGAGGCCGTCGCCAGGCAGACCCCTGAAAAAATCATCGACAGTCGGGTTCATCCTGCGGCCGGATTACAGCCTTATCAGTGTCGTAATATTGCTAAAGCCCTGGGATTAAAGGGCGAGCAAGTCAAACAGCTGAATAAAATCATGCAAGGCATGGTGCAATTGTTTCTGGAAAAAGATGCCAGCCAGATAGAAATCAATCCGCTGGTTGAAACAGAAGCAGGCGAATTACTGGCTTTGGATGCCAAAATTAATTTTGATGACAATGCAGTGGATTTTCATGCGGATATTCTGGCCATGCGTGATCAGGGACAGGAAGATGACAAGGAATGCCGCGCCAAACAGTTTGACCTCAGTTATGTTACGCTGGACGGCAATATCGGTTGTATGGTCAATGGCGCCGGTTTGGCCATGGCGACCATGGATCTGGTTAAATTCAAAGGCGGACAGCCGGCCAATTTTCTGGATGTGGGCGGCGGCACTAATGCCGAAAAAGTCGCCGAAGCTTTTAAGCTGATTTTATCTGATGAACATGTCAAAGCCGTTTTGGTGAATATTTTTGGCGGGATTGTGCAATGTAATATTATTGCTGAGGGGATTATTGCTGCGGCCAAGGAAGTCAATCTGACCGTGCCGGTTGTCGTCAGGTTGGAAGGCACCAATGCCGAACAGGGGTTGCAACTGCTTAACGAGTCAGATTTGGGGCTGATTGTTTCAGAAGATTTAAATCACGCCGCCGAACAGGTTGTGGCATTGGCAGGAGGTCAGGCATGAGTATTCTGATTAACAAACAGACCCGGGTGATTTGTCAGGGATTCACCGGCAAACAGGGCACTTTCCATTCCCGACAAATGCTGGAATACGGCACGCAGCTGGTCGGCGGGGTTACCCCGGGCCGGGGTGGGCAGATGCATCTGGACAGGCCGGTTTTTGATACGGTTCAGGAAGCAGTTACTGAAACAAAGGCTGACGCCAGTGTGATTTATGTTCCGCCTTTTTTTGCCGCTGATGCCATTTTGGAAGCGGTAGCCGCAGGGATTAAACTGATTGTCTGTATTACCGAAGGGATTCCGGTTTTACATATGCTGAGAGTTAAGGCGGCAATGGCCGGCACAGGCGCGTTACTGGTCGGCCCGAATTGTCCGGGGGTGATTACACCGGGGGAATGCAAAATCGGCATTATGCCGGCCCATATTCACCTGCCGGGTAAGGTCGGTATTGTTTCTCGTTCCGGCACATTGACTTACGAGGCGGTGTTTCAGACTACTCAGCAAGGGCTGGGGCAAAGCACTTGTGTCGGTATTGGCGGTGACCCGCTGCATGGAATGACTTTTATTGATGTGCTCAGCCGCTTTCAGGACGATGAAGATACCCAGGGCATCATCATGGTCGGTGAAATTGGCGGCTCAGAAGAAGAACAGGCCGCTGAATTTATCAAAAACAACGTCACCAAACCGGTAGTTTCCTATATCACCGGGCGCACCGCGCCACCAGGAAAAAGAATGGGCCATGCGGGAGCCATTGTAACCGGCGGTAAAGGGACGGCCGAGAGCAAGGTTAATGCTCTGAAAAATGCCGGTGTTGAAGTGGTTGATTCACCGGCTGACCTGGGGGTTGCCATGGTTGATTATTTATAACATTGTATAACTGAACTTTCTTAACGACAGTATTAGCCACAAGCTCGTG
>CAYLNS010000158.1:0-5036 GCA_964385115.1 uncultured Methylomarinum sp.
GACATCCTTGTCACATACACTTCTTCCGTAAGCAACTGATATTAAATGGCATTTAATTTTTAAAGTGCGCTGAGTTGATACGTTTTTTCAATAACAGAGCAATGAACATACTGACACCCATTGTCACCTGCAAAAATGAAGAATTGCTGCTGCTTACCCCGCAAATTGCATCCATTCCGGCAAAGAGATTAAAGAGCCCTGTCGGCTCATTATCTCATTTCAGAGATGAAATTATTGCTGCGATAGATTTTGCTGTTACCGGTATTTAAGCCGGCTTTGGTGGAATTGTTCAGGCCTAATCATCACAATCGGTTTACTTGCATTCATTACAGGACTAGCGGTCGAACATCAAGGCCGACATTCAGTATTTTCCTCACAGGCTTGTACTTCCACTTTCATGCCTGAAACGGCATTCGCCAGCATCGTGGTGACAATCAGGTCGCCTGTTTTAATCTCCGGGCTGGCAATAATCAGTTGTTCGTTATCCGCATCACCGATGACTTGTACGGTTACCGCTTGCAGGCGTTGCTGCGGCCCCACCCGGTAAATACGGTTATTATCATAGAGTGCCGTGCGCGGGATGGCCAGGCTGTTGGCGTGAGGGGGACGATAAAGTTTCAGTGTCAAAGAGGTGCCCAGTCTGACCGGCGTTTTGGATTGGATGCTGAACAGCCCGTCAATGCCTCGGGCATCGGCTTTTCCGGAAAGCCGGCTTAACTGGTGTTTTAAAGTGGATTGATTGAATTGACTGATGGCGTTGAGATGTTGCCCATTCAATAACGCCAGCTCGATTTCCGCCTGAAAATGAGCCGGGATTTTTGCCCTCACTTCCAGTTGATTCAGTGGATAAAAATTCAGCAAAATCTGATTATCTTTTACCGGGTCGCCGGCTGTGACCGCAACAGACTCAACAACCCCGTCAAATGGTGCTGTTATCCGGCTGCGTTCCAAATCAAGACGGGCAAGCGCGACATCGGCTTCGGCAAAATCCAGCCTGGCTTGCAGTTGTTGCAGTCGGGACTGATGATCTTCGATGGCCTTACGGCGGGCGATGTAGGTCAGATACTGGCGGTTTAAGGATTCCTCGGCCTCTTCCAGAGCAGCTTTGGAGCCCAGTTTTTTGTTTTTAAGGAGTTGCGCGCGTTTTACCGCGGCTTTTTCCAGTTTTAAAATGGCCTGGTCGTGTTTAATCGCTTCCCTGTCGGTACGAAACTGAATCTGTTCACTCTTGATTAACGCTCTTAATTCTTCCGCACGGGCGATAGCTTGTGTCAGACGCGGTTCAAAATCCCGCGGGTCCAGCACCAGCATCAGTTCGCCTTGTTTTACCCGGTCGCCTTCATGAACCAGAACCTTTGCCACACGGCTTTTTTTAGGCGCAGCCGCTTTCAGCATATCCGGGGTCTCCACTTTTCCGTATAAGGTCAGGACAGGTGATAGTGAGGCAAGTCTGGCCTTCAGTGTTTCCACCCGCCAGACTCTTTCCTTGATTTTCGGGCGTGGCGACTCCGGACGGGTCAGCAGGAGCAGAGCAAAAATAATCGCCGCAATTCCCAGAATAATAAATGGCATCCAGAATTTTAGTGGATAGCGTTTCAGGCAGGCGATTATTTTTTGCATGGATATATCCGGTTACTGGGTATTGTCGAAATAACGGGCCAGTAAACCGTGTTGGCTGTTAACCGGTGGCATTGGTATTTTGACTTCATAGCCACCGCCTGAGGCTTCTTGCATGGTATGGCCATACATATCCTCCATGTGTTCAACGACCATATCCTGATTGCCTTCGGGCAGAATGATTTCAACTTTATCACCTACCGAGAATTTGTTTTTGACCTTGATTTCGGCCATTCCTTTTTCTGTATCATAACCGGCTATTTCACCACAAAATTGCTGTTGGTGGCTTTTGGAGTAGCCTGTGATGTAATTTTGCTGCTCGTGGGTATGATGACGCTGATAAAAACCATCGGTGTAACCCCGGTTGGCCAGGTTTTCCAGCACACCCAGCAGTTCAGGCTGAAATTCACGCCCGGCCAGGGCGTCATCAATGGCCTGCCGGTAGGCTTGTGCGGTTCGGGCTACATAAAAGTGGGACTTTGTCCGGCCTTCAATTTTTAAACTGTCCACCCCGATTTCCACCAGCCGGTGAATGTGTTCAATGGCTCTTAAATCTTTGGAATTCATGATGTAAGTTCCATTTTCATCTTCCATGACCGGCATCAGCTCACCCGGGCGACCTTCTTCTTCCAGAAAATAGACTTTGTCTGCCAGTGGATGACGTTCACCGCCGCCACAGCCACCCTGGTTCAAATCATTAGGGGATAAAGCGGCGCTGTCCAGTACATAATCACCTTCGGCATTTTCATGAGCCGGCAGGGTGTCGTATTTCCAGCGACAGGAGTTAGTGCAGGTTCCCTGGTTTGGGTCACGGTGATTAAAATAGCCAGAGAGCAGGCAGCGGCCGGAATAGGCGATACATAAAGCGCCGTGGACAAACACTTCCAGTTCCATGTCAGGACATTCCTGGCGGATTTCGGCTATCTCATCCAGTGATAGTTCACGCGACAGAATAATGCGCTCCACACCCATTTTTTGCCAGAATTTAACGCTGGCATAGTTAACGGTATTAGCCTGGACGGACAAATGGATGGGCATTTCCGGCCAGCGTTCGCGGGTCATCATAATCAGGCCGGGATCGGCCATGATAAGGGCATCAGGCTTCATGGCGATGATGGGTTCCATATCAGCCATAAAGGTTTTGATTTTGCTGTTATGCGGGATGACATTGGCGGCCAGAAAAAACTTTTTCCCTAGTTGATGGGCCTCGTCAATACCTTTGGACAGGTTGTTCTCAAGAAAATCGTTGTTGCGGACTCTGAGACTGTAACGCGGCTGGCCGGCATAAACCGCATCTGCACCAAATGCAAAGGCATAGCGCATATTACGCAATGTGCCTGCGGGGGATAAAAGCTCGATTTGTTTCATTAAAAGTTATCTTATGGAGTGAAGTGATAAAAACCTATTTTATCATTGAATGATGTTGCCATGTCTGTGCTTGTTTATAACGGGGCAAGATGATAAACAAAGCGCTTTTTTGAAAGGTAGAGCAGAGTAAAGTTCCCGTAGGTTTTGTTACAAAGGTCATCATGTAAAATATTATTGATCTCCCACTGGTGCCGCAAAAGCATCGGAGACCAGTTGCTTAACATTGCTACCGGTTAAGGCATTTAAAAAAGCCTTCAGCTGTTGTATCTCTGTTTCATTCAGATGTAACGGTTTGATCAGTGGGTCAAGGTTTTCATTATTGATACCGCCGTGATTATAGAAACGGATGACATCTTCAAGACGAGCCAGCGAGCCGTCATGCATATAGGGTGCTGTCAGTGCAATGTTGCGCAGACTCGGGGTTTTATATTTCCAGCGGTCTTGCGGATTTTGGGTAATTTCATAGCGACCCAGGTCGTTAGGTTTGGGGGCGCTGATAGTTTCCAGTTGCTCAGTATCCACTTCAATAAACAGCCCCGGTGCCAGTTGTATTTTCTTTTTGTCCTCGTTTTTTTGCATGGACTGCTGGTAGCCGATGCCGGTATTGTGAAACTGGTTATCGGTGAACAGGGCATAGTGTTTGTTCAAGGTATGGCACTGACTACAGCCTGCCTTACCGGTAAATAATTTAAATCCCTGCTGTGCCGCCGGGGGCAGGGCGTTTTTTTGTTTGCCGTAATACCAGCGATCAAATGGCGAGTCAGCGGAAATCAATGTTCTTTCATAACTGGCAATGGCCTGGCCAAGATTAAGAATATCCGGTTGCTTGCCGAATGCTTTTATAAACAGCGCCGGGTATTCAGGCAGGGATTTGATTTTATCTATGATATAGCCCATGGAGGGATTGCCCATTTCATTACGGGCCAATAATGGCCCCCATACCTGAAGCTCCAGCGAGTTTTCGCGGCCATCATGGAACAGCCGGGTGGCATAGGCGGTGTTATAAATAGTCGGGCTGTTTCTTCTGACAGTGCGGCCTTCAATACCGACTGCGGTTGCCATTTCCTGACTGGTAAACCCTTGCTCGGGGATGTGGCACATGGCACAGGAAAAGGTATTGTTAAGCGACAGCCGGCGGTCGAAAAACAATTTTCTACCCAGCAGGATTTTTTCAGTGGTGACAGGGTTGTCTTCAGGTACGGGGACGGCCGGCAGGCCCAGAGGTGGATGCTTTATATTGGCTGACAAATCTGCCGGTTGACCTTGCCGGTGCGTCAGGGCAATTGAGTGAGTCTGGTAGTCTGCTTGTTCATAAAGCTGTTTATTATCACCCGCTTTGTAGATGGCTTCTGTTGCGTTCGTCGGGGCGGTAACGGTTTTTTGTTCCAGCAGCAGGGTTTTGACATCGTTAATCAAGGTATCGGCATGCAGAAAGGAAACGCTGTAAATATTGCGGATTTGTTTGTGGGTGTCAATCAAATAAACACGCAGAATATGGGAAAAGGTGCCGGTAAAATTTCCCTGGGCATCAAATATTTTCTGAATATTTTGCTGGTATTGGTCCAGTATCGGGTTTAATTCGGTTTCAGAGCGGGTGGTTAAAAAGTGCCAGTCCAGACCGCTGTCCTTAAATCCACTGGCATAATGCCGCATGGCTTTTGGCGTGTCATACTGCGGGTTAAAGCTGAGTGTCAGCAAACGCAGTTTTTTGGCAATTTCAGGCTGCTTCTGTAGTTTTTGGCTGATTTTATGAAACACAGCGGTGGCAAGTGGGCAGCCGTTTACATCGCTGCAGGTGGAGTAAATAAAGCTGAGCAGTACGATTTTATCGCCCATAAAATCATATAAGTGTTTTTCCTCATTCTGGCTGGTTAATACTTGTCCATCTGCCGCCGGGCGAATCACCGGGAGTTGATAACTGCCGGGCCTGGCCGCTTTAAAAGCCAGTGGTTTGTATCCGGGTGCCAGGTCTGCCAGTAATACCGGCGTGAATAAGGAAAATAACAGGGCAGGGAGGATTTTTTTCATAATGATGTCCTGGTATGGGTTCC
>CAYLNS010000159.1:0-4997 GCA_964385115.1 uncultured Methylomarinum sp.
GTCGCCACTTCATACACATCACGTGAGATATTTTCTGTCTCGGCGATTCGTTTTAATTCATTTTTCATCAGTTGCTGGCGTTTTTCATCATATCGGCGCCATTGTGTTAACGCGGTGACCATTCTTGAGGCAACCTGAGGATTCAGGGTATTGAGCGCAATTACCTGGTCGGCCAGAAAACGGTAGCCTTCGCCATCTGCCCGGTGAAAATGCACCGGGTTGGACTGGGCAAAAGCGCCAATCAGAGAACGCACCCGGTTCGGGCTTTTCAAATCAAAAGCCGGATGCCGGGTAAGCTCTTTCACCCGGTCAAAAGTATCGGGCATATCGCTGGTCGCCTGCAAGACAAACCATTTATCAATAACCAGCGCTTCGTCCTGCCATTGCTGGTAAAACTGTTCCAGACTGGCCTGTTTATCAGGATGATGACTGTTGACGATAACCGATAAGGCCGATAGTTGATCTGTCATATTGCCAGCCTGCTGGAATTGCTGACCGGCCAATTGATAAAACGCATCATTTTCCAGTACCGCCAGATAGCCCAGACAACTGTTTTTCAGCCGCCGCCGGCCAATCGCCTGCGCACTGAAATCGCCCGATTCATCCTGATGATTTTGCTGATACAACTGCATAAATTGTTCACCCAGCAATTGAGCCAAGGCTTTTTTTACAAATTCACGCGCCTGATGAATCGCATCCACATCAATCACTTCCATTTGTTCAGCCAGGTAAGCCTCTTCAGGAAGTTTAATTACTAACGAAAGATAGGACAAATCATCCCATTGCTGTTGCAACACCTGCTGATAACTTGCCGGCAGTAATGGAGTAAGCTTTAACGGCCGGTTATTCTGAATATCCTCTATAAGCCCGAAAATAATATTTCCGGCTAACTGCTGCATGGCCTCCCAGCGGTTAAAGCTGTCTGTATCAAACTGCGCCAGAAACGCCAGCTCTTCAAGGCTGCGTTTCATGGTTAATTTAACCGGCGCTGAAAAGCCTCTTAATATTGATACAACCGGCCTTTCTGTTAATTGTTCAAAGACAAAAGTCTGCTCTGTTTCGGTCAAATGTAAAATAACGTCATCGGCCGGCGCCTGGCCTTGCAGACAGGCCTGTACAGCTGAGCCATCAGCTTTCAGCAAGCCCGTCCGCAGTGGAATATGCATCGGTTTCTTATCTGGCTGACCGGGTGTGGCCGGGCAATGTTGTTTAATACTCAACTTCAATTGTCCGGCATCTGCATCATAATTTTCTGTCACAGTCAGTTCAGGTGTGCCCGCCTGGGAATACCAGAGCCGAAATTGTGTCAAATCAATACCATTGGCGTCTTCCATCGCCCGGACAAAATCATCACAGGTGACCGCCTGGCCGTCATGTCTCTGAAAATACAAATCACTGCCTTTACGAAAACGCTCCGGCCCCAGCAGCGTATGTATCATGCGCACCACTTCCGCGCCTTTTTCATAGACGGTCAGGGTATAAAAATTATTGATTTCAATATAGGAATCGGGACGAATCGGATGAGCCAGCGGCCCTGCATCCTCGGCAAACTGACGGGTGCGCAGCATATTGACATCTTCAATCCGCTTGACCGCCCGGGAGGTTCTGTCCGCAGTAAATTCCTGATCCCGAAATACGGTAAAGCCCTCTTTCAGGCTCAGCTGAAACCAATCCCGGCAGGTGACCCGGTTACCACTCCAGTTATGAAAATATTCATGGGCAATCACCCCTTCAATATGTTCGTAGTCGGAATCTGTTGCAGTATCTGGCCTGGCCAGGACAAATTTGGTATTAAAAATATTCAGTCCCTTGTTTTCCATCGCTCCCATATTAAAATGGCCGACCGCAACAATCATATACAAATCCAGGTCATATTCGCGACCATAAACCTCTTCATCCCAACGCATGGCATTTTTTAATGATTGCATGGCATGCTGACATTTATCCACATCATGCGCTTCCACATAAATCTTGAGCTCGACAGTCCGCCCCGACATCGTTACAAAAGTGTCCTCGACCACTTCAAGCTGTCCTGCAACCAGTGCAAATAAATAGCAGGGCTTGGCAAACGGGTCTTCCCATTTTACCCAGTGACGATTGTGACTCAGCTCTCCACGGGCCACAGGATTGCCATTGGATAGCAATACTGGATATAAATCCTTATCGGCTTCCAGGGTCGTGGTAAAACGACTCATGACATCCGGTCTGTCCAGAAACCAGGTGATTTTCCGAAACCCTTCAGCCTCACATTGGGTACATAACATGGTGTTGGATAAATACAGACCTTCATATGCCGTATTTGCCTTCGGGCTGATGGTATTTTCAATCTGCAACACAAATGGCTGTTGCTGAGGCACCTCAGAAATAATCAACGTATCTTCAGTCTGCAGATATTGACCGGATGATAATTCACTGTCATTCAAAACCACCCTGATTAATTCCAGTTCTTCGCCCATGAGCACCAGCTCACTGCCTGTATGCTGGCTTTTTGGATTGCGTTTAATCACCAACCGGGAACTGACCCGG
Source organism: uncultured Methylomarinum sp. (assembly GCA_964385115.1). Classification (GTDB taxonomy): domain Bacteria; phylum Pseudomonadota; class Gammaproteobacteria; order Methylococcales; family Methylomonadaceae; genus Methylomarinum. The sequence continues at coordinate 2,527 of CAYLNS010000159.1, forward strand.
GTTTTATCGGCATCCAGTTTAAAGTGTAAATCAACCTGTTCAATCAGATATTCCGGTACGGTATAGTCTTTCAGGTAAATAGCTTTTGGATTTGAATCGCGCATGATTGAAGTTTTGTTAAGAATTAAGTCGTGTTAAGAATGTCATACCGCCAAAAGACAGCATCATTATTTTTAGTGAAGCGCTGATTAAACCGGCGATTCCTTAGCCGCAAAAACCAGCACCAGCCCCCAGGCTGCAATAAATGCCAGTCCGCCCAAAGGTGTGATCATGCCTAATGCCGGTATATTCAATATCGCCAACAGATACAGACTGCCGGAAAATAATACAATCCCTGAAAACATCAGTCTGCCTGCCCACAACAGATAACAGGACTCGCCTGAAAGTTGCTGGAATACAGCAATCAGGCCCAATCCCAAAGCGTGCCACATGTGATAATTGACGGCTGTTTTATAAACCGTCAGCATTTCCACTGTTAATACCGTTTTCAAGGCATGGGCACCAAAAGCGCCCATCACCACAGCCAGCAGAGCGGATAAAGCCGCTAAAAACAAAACAGGGTATCTCATTATTTCTCCCGGAGTCTGGGCATTAGCTGAACCAGATTACAGGGTTTGGTCCGCTTGTCCAGTTGTTCTTTAATCAGCTCATCCCAGGCAGTTTTACAGGCATTGGATGAACCCGGTAAACAAAAAATGTAGGTGCCATTGGCAACACCGGCAATGGCACGGGACTGCATGGTCGAGGTTTTAATCGTCTGCCAGGAAATCATTCTGAACACCTCACCAAAGCCATCCAGTTTTTTGTCCAGCAGCGGCTCAACAGCCTCAGGCGTCCCGTCCCGTCCGGTCACACCGGTGCCGCCGGTGGTCAAGATAACATTCACATCATCATCAGCAATCCACGCCGACACTTGTGCCCGTATTTGATACAGATTATCCGCCACGATTTGCTTTTGATAAAGCTGGTGTCCCTGCTTTTTAAGTCGTTCGACCAGCGTGTTGCCGGAAACATCATCTGCCTCGGTGCGACTGTCTGAAACAGTCAAAACCGCTATATTTAACGGTATAAACTCTAAATTATCTGCCATTATTGCATCACCAGAAAAAAAGCCTCACCGCCACGCTGAATATTAATCAGCAACGGCGCCTGAGGATTAACCACCTGTTTTAAGTCCGCCAGGTTTCTGACCCGATAACGGTTGGCTGAAACGATAATATCTCCCGGCCGCAGCCCAACTTTCCAGGCATAGGAGCCGGTATGGATTTTTTCAATCAGCACCCCTTCCACTTGCCGCTTCTGAGTGTTACTCAAAACCGTACCCGCCAGCCTGTAATGTAATTTCTCACCGGCCAATAACTGTTTTTTGGGCTTGCCGACAACCGCCTGCAGTCTTTTTTCTTCATTGCCGCGGATAATTTCAATATCTGCGGTATCGCCTATTTCCATCAAGCCGATAATATTTCTTATCTGGGCGCTGTTTTTAATGGTCCGACCATTCACAGCCACGATAATATCGCCCGGCTCCAGCCCGGCCCTGGCTGCAGCTGATTCAGCCTCCACCCGGCTGACAATGGCCCCGTGCTTGTTTGTCAAACCAAAAGCCTTAACCAGTTCAGCCGTTAAATCCTGAGTCGTAACGCCCAGCCGCCCCCGACGCACTTCACCATGTTTAACCAGCGAATCCACCAATGTCATTACCATATTCGAGGGAATGGCAAAACCAATACCGACATTACCGCCGCTTGGCGCCAGTATAGCCGTATTCATACCAATCAGTTCGCCGTTCAGATTAACCAGCGCGCCCCCTGAATTTCCCGGATTAATGGAGGCATCAGTCTGGATAAAATCCTCATAGCCCTCAATGCCCAAACCTGAACGCCCCAATGCACTGACAATCCCGGAGGTCACCGTCTGCCCCAAACCAAACGGATTACCGATTGCCACCACAAAATCACCCACTTTCAAATAATTGGAATCGGCAATTTTCAACGCGCTCAGGTTTTCCGCCTGAATCTGCACAACCGCGACATCCGCTTCGGCATCCGTTCCCAATAGTTTAGCCTGAAACTGACGCCCATCCCGCAACGTAACCATAATTTTGTCAGCCTTATCAATCACATGATTATTGGTCACGATAAAACCATTTTCGGCATCAATAATAACGCCTGAACCCAGACTGTTTCGCTGTTGCCGGGGACGGTTAGGCAGTTGAAAAAAATAACGAAAAAACGGATCATTCATCATCGGATTTCCACGCACTGCCTTTGTCGTAGAAATATTGACCACCGCCGGCATGCTATGCTCCAACATAGGAGCCAATGATGGCAGTTTTTGTCCGTTAACAAAAGCCGGCAAGGCCGAGCGACCATATGCCGGGGTTAATAGACCCGATATAACGGCCAATATCAGCCCGGCATTAACAATCAATCGATATTTCATAATTTACTCTTTTCCAAAATATGACGGGG
>CAYLNS010000160.1:0-4887 GCA_964385115.1 uncultured Methylomarinum sp.
AACCCGCGACCGGCTGATTACAAATCAGCTGCTCTACCAACTGAGCTACACCAGCTGAAGAAGCCAGCTATTATAACGATTTTTTTTTATTTGGCTAGTCTTTTTTTGCTGTTTTTTCCGGTTTTTGATTTTTTATGATTAAAGCCAGTGTATTTTGTTTTAAATTTCTTAATGTTAGAATTTTTTCCACTTTTTCCATTTTTAGAAGCACCCGGTTGGAAGCTGGGTACTAAATGATGTTTGCCATTACCTATTAAATCGGCACGCCCCATTTTCTTTAACGCTTCCCGCAACAGCGGCCAGTTTTTTGGGTCATGGTAACGCAAAAAAGCTTTATGCAAGCGGCGTTGTTTGATGGTTTTGGGGATTGGAATATCATCGGCGCTGCGACTGACTTTTCGTAATGAATTTTTACCTGAATGATACATGGCTGTCGCAATTGACATGGGCGATGGTAAAAAGGCCTGTACCTGGTCAGCTCTAAAACCATGCCTTTTTAACCACAGCGCCAGATTGAGCATGTCTTTATCTTCTGTTCCCGGATGCGCGGCAATAAAATAAGGGATTAAATATTGTTCTTTACCCGCCTGTTTAGAGAATTTATCAAACATTTGTTTAAAGCGGTCATAAGTGCCCATGCCGGGTTTCATCATTTTAGACAAAGGCCCTTCTTCAGTATGTTCTGGCGCTATTTTTAAATAGCCGCCGACATGATGAGTCACCAGTTCTTTGACATATTCGGGAGATTCCACGGCCAGGTCATAACGAAGCCCTGAGGCAATAAATATTTTTTTGATACCAGGTAATTGTCTGGCGCGTCTGTACAGCCGAATCAGATGGCTGTGATTGGTGTTCAGATTCTGACAAATCCCTGGATAAACACAGGATAACTTGCGGCATGATGCCTCGATCTCGGGGTCTTTACAGGCCAGTCTGTACATATTGGCAGTTGGGCCACCTAAATCAGAAATATGTCCAGTAAAGTTGGGAGAGGTGTCTCTAATCGCCTCAATTTCCTTGATGATGGAATCTTCAGAACGACTTTGAATAATGCGGCCTTCATGTTCCGTAATGGAACAAAAGGTACAGCCACCAAAACACCCCCGCATGATATTGACAGAATGCTGAATCATTTCAAAGGCAGGAATATTGGCCTGCCCATAGGCGGAATGAGGAACCCTGGAATAAGGTAAATCAAAAACGCCGTCCATTTCCTTGGTGGTAAGCGGGATAGCCGGTGGATTTACCCAGATTTGTCTGGCGCCATGACGCTGAATTAACGGTCGGGCATTCCCGGGATTGGTTTCCCCATGCATAACCCGCGAAGCATGGGCATACATCACCGGGTCGTCTTTTACTGTCTCGTAATCCGGCAAACGTATCACCGTTTGTGCCCGCTGTTTATTCGGAATGGTTTTGTGAAACTGGATAACTTTCTCGGTTTTGTCAGCGCTATCGGATGTTTCACACGCGGGCTGCTCCTGATAGGGATTCTGAGGCGGCGCCACTTTTCCAGGCTTGTCAATATCGGACGAGTCCTTCTCCAGCCACCCGGCTGGAATCTTTTTGACAAAATGTACGGTTCCACGGATGCCTTTAATATCCGAAATCGACTCGCCTTTTGCCAGCCGATGGGCAATTTCTACAATTTGTCTTTCTGCGTTCCCATAAAGCAGAAGATCGGCTTTGGAATCCAGTAAAATAGACTTTCTGACCTTATCCGACCAGTAATCATAATGTGCGATGCGTCTCAGGCTGGCCTCAATCCCGCCAATGATGACCGGTACTTTTTTATAGGCTTCTCGGCAGCGATGTGAATAAACATTCACCGCCCGGTCCGGTCGTTTACCGCCTTCCCCCTGGGCGGTATAAGCATCATTAGAGCGGACTTTACGGTCAGAGGTATAACGGTTGACCATGGAATCCATATTGCCGCCGGTCACCCCAAAAAACAGATTTGGGCGACCCAGTTTTTTAAAATCGTCAGCACTGTGCCAGTCAGGTTGGGAGATAATACCCACTCTAAAACCCTGGGCCTCCAACACCCGGCCGATTACAGCCATACCAAAGCTTGGGTGATCAACATAAGCATCCCCTGTCACCAGAATAATGTCACAGGCTTCCCAGCCCAAGTCGTCCATTTCCTGACGACTCATAGGTAATTGTGGGGCTATGCCGAAGCGTTCTGCCCAGTATTTGCGGTATCCGAATAAATCAGGAGCGGTTTCTTTCACGTTTTTATCACCCGTTTCAAGACATTAGTATTGTTTCGTTTAAAGTCCTGTACAAAAACAGGGAATTCAAGCTGATATTGCAGCTCCAGTTGTCTGGCTTTTTGCTGCAACTGTTTTAAAGTGGGTTTTGCAACCTTATCAGAAAAAGCAAAGCCAATGATATTGCCTCGCTTTCTGACCGGCAAAAACAAAATCCGCCAATCAAAAACCCGCCCCATATTCCAGGCAACCTGCTGAAATAAATCCTTATCCGTTCCCCACAAATTAATGGCTAATATCCCCTCTTCTGTCAGCAAGGTTTTTATGCCATCAAAAAACCGCTCACTGCTGACTTCCGGTGCCATACCGGCATGATCGAATGCATCCACCATAATCAAATCATGCACCTGACTATGCTCCAGACTTTGCTGGCAGACATATTCCGCGCCACAACCAATTTTGACTTTTAAACGTGAGTCCAGCGGCAACCCAAAATGGCTGCGCGCCACTTTTAAAACACCCCGGCGATATTCAATCACCTTGATTTTACAGGCGGGAAACTCCCTCAACAAAAATTTGGTAATGGTGCCACCACCCAACCCGACCATTAAAATGTTCTCAGGGGAATCATTAAACAGCAGCAGCCCCATCATCGCTCGCGCATACAAGGAATGCAGACGATCAGGCTGCTCAAGCAGCATGGTGCTTTGTCTGGAATGGGAGCCGAAATGTAAAGCCCGAACCCCGTCTTTATCAACCACTTCTATAACGCCTTCTTCATCATGTAACTGATGAACCAACTGGCCGTCATATTTATACATGTACTATAACTCTTTATTTTTAATACTGGTATTATACTGCGCATCCCTAAAAACAGCTTAATTCATTTTGAAACAGCCACCCATTCTTGCCCTGGCCATCCCCATGATTATTTCCAATATTTCGACGCCATTGCTGGGTCTGGTCGATACCATCGTCATGGGACACCTGGATTCAGCCCGATTTTTGGCGGCCATTGCACTGGGCGGCGTCATTTTTAATTTTATCTACTGGGGATTTGGTTTTTTGCGAATGGGAACAACCGGGCTGGTTGCCCAGGCATTCGGCGAACATAACAACAAAGCAATCAAGGCCTGCTTATTTCGTTCACTATTACTGGCCTGGCTGATTGCCTTAATACTGTTATTGCTTCGACATCCATTATCGACACTCAGTTTTTCATTATTTGAAGGCAGTCAGACCATCGAAAACCTGGCGAATGAATATTACCTGATTCGTATCTGGAGCGCCCCGGCCACATTAAGTATCTATGTTCTATCCGGCTGGTTTTTAGGACTGCAAAATGCAAAAATCCCCTTATTGATAGTGCTAATCACCAACCTGTGTAACATTGGTCTGGATATTCTGTTTGTCAATGTCCTGCATTTAGATATAAAGGGAGTAGCGTTGGCATCTGTGATTGCTGAATATATTGGACTGATTACTGCATTAACCGCCTTACTGATGCATAAAGGAAAGCTTACCGCACCGTTATCGCTGTCGGCATTATTCAATGTAAAAAAAATCCGGGCCTTACTGATTGTAAACACCCATCTGTTTTTAAGAACGTTAACCCTGATATTTGCCTTTGCGTTTTTCACGGCTCAATCCACCCGCCTGGGTGAAATTATTCTCGCGGCCAATACCGTTTTACTCAATTTTCAAACCTTCATGGCTTACGCTCTGGATGGCTTTGCACATGCAGCCGAAGCTCTGGTCGGAAAAGCCATCGGTCAAAAAAACCAGCGACTTTTGTCCGTTATCGTAAAACAAATTGCCGGCTGGTCGGTTATTATCGCCTTGGGATTTTCCATGGTTTACTTAATCTCCGGGCAGGCGATTATTGAAGCGCTCACCGGCTTAAAATCAGTCAGGGAAACCGCTGCCACTTATTTACCCTGGGTGATTATATTACCCATACTTTCTTATTTAAGCTATTTATTCGATGGCGTGTTTATTGGCGCCATGCAAACCCGATATATGCAAAACGCCATATTGTTCTCAGTTTTTGCCGTCTACCTGCCCATCTGGTATTACACACAAGCGTTTGGAAACCACGGCCTCTGGTTTTCCATGGCAATGTTTATGCTAATCAGAAGCCTCAGCATGGCCCTCATATATCGTCTGTTTGTTTTACCCGATTTAAACAAACCCTAAGGCGATGCCAAAGCCCGATCTATTTGCTCGCCTCGACCTTCCATCATTTCTTTGACTCGCCGGGTATCATCAATCAGTTTTGGAATGCTTTTTAACGGAATCGTAGTCAGCCCAGCTGAAATTTCGACATTTTTAGGCGGAGCCGACACTACCTTTGTTGAAGGAACAGGAACGGTACTCAGCGGCTTTAGTTCAGTCAATTTCCCCTTGAAACGGGCATTATTATGATCTGAATAATGCGTCACCCCCTTATCATCCACCCATTTATACACAGCTACATTCTGCTTTTTATCCCCCACCGCCGAAAACCACTTGTGCATATCAGAGAAAGCAATAATATCAGGCAGTTTAAGTTTCTCAACACTCAGCAAAGGTCTCCCATCCGGCCCTTTTAGAAAAAAAGGTCCGATACATGCCAGCACAGTCAACAAGACGATTAATTTGATAAATATTTTCATGATCTGGGAGTTTTAAGACA
>CAYLNS010000161.1:0-2079 GCA_964385115.1 uncultured Methylomarinum sp.
GTGTTAAAAGAGTCTGGAGAACCTTTTACGGGAATGGCTTTAATTTTTGATGGTCGGGAAATTCCTAACAAAATTATTGAATATAAGAATGGCAAATTAGATGGTCGGATTCAGGTGTTATATCCAGATGGTGAATTAAAAGAAGAATATTATGCCCGTTTGGAGCCCAAATTTTATAAAGCTGCCAAACTTTTTACAGCAAAACCCAGAAGACGGGAGCCAAACCGTCTGGATGAGGTGGCTGATCGACTGTTAATACGCTATGGAGAAGAGCAGCGCTGGTATGACAATGGTGAAATAAAAAGTCAGGGACAGTATTCTGTAAGCGGAGGAGTAAAAACAGGTACCTGGAAGCAATGGTATAAAAATGGAAACTTATACACTGAGCAGAATTATGATACCGAAGGTAAAGCGGATGGTATATGGAAAACCTATTGTGAAAATGAAACACTGGGGAAAAAGCTTGAATACAGACAGGGTGTGTTACATGGTTTGAAACAATACTGGGGGTGTGATGGAACAGCGTTGGATCAGGCGAATTTTGTAGCAGGCAAGCAGCAAGGTCAGTATGTTGCATACAGGCATAAAAACGGGGATGCCAGTTTGGCTGCTGTTGCAGATAATCAACATGCAACTCAATACAATATTAATGCGGCTGATTATTATAAATATGCTGAGGGAAGTTTTACTGATGGGCTGGAGGATGGGATATGGACTATCTGGAACAGGGATGGAAGCGTGGCTTCTGTTATCGATTTTAAGCAGGATAATTTTATTAACCCTGAATACCTGAAGAAGTTTCTCGTTAAAGGACGTTTAGGCTCATATTACCGGCATAATTACAGAAGCAAACAATGGCGGCTTAATGATTATAATTTTGTCAGGGCAAGGCCGGATGTTGAAGAAATCAGGCTGCTTCTGCAAAATAAATGGGTTGATCCCACGAAAAAAATTCCGGTAAAAAAGACGGATAACAGTTATTTATACCAGAATAAATCCGGCATGGTTCGCTGGACTTATGCCATTGTCGTTGCACCGGAAGCGTTGTATGAAATGATAAAAAATTATCCCGGTGTCAAGCTTAATGCGGTCAATACGGAAGGACAAAACCGGTTGCATCTATGCACAACGCTGATGTTTGCAAACAAGCCGGGACGTTGCAGTTTTGAACATTTTAATGAGCTGCTGAATGAGTTTCCGCTTAATGCTGAAGATAAAAACGGCCGTAGCGCGATTAATATAATCACCGCTAATAGCTATCGTAAGCACAGCATAAAACAGGCTGCAATGAACGCAGTTACCGCCTTAAGTAAAGCGGGCGCTGATATTAATCATAAAAACAAGGCCGGGCTTTCTGCTTTGATGGAAGCATTGTTGCACAATGAATATCAACTGGCTGAAACATTAATCAACCTGGGAAGCGATGTTAATGCATTGGATGCTAAAGGCCGTAATATGATGCACTATGTTTTTATTGAATCAGCTAATACCTGGAGAGGTGTTCAGGAAAAGTATCGCTTCAGATTAAATGAAAGGCGTAAAAAGATATTGAAATTACTGGCTTTGAAAGGTGTAAAAGTGCATCAGCCAGCTTTAAAAAATGGCGATAATCTTATTGATTTGGCATCAAAAGCGGGAGCAGCCAAAACCTTTGAATTTTTAAATACTTTGTCCGATATTAAAACACCCCAGCCTGTAACGCTGGAAAAGCCTGATGAACAGCAGCCCGCGGCGCCCAAGAAACAAGCGGTAGCCGTAGTGGAACAACCAAACGCAAAAACAGATGCTGCTGTTGGTGAAGAGGCTGTACTTAATAAGCCAGTTGTTGATGAAACTGAAAAGCTGTATCAGAAGGCATTGGCACAAATTAAACAGTATCGCTTAAGTCGGCCTAAAGGTGATTCGGCACTTGATACCATGAATGAGCTGGCTTTAATCACATCCAGCAATGATAAACGGGTTAATGAGATACGCAGCAAAATCGCCAGTAAATATCTGATGTTAGCCAGAAGCAGAATGAATGATTATCGCTATCAGGATGCCCGGCGATTCATTCAGACCAGTCAAAGCATTCAAAAA
>CAYLNS010000161.1:2179-4835 GCA_964385115.1 uncultured Methylomarinum sp.
AATATTTTTAATTAGAAAGCAGAGAATATAATGAAACTAAGAAAAATAGCATTAACCGCCTGTATATTGTTTTTGACGGCCTGTACAAATACTCCTGAATCAACAATAGAGAATTTTTATGCTGCAGTCTCTCAGGGGAATATAACAGAAGCGAAAAGTTATCTGTCAAACCAGCTATTGGGTATGTTTGGCGATAAAAAAATTACCGCAGGATTAATCGCTGAATATGAAAAAATGCAGATTTGTGAGGGCATACAGGATATACAAGTGGAAATAAAAGGAGAAGGGGAGATAAGAACAGGGACAGCAACAATTACTTTTAATGGCGACTGCCCTCCAAGAGTGGAGAAAACCAAGTTGATTAAAGAAGATGGTGCCTGGAAAATTACTGCATCCAAATAAATATGCTGCTTTCGGTATATTGCTGACGGTATTGACTCTATCGGGTTTGCTTGGAGAATTAAATTTTAAACAAGCAAACTCTTCGCCTCCATTACAACGGCTTTATCATAGCGAAAACTTATCAGACGGCGATCTTGTATTTCGAAAAGGACGGGATATGGTGAGTCGGCTGGTGCTTACACAGGGCCAATCCCCCCGCTTCTCACATGTTGGGGTTATTATAAAAAATGGTGAGCAGGCATCGGTGGTTCATGCGTTGCCGGAAGGAACGACTGATATGGCTGGAGTCCAGCTGGAGTCGTTGAGTTCTTTCAGTTCATTTGAAAATGCAACCGATATTGTTTTTTACCGTTACAAAGGGATTAACAATGCTCTGAGAGAAAAGATAAGGCGTTTTGCACTGAAGCAGATTGGCAAGCCATTTGATGATAAATTTTTGCTCAGCAGTGATGATGCCTTCTATTGTACTGAACTGGTATTAAAGGCCTTTCAGTCTGCGGGGGTTAATCTGACTTCCGGGCTGCAATCGGTCAAAATAATGCTGATTGATGAAGAGGTGATACCCCCCGACCATCTGCGCCAATCCGATTATTTTTTACCGGTTATTGTTCAGGAAATATTGGAACAAGGCTAAACGGTCGGAAAGCGGGTCTGCTACTTAATGCGAATGTTCAGTTTTTTTATCTGCGGTGAAACCGGGAAATTTATGACTGGCAAACTGAGCATGACACTCAACACAAGTCTCCGTCATTTTGGATAGATAAAAGCCAACCAATTCCGGTTTTTTATGTTCGGCAACATGTTTCAGCATACCGGCCAGATAATGAAAATGATGGTCAAGCTTTATAAAAGACGCTGGCAATGTGGCATGTAATTGCTTTTTCTGGGTTTTTGACAGGCTTTGTTTAAAGATATAACTGTTTTGCATTTTATCTGCAATTTCGGCCACTTCTTGCCAGTTTGCAGAAATATAAGCGGGATAAGCTGATTGCAGACCTTTTTCCAATAACTGCATTTCCTGGGTTAATAACGATTTAATTTCAGGAGACAGTTTATCCACAGGCGATGCGGCCATATGTGTTGGTTTGTTTTCTGAATACGCAGTTAATGGCAACAGGGCTAATAGAATAACCAAGATTGTTTTCATGGGTAATTTCGGCTTGTTGAAAAAAGGAATCAAGTCAGTGACTGGATATGTTGAATAAAATTTCGCTCGTTGGTGAATGTTAAATCATACATGCTGGACATGCCCTGAGTTTGCTTGTCATCTAATCCGAATACACAAATAATAAAATTCTTTTTCGGGATGTTAAGGTTTTTTCGTAATTGCAGGTATTTATCAATATCGGTCCTGAATTCTCCGGTTTTACATTCGATACACACGGGTATTGAATTGTTAATCAGAAAGAAGATATCCAGCTCATTCGACAGACCGTTGGCAAATTGAATTTCAACGCTGCGCATACAGGCGGCTGAAACCTGATGATCCCGGAAATATTCCAGCAATTTGATTAGCACAAACCATTCCATCCAGATGCCATTAAAAAAATGTCTGATTTTGGGAGCAGTTTGTAAGGTCAGGCGAATGATTTTTTCCCGTTTTTGATAAAAGTATTTGGCAACAAAAGAGTAGTCATACATTTCGCCGCAAAACGTCCGGATTTCTTTGATTTCCTGTGCGGATTTATTATCCAGTTGCAGCTTTACATTCTCATAACCTTTGTTCTGGACATACTTTATCTGATTGCTGACAAATTTTAAGGTATTGAAATTATTACCCAAAGATAGCGCAATTTCATCAAAAAAGCCGGTTGTATCAATGGCATCATGATTAATCCGGGTCTTTATATTCAGTTTATCAAACCATTGCACAATCGGTTGGTATTGCCCGCTGCTGGTTAATGCGGTGGTATTGTAAATATCAATATCGTTCAGTGCCTGTAATTCAGATGATGACTCAGGCTGGTGGGTTTGTTTTTTTAAGTCGTGCAGCTCTTTCAGCACCAGAAAGTGTTTTTTCAATAAGGCATTGATAAAAGGGATGGTCTCATAAACCCGGGTGGCGTGCCGGCATTGTGGGCAGTGTACTGATTTTCCAATATATTCATTCCCCACTTCACGGGTATGCCCACATTGCTTGCATCTTAATACGGCCATAATGAATTAATCTCTCTTTGTACGAAGCTTGAATTGCCGGACCTGTTTTTTAAGTTCCATCAGCGCCTGTTTATCCGGGTCGGGTTGATAATGTATG
>CAYLNS010000162.1:0-4775 GCA_964385115.1 uncultured Methylomarinum sp.
ACACTTATCCATTTTCGTCCAGCATTATCCGGACAGGAGAAACATATGCACCCTACCATCGAACAAGTCACTCAGGAAGTTATCGAACGCAGCCAGAAAGAGCGTACAGCTTATCTGAACTATATTGATGCCCAGGCTAAAAAAGAGCCCATCAGAACCAGCATGCAATGCGCCAACCTGGCACATGGTATTGCCGCCTGCCCGGTGTCAGACAAACAGGATTTGATAGGCAGCCAGAAAGCAAATATTGCCATAGTCTCATCCTATAACGATATGCTTTCTGCGCACGAACCTTATAAAGAATATCCAGACATCATCAAACAGGCGATTCATGAGGCCGGAGGCGTTGGCCAGTTTGCAGCCGGAGTGCCTGCCATGTGTGATGGCATCACCCAGGGCCAGCCTGGAATGGAACTGTCATTGTTCAGCCGGGACCTGATTGCCATGGCTACGGCCATTGGCATGAGTCACAATATGTTTGATGGCGCTTTATATTTAGGTGTCTGTGACAAGATTGTGCCAGGACTGTTAATCGGCGCATTGAGCTTTGGCCATCTTCCCGCTGTTTTTGTCCCGGCCGGCCCCATGCCCAGCGGCATTACCAATAAAGAAAAAGCACGCGCCCGTCAGGCTTATGCCATTGGCAAAATCAGCCGTCAGGAGCTTCTGGAAAAAGAAGCGGCCGCCTATCATGCTCCAGGCACCTGTACCTTCTATGGAACCGCAAACAGCAATCAGATGATGATGGAAATCATGGGGCTACATCTTCCCGGAAGTTCTTTCGTCAATCCTGACACGACGCTTCGGGATGAACTGACCCGTGAAGCGGCCAGACAAGTCTTAAAGTTCACATCTCTTGGTGACGATTTCCGCCCCATCGCCCGCATGGTGGACGAAAAAGCCATTATCAATGCGGTAATCGGCTTGCTGGCAACTGGTGGCTCAACCAATCACACCATGCACCTGGTAGCCATTGCCCGTGCATCAGGCATTACTCTGAACTGGGATGATTTTGACCGGCTGTCAAAGGTTATTCCACAGTTGACAAAAATCTATCCGAATGGCCCTGCTGACGTGAATCATTTCCATGCAGCCGGCGGCATGGGCGTATTGATTGCAGAACTACTCAAACACGGCCTGCTGCATAAAGATGTATTAACCGTTGCCGATGAAAGAGGCATGGAAAGCTATACTTTTGAGCCCAAACTTATTGATGAAAAAATCCACTGGCAACCCTGCCCGGAAAAATCTCTGGATCCCGATGTACTCAGTAGCGTGGAAAAACCCTTCTCTCCCATGGGAGGCCTGCATGTCATGACAGGTAATCTTGGCAGAGGAATTTCCAAAGTCTCTGCTGTTTCAGAAGACCATCAAGTCATCGAGGCCCCGGCGATTGTGTTTGACGATCAGGAAGATTTTCTGGCAGCCTTTAAACGGGGCGAACTGGAAAAAGACTTTGTCGCCGTCATTCGTTTTCAGGGCCCCAGAGCCAATGGCATGCCAGAATTACATAAACTGACACCGCCCATGGGGGTTTTACAGGACAAGGGCTTTAAAGTCGCCCTGGTCACCGATGGCCGAATGTCAGGCGCATCAGGAAAAGTTCCATCTGTGATTCACCTGTGTCCGGAATGTGAAATGGGCGGGCCGCTGGCCAAAGTAATGGATGGTGATATTATTTCCATGAACCTGATGACCGGTGATATCAATGCCCTGGTTGATGAAGAAGAATTTAATGCCCGCACGCCAATTCCCAACCGCGCCAATAATCACCACTACGGCATGGGAAGAGAAATGTTCGGACATTTCCGCCTGGGTGCATCAACAGCAGAAACCGGAGCATCCAATCTGTTCCCTGTAGACTAAATCCATCACTGCGGGCAGCGTATACAAACGCTGTCTGCAGGAAATAATAACCCTCAGCCTTTTAATAAAACACAACAATCCTCATGAAAACTATTCGCGAAATTATGAACACATCACCGGTCATTCCGGTCATGGTTATTAACAAACTGGAGCAGGCCGTACCATTAGCACACGCCTTGGTGGAAGGCGGACTCAAGGTGCTGGAAATCACCTTGCGCACCCCGGTTGCGCTGGATGCCATTAAACAAATTAAAGCGGAAGTACCCGATGCTATCGTGGGTGCCGGTACTATTATAAATATTGATACGCTGAACCAGGCCATTGATGCCGGCTCTGAATTTCTGGTCAGCCCGGGTTATACCAACAGCCTGATTAATGCCGCTATTAACAGCAATGTGCCTATATTGCCTGGCGTTGCAACCCCTTGCGAAGCCATGCGCCTGATGGAAAAAGGGATTACCGAAATGAAATTTTTCCCGGCGGAAGCGGCTGGCGGCGTCCCTATGCTGAAATCCATCGGCGGCCCTTTGCCACAAATCACCTTTTGCCCCACCGGCGGCGTCAACCCCAAAAATGCCAGCGAATATCTGGCTTTGAAAAACGTCGCCTGTGTGGGCGGCTCCTGGATGGCGCCTGCTGATTTGGTTGATGCCGAAAACTGGCAGGAAATCACTCTCAGAGCAAAACAAGCCGCCAGCATTTCAGCTTCCTGAAAAGTAATTCTTCAGGCTGAATGACCCAAACAAACCTATTAAATATCAGTTAGTTGGAAAGAAATCACATGTGACAGGGATGTCGCATTCCGACCTGCATGATTGTATTCACAGTGTCTTCTGGAGTAAGCGACTGATATGCATGCCGAACAGCTATCCTGAAAGTAACTGTTAATATCAAAAGTGATATGATAGATTGCCTGAAGAGTGTAGAGGCTTACAAAAATAGTCTGAGCCAAGCACTCTTCCAGAGAAAGATTCACTAACATCCATTCAGTTTCGCTTAATAATCTTTTATTAGAATATTACAGTTATAACAAAAATTACTTAACATAAAGTAAGGAGCCACAATGAAAACAATCAATTTATTCGTCGCATCAATTCTCGGCGCTACATTAATGACTGCCTGTGACAAAACTGAACAAGCGGCAGACAATGCCAGCACCTCAGCTGAGCAGGTAGGTTCAGCGGTTTCCAACGCTGCTTCTTCAGCCTCAGAGTCTATTTCTGGCAGCCTGGACAAAGCAAAAGAAGCTGCCGCTAATGCAGCTAACGCCACAACTGATGCCGTCAGCAATGCCGCATCTACCGCCACAGAAGGTGCCGCTAACGCACTGGAAGCCGCTAAAGATGCTGCTGCATCAACGGCACAAACTGCTAAAGACACAGCAAGTAATGCCGTAACAGCAACTACTGATGCAGTAAGTAATGCCGCCTCCAGCGCAACAGAAAGTGCAGCTAACGCTTTGGACTCAGCTAAAAATGCAGCTACAGCAACAGCAGAAGCTGCCAAAGAAAAAGCCAGCAATGCTGTCACCGCTACCACTGAAGCTGTAAGCAATGCAGCGACCAATGCAAAAGAAAGCGCTACCAATGCTGCAACAGAAGCTTTAGCGCCTGCGACAGAAACTTCAACCAAAGTTGAAGAGAAAAAAGACGCAGTGAAATCTGCTGCTGATGCATTAGGTTCATTAGCAAAATAAAACTACTGCTTTAAAGAAAAGACAATAAAGCCGGTTTTTATGCCGGCTTTATTATTTAGATCCCTGCCCCTGCAACATCTCACAGGCCAGTAACGCCATATTTTTTGACCCCCCACCGGAACCTAATATGGATTTGACTGCTTTCAGATCCTTCACCACCTGCTGGCGATAACCCTGCTCCTCCAACAAGTGCCAGACTTCATCAGCCAGTGCTTCAGCAGTGACATCATGCTGAATCAATTCTTTGACAATTTGTTTTCCGGCAACAATATTCGGTAAGCCGATATAAGGAATCTTAACCAGATATTTACCCAGCCAATAAGTCAACGCCGATAGTTTATAGGCAATCACCATCGGCACCTGCATTAAAGCAATCTCCAGTGATGCAGTTCCCGAGGCCGTCATCACCGCATCACAACATTGAATCGCATCATAGGGCTGGTTTTTAACGACCTTAATATCCTGTTTTACCTCCTGCAAATAAGGTAAAAGAATATCATCGGCAATGGAATCGGCCTGCGGTAAAACAAATTGGAGATGAGGATTCTTTTCAGCCAGCTTTGCGGCTGCCGCCAGCGTCACCGGCAAAAGTCGCCTGATTTCATTCACCCGACTTCCCGGTAACAGACCTACGACCGGATACGCTGGATTCAACCCAAATAATTTCAAATCCTGCTGCCGGCTTCGCAAAGGTTTGACTTTATCCACCGAAGGATGCCCCACATAACGTACCGGTATATTTTCTGCCTCATAATATGCGGTTTCAAATGGAAAAATTACCGCCATCATATCAATAGCTCGGCCATAGGTGATTACTCTCCCGGGACGCCATGCCCACACCTGTGGACTGACATAAAACAGAACCTTGACACCTTGTTGCTTGGCAAATCGCGCCAGTTTCAGATTAAATTCCTTATAATCCACACACACCAGCAAATCCGGCTTTTCCTGAACAATCAAAGCCTTCATTCGTTTCAATGCCGCCTGTATCTCCCGATAATGACGAAGCACTTCAATCAAACCGATTACGCCAATGCCCGATGAATCGACACAGATATCGATTCCTGCCTGTCTCATCTTGGCGCCACCCATGCCCAATCCACGAACCCCGGGAATCAACAATTGTAATTGCTCAAACATACTGGCCGCATGCTGATCACCCGACGACTCGCCTGCACTAAAAACAACAGATAAGGGCTTGTTATTGTTCATT
>CAYLNS010000163.1:0-2060 GCA_964385115.1 uncultured Methylomarinum sp.
TTTTTTGTAACTTCAAGATAATCATGTCAAAAAATATCAATATCAAAAGATTAAACGGCCAGGATTTAATTGAATATATTCCGGAACTGGCGCGTCTTAGAATCGAAGTGTTCAGAGATTTTCCCTATCTTTATGATGGTGATTATGCCTATGAGGAAAAATATCTGAAAACCTATATTGAATGTCCGGAAAGTGTCATTGTATTGGCGCTGGATGGTGACAAGGTCGTGGGGGCTTCAACCGCTATTCCGATGAAGTATGAAACCGATGAGGTGAAAAAACCGTTTATTGAGAACGGATATAATCCGGATGAGGTCTTTTATTGCGGTGAATCCGTTCTTAACAAAGCCTATCGCGGACTGGGAATTGGAGTACGTTTTTTTGAGGAGCGGGAAGCTCATGCCGAACAATTAGGCGGCTTTAAGCATATTACCTTTTGTTGTGTTGAGCGTCCTGAAGACCATCCAAGGCGGCCTGCTGATTATGTGCCGCTGGATAAGTTCTGGAACAAGCGCGGCTATGTCAAACATCCCGAGCTGAAAACTACCTATACCTGGAAAGACCTGGATGAGGAACAGGAAACCCCAAAACCGATGACATTCTGGCTGAAAGAAGATGCTTAAAGTTGCCATTGCCCAGTACGATATCAGTTTTCTGGAACACTGGCAGGTCTATGAAGAAAAAGTAGAGCGCTGGGTTACCGATGCGGTTAATGAAGGGGCGGAGTTATTACTGTTTCCTGAATATGCCAGTATGGAGCTGGCCTCGTTGTTTTCTGAGGATATCTACAGTTCTTTATCCGCCCAACTTGAGGCCATGCAGTCTTTATTGCTCGATTATTTGAAACTGTATGTTGAGCTTGCCGTAAAGCATCAGATTTATATTCAGGCCGGCACTTTTCCGGTAAAAAATGAGCAGGGTGAATACCGTAACCGGGCGTATTTTTTCACTCCGGAAGGCGAGGCGGACTTTCAGGAAAAACTGCTGATGACCCGTTTTGAGAATGAGCAGTGGCTGATCAAGGCAGGCGAAGAGATTAAACTGTTTAATACCCGGTTTGGAAAAATCGGCATTAATATTTGCTATGACAGTGAGTTTCCACATATTGCCCGCAAAATGGCTGAACAGGGTGCCCGCATGATTCTGGTGCCCAGTTGTACGGATACCCGGGCAGGCTATTACCGGGTCAGAATCGGTTGTCAGGCCAGAGCGCTTGAAAATCAGTGTTATGTGCTGCAGTCACCGTTGGTGGGTAAGGCTTCCTGGTCGGAGGCAGTTGATATAAACTGTGGAGCGGCAGCCGTGTATTCACCGGTTGATAAAGGGTTTCCGGATGACGGTATTGTCGCCATAGGTGAATATGACCGGGTTCAATGGCTTTATGCTGATTTGGAGCTGGCTAAAATGGCGCAGGTGAGAGAAGAGGGGCAGGTTTTTAATTTTAAAGACTGGCCGAAACAATTTAATGCAAAACTGGAGGCGTTATGAAATTTGTACCGTGTAATTCAGAATGTACCCACGAGGGAACACATTGTGAAGGATGTGGCCGTTCGCATGAAGAAATAGCGGAAATGAAAAAGCTGGTCGCAGCCTGTGTGGAATTTGCATTGCGCCAGGAATATGAAAATATTGATGATTATGCCAATGCGCTGGCAAAAAGTGTCCGCAAGAAACTGCTGGAAGCGCAGCAATAGAATTTTTTAAAGGCTTGTGGTGAGATTCATTATGGTATGAATCTCACCTGATTGTCTGAAAAGTATGTCTTACCGGCAACAGGGATGAACGGGATTAATCATGTCGATATCCAGTCCTTTATGTTCAGGTGAAAAGCGGGCATAGCCTGCCAGTTCAACCGGCGCCAGTTTACCGGTGATTTTTTCCAGTAAAGTCAGCCTTAGGCCTTGTTCCACCAGATAAATAATATAGCTTTGGCGAATCTGCTCGGCTGGCAATGTATCCTGGGTGCTGATTCCGGCATCTACAAAGACACAGTAAAGTAAGGCGTTAATATCATCCGGGTTAAGCTGAGACGGTTGTTCCCACAGTTTTCCCTGTTCAAT
>CAYLNS010000163.1:2160-4758 GCA_964385115.1 uncultured Methylomarinum sp.
ACTCAGCCCTGATAACAATAATAAAATAATCAGCTGGGTGTCCGGGCTACTGTTCTTTAACAGAATGGTTAATTCTTCATCAGGTATTTTTTTATATTCCTGCTGTAAAAAAGGCAGTCCTTGTTCATCTGTTTTTTCAATCAGTTTATCTGAGGCGTCATCAATAATCTGTTCAGTTTGTTGCGGGGCTTGACCAAACCAGACAGCAATAGGGGAATGGAAGCCTTGTTCAGGTTTACTGGACAGGCTGAGAAATTCAATCAGCCAGACCGCAAAAAACGCCAGCACCAGTGCGCTCAATAATGCAATACCGGCGCCCAGAGTGTAATCCGGGCTGATAGCCTGTAAATTCAGACTGGCTTTTTCCACCACTTCAACCTGCGGGTATTGTTCTATCTGACTGCTTTCAATTTTTGTCAGTCTGATTTGGGTATCCCGATAAAGCTCTTCCAGAGATTTTAAATCTTCCTGTAGCTGTTCATGTTTTGCAAACAATGTTGAAAAGCTGGCGGCTTCTTTTTTAGCCCGGTCAAGCTGTATACGCAGTTTGGCAGTGACCTGTCTGGCTGCTTGATATTCCTGGCTGGCTTCAGTCCAGACACTGTTCTGACCGACTTTACGTTTCCGTCTGATTTCTTTTTCCAGTTTTTTAATTTGTTCAGGAATAAATTTTAAAGAAGGTTGCAGGGCCAGATAATCCCGGGTGTAACGTTTATCAAATTCAGCCAGCTTTTCTTTAAGATCCTGATAACGTTTTTCAAGATTGCTCAGACTTCTTTGTTCGTGTTCTGGGACGACAGTCTGGCCGCTGGCAATGGCCTGGTTTATGGCATCAAGCCGCGCCTTGGCTTTTATTTCATCTTCTTTGGCGTTGTTTAATGCCTGAGTCAGGGCGTTGAGTGCGGCTGTCTGTTCATTTTCTTCCCGGACGATAGAGCTGATATCATGCTGTTGACGAAATTGATTCAGTTCTTGCTGTTTTTGGCTGATTTTTTCGTCTAATTCCTTGAGTTCGCTTTGCACCTGCTCAATGGTCTGGCGGGCGGATTGCTGGATGCCCATGGCACGGGCATCCTGGTAAACATTAATCCAGGTGTTGACAACTTTGGGCAATAATTCAGGCTCCGGGCCGGTAGCGGCCAGCATCAGCAAATTGGTCTGCTCAACAGGTTTAACCGATAGCATATTGCGGATGTCCTGAAGTGTCAGGTTCTCAATTCCTTGCTGATTCTTGAGGCGTTCAAGCGTGGCGCTTAATAATTCATAGCCCAGTAATTTTTGCTGCTGAATGGTGACATGTTGCAGATCTGCCGTGTCGACACTGGTCTGGTCTATGGCAACCGGGGCTGATGTCAGTAGGGTGGCGCTGCTCTGGTAAACAGCAGGCCGGGCATAATTAATAATCAGGCCCAGCGCCAGGCTAATAAAAAAGACGCTCAGAAATATTTTCAGGCGGGCAGGTGGTTTGGGTTCTACAGCGGCGGTGGGAGCCCCTTGTTCGCTTGAGCTGATAAATTCTATTTTTTTCGGTTGTTCCATTTTTTATCTCAGCGTCGTTGCTTTTGGATTATTATGCATGCTTTTTTAAAAATATTCAGACTCAGGTTATCTTGATTCAGTCATACTTGAAAAGGAATATTATGGTCTATCCTTTTACAGCATGAAATCCTTTTTATTTATCTTAATCATCAGCATTTTTTTTTCTCCCTTACTGTATGCTCGTCCTTTGTTTGATAATTCAGAGGCAAACTCAGTAATTATACCCAGAATGATAGTTATTCCGGGGGGCTGTTTTCAGATGGGAAGTTCGTCCTATGAATTGAACCGGGGTAGAAATGAGTTCCGGCATCGGGTTTGTATCAAACAATTTCAAATGGCGGACCGCGAGGTCACAGTTGGCGAATTCAGGCGATTTGTACAAGATACCCACTATATTACCGATGCGGAAATTAATTTTATCGAGAAGGGCTGCTGGTCTTTTGATATAAAAAAACGTCGCTGGGGCTGGCTTAAGCAGTCAAACTGGAAAAAACCTCTCCCATCATCCAGGCAGGATGAACATCATCCGGTTACCTGTGTCAGTTATTATGATATTCAAGAGTATATTGCCTGGTTAAACAAAAAGACCGGGGAGCATTATCGTTTGCCTACTGAAGCGGAGTGGGAGTACGCCGCCAGAGCGGGTAGCACGGGTCTGTTTTTTTGGGGGAACCATCCTGATCTGGCCTGTCGCTATGCAAATATGGCTGATTTGACTGCAACCCGGGGATTTAAATGGCCGTTGCAGTTTCAATGTATCGACCACTATGTGTTTGCCGCACCGGTAAAAACATTTTTGCCCAATAAGTTCGGTTTATATGACATGTTGGGTAATGTCTGGGAATGGAGCTGTTCACAGTATGAGTCAGACTATCAAGGACAGGAGCAAAAATGTGTGGAGGGTAAGCGCTTATCGGCAGATGATTTTATCGCCGTTCGCGGTGGTGGCTGGAATGCCGGGCCTGATCGTTCCCGCCTGGCTTATCGAAATTGGGAAAGCCCCTGGGTCAGAATGTCGACCTGGGGCTTTCGCCTGGTTAAGGAGCGTTATTATCGTCG
>CAYLNS010000164.1:0-4680 GCA_964385115.1 uncultured Methylomarinum sp.
CGCTGCACAGCGCTACAGGATTGATTTTATGCATCCTGATAAATCAATAGCCTGACTCAAAAAAATATGGGCAAACTGGCAAAAAAAGGTTTAAATATACAATCGTGCAAAGTAGCGGTATATTCTTAATTGGAAATAAGCTTTATTTTGTAATAATCAGTTTGGCAGAAATCTACAGTCTTACAAAAACTGTAGTGCCCTGGAAAAATATAACTAACCAGCAGAAGCAGTCACTATTTAGATGGTTGTCGTTCTGTGCCAGTTCATAGAGAGCTAGGCTGGTAGTTATAAAATAATAAAAACATCGTGGAGGATATTATGAATGTAGAAGAAGAAACCATTGCGAATCAAAATTATCGCTATGTTCTTGATTTCTTTTTTAAGAATAATGAAGTATGGAATCGTCGCTTTGATTATTTTAGCCGACTTGCATCCGATCTGAGTGGTAGGCCGATTGCTTTTAACAGCGCGTTGGCCATTATTGTTTTCTGGATGATCAGCGGCCCTGTTTTTGGTTTTTCAGATACCTGGCAATTAATCATTAACACAGCTACCACTATTGTTACTTTCTTAATGGTCTTTTTAATTCAGCACACTCAAAACAGAGAAAATCAGGCTATTCATATCAAGCTGGATGAACTGCTTCGTGCCCAAAAAGGAGCCAGACAAGATATTATGGACCTTGAAGTGTTGGAAGAAAAAGAGTTAAACCTGTTATATGATTATTATCATTCCCTGGCCAAAACCGCACGTACCCGCTCTACTACCGACTCAGACAAGGTTAAATAACAGCTAATGCAAGATGTTATCCCAGCCCGTTTGGAATGGATAGAAATTGATCAGCAATCTGTAAAAATAACCAGTTCGGGAGATTGGAAAGTCAATTATCTGAATGCTGTTATTCCCCAGCTGGAATTACTCAAAAGGCAGTGCGAACATGTTTCAGTCATATGGGATGTTTCCACTGTCAGAAAAATTGATACAGCAGGGATGCTGCTGGTTACCGAGATGGTTGAAGCTCTTAAAGCCAGACATTGCGAGATAGAAATATCGGGTGGCAGTGATGATTTTAATGAACTTTATTCTCTACTTGGAAAATATCATTCAAAATCTACTTCATCAAAATCTGAAGCGCCTTTTTTTCTGCTCAGGATGCTGGAAGCCACCGGTAAAAACAGTGTTGAGTTTGTACAGAATATTATTGCCTTTATCAGCTTTATTGGCGAGAATTTTATTCAGCTGCTGCATTATCTACGCTATCCGGGGTCAATCCGCTTTAAAGCTATTGTAAAGAATATTGAAGACGCCGGTCTTCGGGCTGTTCCCATTATTACATTGACCAGTTTTCTGATTGGTGTAGTCATTGCCTATCAAGGTGCTGTCCAGCTGGAAAAATTTGGGGCTAATATCTTTATTGTAGATATGATCGGCATTTCAGTGACACGAGAACTTGCGCCATTGATTACCGCTATTGTCGTGGCCGGACGAACAGGATCTTCCTATACGGCTCAACTCGGTGTAATGAAATTAACCGAAGAAATTGATGCGATGAAAACAATGGGGTTTGAGCCTCATCGTTTCCTGGTATTACCTCGAATAATTGCCTTGATGATTGCACTTCCATTACTGATTTTTTTTGCGGATATTATTGGTATTTTGGGAGGAATGGTTATATCAAATCTACATTTACATCTTTCATTTAGCGAATTTTTACATCGTTTACAAAATGTATTGGCGGTGAAACATGTCTGGATTGGATTGATAAAAGGACCGTTTTTTGCCTGGCTTATAGCCTCGGTAGGTTGTTTTAATGGCTTTCAGGTTTCCAAAGATACAGAAAGTATTGGCCGCTTTACGACCATTAGTGTAGTCAATGCCATTTTTCTTGTCATTGCCTGTGACGCTATCTTTTCAGTAGTTTTGACGGAGCTGGGATTGTGAGTCAGCCGGTTATCAGGGTAGAGGATGTTGTCACACAATTTGGTCCGAATGTTGTTCATCAAGGTGTGAGTTTGACGATAAACCGGGGCGAAATTTATGGCCTGCTGGGCGGCAGTGGCTCAGGGAAATCCACGCTGTTGAAAGAAATGATTATGTTGCTTAAACCCAAGGCTGGAAGCGTAAAGGTATTAGGCTATGATGTGTTAAATATCAGTCTGGCTGATGCGTTTGAGCTGAGAAAGCGTTGGGGAATTTTGTTTCAATCAGGCGCTTTGTTTTCCTCTTTGACGGTTGCTGAAAATATTGCTGTCATGTTAAAGGAATATAGTCATCTGCCTCGAGCGGTGATAGATGACTTGGTCAGAGTCAAAATAAATATGGTGGGGTTGCCGGAACATGCCGGCAATTTGTATCCTGCTGAATTGAGTGGTGGTATGATTAAACGGGCAGGGCTGGCAAGGGCGCTGGTTATGGATCCGCAGTTGTTATTCCTGGATGAACCCACGTCAGGACTTGACCCGATCAGCGCTGAGGCATTTGACCGGCTTATTATGGAATTAAGAGATATTTTAGG
This sequence comes from uncultured Methylomarinum sp., assembly GCA_964385115.1. Lineage (GTDB taxonomy): Bacteria > Pseudomonadota > Gammaproteobacteria > Methylococcales > Methylomonadaceae > Methylomarinum. Next base: position 2,516 of record CAYLNS010000164.1, read on the forward strand.
TTTGACTGTTATCATGGTTACACATGACCTTGATTCCATCTGGAATATTGTTGACCGCTTTGCCGTGCTGGGAGATAAAAAGGTGATTGCCGAGGGCTCACTGGAGCAGGTCATTCATACAGACCATCCGGTTATAAAAGAATTTTTCTGGGGTGAGCGGGGACGTTTAAGGAGTACAAATGGAAAGTAAAATAAACTATACCGTGGTGGGGCTTTTTGTCATCCTGATGGGCAGCGGTCTGATTTATTTCGTTTATTGGCTGACGAAGCATGGCAATGAACAGGAATATAACTATTATTTAGTCTATATGACCGAGTCCGTTGCCGGATTAAGCCCTGATGCGAGCGTTAAATACCGAGGCGTTAATGTCGGTGTAGTGGATCATATTGCGCTTAACCCGGAAGATCCCGAGCAGGTCGAGCTGCGACTAAAAATTAAACAGGGAGTGCCTATCAAGCAGGACACCAAAGCAACACTCAAATTATTTGGCTTGACAGGTTTAGCTTATATTGAACTGGCTGGCGGAAAAAAAGACTCACCTTTATTAACATCTCAAGGAGATAAATTACCGGTTATCGCATCTGAACCTTCTATTTTTGCACGAATTGATGAGTCAGTGACGGACCTGACCGGAAAATCTGTCTTGGCGCTGGATAAATTTGTCCGATTATTAAGTGATAAAAATTTACAACATTTTGAAGGTTTACTGGAAGAAAGCCATCTTCTGGTCAAAGAGGCCCGGGAAGAGATGCATGAATTTAAAGAGCTGGTGCATAGAGGTATTGTGATGGAAAAACACGTGACCAGTGCTTTTAAAAAGGTTGAAAAAGCCTCGCATAGTGTTAAAAACATGTCGGATACTTTTAAAGAAAGGTATGCAGATGTGGGTCAGGAATTGACAGAAGAAGTTGGTCAGGCGGGTAATTCATTTAATCAATTTATTCAACAAATGAATTTTTTAACAAATGATTTACAAAGTATTCTGAAAAAATTTGAAGAAAGCCCCGCTGATTTTATCTTCAAACATACACAAACAAAACCAGGACCGGGCGAGAAAGGATATGATGAAGATTAAGATTTTTTTGATAATGATTTTTTTGTTGGGCTGTGTGGCCGAAACCGTACCGCCTGTACAAAATTACACGTTGGAAACTGAAAATCCAGAACTCGTTCTATCCAGTCTGATTCATCGACCACAAGTCATTAAGATAACTCCGATTAAAGCGTTATCTGAATATAGCCGACGGGACATTATTTATTCTGACCAGGACAATCAATTAAACAGCTATGCCTATAGTCGTTGGAATGACGCGCCCGTAAAGTTGCTTGAAAATATTATTCAGCAGAAACTGGAGAACAGTGGTCTGTTTAAAGCCGTGATTTCTTCTTCCTCTTTTTCCCGTGCCGATTTATTATTGGAAAGCCGGTTACTGGATTTTCGGCAAAAGGGAATCAACCAAGGGGAGTCAACATCAATTGTCAGAGCCCGGTTTTATCTGGTAAATACCGCTAATCGTTCTATCATCGATTCCAAAGAGTTTACCGCGACGGTTCCATTAAAAACTGTCAATGCCAAGGGAGCCGTGGACGCACTGAACCAGGCCAGTAATCAGATTGCGGATAAATTGGTCAAATGGTTGGCTGAAAACCGGCAAAGACTTGGGCAACAGGCCGAAAATTAATTTTAATTACAAAAACCAAATCGTCATTTAGTGGTCGCTATGTAAATGCTTATCATGGCTATTTATATGATTAAGCCACCATTTCTTCAAAAAATTTAACATCATATTAGGGTCTTTGTAACGAATGGCTTGTCGGGCAATGAGTTTGAAATCATCGAGTTCTTCTTTTTGGGTATTGAGCTGATCTTTATTTAACTCGACCCCTAAATCATGCAAAATCATTTCTTCAGTTTTTAAATGAAATAACATATATTCATTTAAAATTTTCAGCGTAGGTCGTAAGGCATCAAGACCATAGCCTTTCTGGATAAAATAATACAATGAATTAATCGTGGCAATAATGCCGTGGTGCTGCTCATCAAGAATCATACAATTGGTCTGATAGGCGTCAGTCCATTGAATATACAGCAAATTTTGTTTTTTCATTTTTGCAAAACCTGGGCGAACTTTATCGTAAAGTTTAGGTGAGTTTAAACGATATT
>CAYLNS010000165.1:0-4668 GCA_964385115.1 uncultured Methylomarinum sp.
CCCACCAGCTCGGCATAAATTTTTGCACCGCGTGCTTTGGCGTGTTCCAGCTCTTCAATGACTAACACACCCCCGCCACCGGAAATAACAAAACCGTCCCGGGTCTCATCATAAGGTCTGGATGCTGTTTCTGGCGTGTCGTTGTATTTGGATGACAACGCGCCCATGGCATCAAATAAAACCGACATGGACCAATGGACTTCCTCGCCGCCACCGGCGAACACAACATCCTGTTTACCCAATTGAATCAGCTCCATCGCATGACCAATACAGTGAGCGCTGGTGGCACAAGCTGAACTGATACTGTAATTCACCCCTTTTATTTTGAAAGGCGTCGCCAGACAAGCGGTATTTGTGCTGGACATGGTCCGGGGAACCATATACGGCCCGACTCTTTTAACACCTTTTTCGCGTAAGATGTCAGCCGCATTCACCAGGTTTGAGGTGGACGGCCCACCAGACCCCATTACCAGACCGGTGCGAACATTTGAAACATCGCTTTCTTCCAGACCGGAATCATCAATGGCCTGCTGCATGGCTATGTAGTTAAAAGCTGCGCCATCGCCCATGAATCGTTTTATTTTTCGATCAATAAATTCATCCAGGTCGATATTGATGGCGCCGCGTACATGACTTCGAAATCCCAACTCTTTATAGTCGTCAGCAAAGCTGATGCCCGAACGCCCTTCTTTTAAGGATTTAACCACTTCATCGCGGTTATTACCAATACTGGAAACAATTCCCAGACCTGTTACAACGATTCTTTTCATAGTCGAGACCTTTTTAGAAATCCTGTGTAGAGGTAAACAGCCCGACCCTCAGGTCTTTAGCTTCATAAATGGTTTTTCCATCAACATCCATGCTGGCATCACCAATACCCATAACCAGTTTGCGCAATATAACTCTTTTTAAATCAATGTGATAGGTGACTTTTTTTGCTGTCGGCAGCACCTGTCCGAAAAATTTCACTTCCCCGCAGCCCAATGCGCGACCTTTACCTGGCCCACCCATCCAGCATAGATAAAAGCCAATCAGTTGCCACATGGCATCCAGACCAAGACAGCCTGGCATAACCGGGTCGCCTTTAAAGTGACAATCAAAAAACCACAAATCAGGATTGATATCCAGCTCTGCAATAATCTCCCCTTTCCCATATTTCCCGCCTTCATCTGAAATATGGGTAATCCGGTCCATCATCAACATATTGGGAAGAGGCAATTGCGCGTTTTCCGGCCCATACAGCTCCCCTCGGCCTGATTTTAATAGTTCTTCGCGCGTAAAACTGTGCTGTTTCTCCATCGATTACATACCTGGGTCTAATTCTTAATTAACTGCTTATTATCCCCCAGACAGCAAAAAAAATCAGCTCAATTTTTCTTTGGGCAGGATATCCCTGAGAAATTCTTTGATTTTAAGCACATTACGATGCATTCTTTGCTGATAAATCAATGCATAAGTCAGAACCGCGCCAACATAGGCGCGAGTTTCCTTAAACGGAATGGTTTCTATCCAAATATCTGCCGCCATGGGCAATTCAGGCAGCCATTTGTTGACCCGATGCGGCCCCGCATTATAAGCGGCTGCCGCCAGCGCGTAATGACCATTAAACTGGTTTAGTAACTGTTTGTAATAATAGGAACCGTATTTGACATTGACTTCAGGATTAAACAGCACCGATTCTGAGTGCCATCTCTGCTTTAGCTCCCGGGCAATTTGTCGTCCGGTTTTGGGCATGATTTGCATCAATCCTCTGGCACCGACCGGCGACCGGGCTTTTTCATCAAAGGCACTTTCACGCCGGATAAGTCCCAGAATAATGGCGGGGTCCAGGTTATTTAAGCGGGCATTTTGCTGAATCTGGTTCTCATACTTTATCGGAAATCTTAACCCCACATCATCCCAGTATTTTGCTCTGGCAATAGTATAAATAGCCACCTGATTCCAGCCCCACTGTTCCGCCAGTTTCGCAGCCGCCATAATCTCGGTTTTTTTCAGTCGTTTTATTTGATACCACCACTGTCTTTTTGCTTCCACGACTCTGTCCAGAACATTCAACTCAGCAATCAATTGAAATTCCGGCCGCTGTTTCAGTGTATTAATTTCTACTTCAGAAATTTTTAGTGGTTTATCCCCCAGCGCAATATCCTGCTTTAAATGATGCGCCGCCAGAAACCCATAAAAACTTCTGTCCTTTGACAATTGTTGATAGATTTTTTCAGCCTGCTTTTGTCTGCCGGTTTGCTCATAGACTCGGGCCTGCCAGTATTGCCAGTTAATTTTCTTTTTTTCTGCCGGTGTCAAACTGGCCAAAGCCTGCTCCACATGCGGCCAGTTCATTTCTCTCAATGCCGTGCGTATCATCCATTCCTTGACTTTAATATCTTTCTTCTTCAGCCGGTTAAGACGTTGCCAGGCAGTTTCATCACCTCTAAAAGCAAGCCCAAGCGCCAGCCGCCGTTCAATCTGCTCGACCCGGTATTGAGGAATAATATATTGATGTTTTTGTTGATCCCAAATTTCACTGGCCTGTTTTGAATTGCGTCTGGCAATTTGATCAATCGCATGAGCAAAAATCAAACCGGCCTGTTTATAACCTTTATGCCAGTTTGGCTTCAGAATAACCTTTTTGGGATTTTGATGAGCCTTTAACCATAAAGAGGCGACCTTGCGATCCTTTTTTCCCATTAATCGCTGAACATATCGGGCCAGTGAAACCCGCCGTCTTTTTAATGCCGCCTGAAACCGCTGCCAAAGCAATTCCCGGGTAAAATATTTGGACGACTGTAATATTTTAAACAAGGGTTCACAGGCTTTAGGCTGGGATTTCCCCACCACCCAAAGTTTACGAGCCGCAGTTAAGGCTGTTTTTTTCTGCCCGGCTTTGTATTTTGCCAGGTAATAGGCACATTGAATATCTGCCTGACTGGAGTTTCTGTAATATTTAATTAATTGTTCCCAGTCTTGCCGCTTGGCAAGATATCGTAACCACTTGTTTTTTAAAAGCGAGGCATAACGACTGTTACGATATTTGATTAAAAACTGTTGGATTTTTTTATTTTGCTCCAGATGCCTGGAAAGCCATTGATATTGCAGATAAGGATAAAGAGGATAATCTTTTAGCTGATTAGCCAATACCAAAAACTGCTCTTCATTTTTGGCATCGACTAATTTTTCTGCCTGCAGAAACAGTTGGCGCTGATGTTCAAGCAACCCCGAAGCGGCATCCACCCATATGGGAAACACCATTAATATCAGAAATAACCGAAAATAAACGATTATTTTTACAGGGTTTTTAGTCAAAGTATTCTCAAAATTCAGTAGTTAACAAGCACCTTAACTATAGCAAAAAATAAACTACTGATGAAAAACTTCATCGGCATACTACCTTGATTTAGACAGGGTAGTTATCGACATCAAGCCTTGCCGGAAAAGCCGGAATATTTTTTGTCACCAGCCTTTAACTGGCCGATAACATATTTTCCAGTGATTTTTTCGCTAATAGCGATTCATCTTCGGGGACTTTGACCTGGTTTACAACAAAACCGGCGGCTAAATTTTCCAGAATCCAGGCCAGGTGCTGGGTATCCGTTCTGAACATGGTGGAACACATACTCAATGTCGGCGCCATAAAATGAACCTGTTTCCCTTGATCTTTACATTCTTCATTCAGTCTGTTGACAAGATTTAACTCTGTTGCCACCAACCAGCGAGTATTCGGCTCGGCTTCTTTGACAATTTTTAAGATAGCTTCAGTTGAACCAATGTAATCAGCTTTCTGACAGACTTCAAAGCAGGCTTCAGGGTGGGCAATCACAATTGTTTCAGGATACTTTTCCAGAAAAGCATCGATATGCTCGGGTTTAAAAGCCTGATGCACTGAGCAATAGCCCTTCCATAAAATGATTTTGGCATTTTTAATCTGCTCTTCCGTCAGACCGCCCATTGGCTGGGTAAAATCCCAGGTAACCATTTGTTCCAGCGGAATGCCCATCCGATATCCCGTATTTCGTCCTAAGTGCTGGTCAGGGAAAAACAAGACTTTTGATTTGCGGGAAAAGCTCCAGTTGAGTATTTTTTCGGCATTGGATGAGGTACAGACAATACCGTCATGCCGCCCACAAAAGGCCTTCAGATCTGCTGCAGAATTAATATAGGTGACAGGGGTGACTTCTGCCTCTGCATCTATAAGCTGAGACAATTCATCCCAACATTTCTGCACTTTTACCTGGTTAGCCATATCCGCCATGGAGCAACCGGCTGCCATATCTGGCAAAATGGCGATTTGTTCAGGTCGCGATAAAATATCGGCCACCTCTGCCATGAAATGAACCCCGCAAAATACTATATATTGTGCTTCAGATTCGGCTGCTTCCCGCGATAATTTTAATGAATCGCCGGAAATATCGGCATGTTTGAAGACTTCATCACGCTGATAATGATGCCCTAAAACAATACATTGCTTACCCAGCTTTTGTTTTGCTGCCACAATGCGAGCATCACACTCGGCATCGTCCAGTAAGGCATAATCCTGAATCGGAAAAGGTGTTGAATTCATAATTGACTATCCCAATGGAGTTAAAATCAAGACCGTGATAACAATCTAATGTTCAAATTGGTAACTACTCAGCGTAATTTAAAAGACAAATATATTTTACTATCAGTTACTTA
>CAYLNS010000166.1:0-4623 GCA_964385115.1 uncultured Methylomarinum sp.
CTTTTATACCAGTTTCTGGCGATTTGTGCTTCACGATGCAGGGACTGGCTATCCGTCCGGCTTGAAACGCCACCGGCTCCCTTGACTTTGTAGATTTGTTGCTGCTGATTCAGCTTGTAAACCATTGCTACAGAAATCCCCTGCTGCGGCGTTAACAGGCTGAAACAGGTGTTCATCCATACGGGCTCAGGCGGCTGTTTGTCTTTTAACAAATGCACAACGGCCATGGCACAGGCTTTGGCTTCTGAATTTGCGGCAAAAGCGGATTTTGGAATCCCCGGATAAATGGCCGCATCGCCAATCACATGAATCTTATCCCGCAATGTTGATTCCGCCGTATCCGGCTGAACCGGACACCAGCCGGAATTGTCGGTTAATCCACTGCTGGCGGCTATCTGACCGGCTTTTTGCGCAGGAATAATATTCAATACATCGGCTTTAATTTGATCGCCAAAATCTGTCAGCAAAGTTTTATCTTTTACAGAAACAGCAATCACCGGATTATCGGTTATCGACTGCCATTCAATCAGACTCTGCTCGGTGCCATAGCCATAATTCCTGCGCCAGCCCTGCATAAACAAAGCCTGTTTGGAAAATCCCCGCTTATGATCCAGAATCAGAATTTTGGCCCGGGGTTTATGTCGCTGGCAGTAATAAGCCAGTAAACTGGCCCGCTCATATGGCCCGGGCGGACAGCGGAAAGGATTGGCCGGTGCGGAAATAACAATCAACCCATTATCAGGCATTGCATGAATCTGCTGAAGCAAAATTTCTGTCTGCCGTCCTGCCTGCCATGCATGGGGAATCTGATTTGCCGCCTCAGCCGAATAACCGTCAATACTGTCCCAGTTAAAATCAATTCCCGGCGCCATAATCAAACGGTCATAATTTATTTGGTCCTGATTGGCCAGTACTAGCGTTTGTTTTTCTGCATCAACCGATTCAACCTGTTCAGCAATCACATCTATCCCGTAAGCGGTCGATAACCTTTGGTAACTGAAACGGATGGAATCCAGCGAGGTTAATCCCGCCAAGACCCAGTTACTGCCAGGACAAGTGACATAACGACTTTTAGGCTCAATCAGAGTCACCTTGATCGTATCATCCAGCTGTCTGATTGTCTTGGCAGCGGTTGCCCCGGCGAAGCCGCCGCCAACGACGACCACATGTGCAGAATAAGATTTTTTTACCTGTAAACCTGAACAGCCAGTCAACAGTAATGAACTGCCCGCTGCAATCTGACGGATAAATTGGCGGCGATTGTATTGCATATACTATGGATAAAATAAACGGGTGGTGTCTGCCAGTTCTTGTTCGGAAAACCCCTTGACAATGCGTCCCATTATCAATGAAGGGCGCCGTTCATATTTAAAATCCAGCAAGGCCGCCAGCATTTGCTGGGGCGATAAAGACTTTAAATCGGGGATAACTTCATCAGGCTGATTATGACAGCTCATACAGTTCATCTGAATCAGACGGGGATTGCTGTCAGCCAAGGCAAACTGCATCTGCAATGTTAACAAAACCAATACCCAGACTTTGTACATTTGTTTTCAGCCCGTCATGTTCTTTGTCTGAAAGTTTCATAAATCAGTATGCCGGCTGCAACGGATACATTGAGGCTTTCCACTTGTCCTTTCATCGGGATTTTAACCAGAAAATCGCAGTGTTTTTCCGTCAATGGACGCATCCCACTCCCCTCTGTTCCCATCACCAACGCCAGCGGTATATTCAAATCCGCATCAAAAACTGATTGCTGAGCCTGTCCACTGGCGCCGGCAACCCAGACATTCTGCTGTTTTAACCATCGCAACGTGCGCGCCAGGTTCACCACCTGATAAACCGGTACTGTTTCCGCCGCACCACTGGCGACTTTACAGACAGTCGCCGTGATACCGGTGGCATTGTCCTTGGTGATAATAATACCGTGCACACCGGCCGCATCCGCCGTTCTTAAACAGGCTCCCAGATTATGTGGGTCCTGAACCTGATCCAGCACCAGATAAAAAGGCATATCACTCAAGGCTTGAAAATCCTGTTTTAAGTCCGCTTCAGACCGGGTGACAGGCATTTCAATTTCAACCACGATGCCCTGATGATTTTTACCCTCGCCCATCTTATCGAGTTTTTTGCGCTCAGTTTTAATCGACCGGATGCCGGCTGATGACAAATCATCCAGCAATTGTTTCAAGCGCTTGTCCTGACGTTGCTGGTCCACCCAGGCACGGGTAATTTTACTGGCGGAATAATCCAGTGCAGCCTGGACTGCATGAATGCCATAAATTTTTGTCAGACTCATTGACTGCGCTTTCTGTTTTTGCCGGATGATGATTTTTTATGATGTGGCTTCCTGGGTTTAGCCGGTTTTCTTTGCCCTTTTTTAGTTGATTTGAGCAATTCAAAATCAATTTTCTTTTCATCCAGGTCCACCCGGACAACCTGAACCTGAACGGTATCACCCAGGCGATATCGAATGCCGCTGCGCTCGCCAATCAATTGATGACTTCCCGCATCAAAATGGAAATAATCCTGAGGTAAAGTCGAAATATGCACCAACCCTTCGACATAAATATCTTTTAGCTCAACAAAAAAGCCAAAGCCAGTGACTGCTGTAATCAGGCCAGTAAATGTTTCACCCACCTTATCCATCATATATTCACATTTCAACCAGTCAACCACATCCCGTGTCGCTTCATCAGCCCGGCGCTCATTGGCAGAACAATGTTCCCCCAACACCACCATATCAGGAAATCCATAAAAGAAAGTTTCCGGTTTTTTACCTTTCAGACAATGACGAATTGCCCGGTGGGTCAACAAATCGGGGAAACGTCTGATGGGTGAAGTGAAATGGGTATAAGTATCCAGCGCCAGCCCGAAATGCCCTTTATTTTCAGGACTGTAGACGGCCTGAGACATGGACCTGAGCAAAACCGTCTGTATCAAATGCGCGTCATCCCGGCCTTTGACGGAAGCCAGCAGGTTCATATAATCCAAAGGGGTCGGATTATCACCCCCACCTAAGCTCAGCCCCAACTCTCCCAGAAACTTACGCAAAGCCTGTACCTTTTCCAGCGTGGGTGGCTCATGAATTCTTAACAAACGGGGAATCTTTTTACGATTTAAATAGCGTGCAGCGGTGGTGTTAGCGGTAATCATAAACTCTTCAATCAGTTTATGCGCATCATTCCTTTCCACCGGCACAATCTTTTCAATCTTGCGGTTTTTGCCAAAAACAATTTGTGTCTCCTGGGTATCAAAATCCATAGCGCCACGCTTTTCACGCGCTTTTCTCAATACCTTGTACAAATCATAAAGCTGTTCCAGGTCAGGTAATATAGCGGCATATTTTTTCCGCAGTTTTTTATTATCCTCAACCAGCATTTTGGCTACTTGGGTATAGGTCAAGCGGGCATGGGATCGCATTACGCCTTCAAAAAAACGCGAGCGGATAACCTTGCCCTCTATGTTAATCAACATCTCACAGACCATACATAAGCGATCCACATCGGGATTTAACGAACATAAGCCATTCGATAAAATCTCCGGCAACATAGGAATTACCTGTTCCGGAAAGTAAACCGAAGTGCTGCGTTTTTTGGCTTCTTCATCCAATGCCGTCTGAATATTGACATAATGCGAAACATCGGCAATGGCCACCAGCAACTTCCAGCCCTTGGGGGTTTTCTGACAATACACAGCGTCATCAAAATCCCGGGCATCTTCTCCATCAATGGTCACCAGCGGCAGCTGACGAATATCCGTGCGTCCCTGCTTGGCTTCTTCCGGCACTTCAGGTCCCAGATGCGAGATTTCCTCCTGAACTTCTTCTGGCCATTCATGTGGTAGTTCATAATTACGGATGGCGACTTCAATCTCCATCCCGGGCGCCATATGCTGACCCAAAATCTCGACAATTTTACCCACTGGCTGTCGGCGCTGGGTTGGTTGCTCAAGAATTTCGGCCACTACAATCTGACCTTTTTTGGCGCCGTTTAAATGCTCTTTAGGAATAAGCACTTCCTGAGGGATTTTTTTATTATCCGGCACCACATAGGTAACACCATGTTCCTTCAGCAGCCTACCGACAACCTGTTGGGTATTACGTTCCAGCACATCCACTAAAGATGCTTCACGGCGGCCCTTCCGGTCAACGCCGGCCACACGTACGACTACCCGGTCATGATGCATTAAAGAACGCATCTCGCGAGGAGATAAAAATAAATCATCCGAACCATCGTCCGGCTTTAAAAATCCAAAACCATCAGGATGAGCCAAAACCCTTCCGGCAATCAAATCACGGCTATTAACCAGACAGTATTTTTGCCGACGGTTAAAAATAAGCTGGCCGTCCCGTTCCATTGCCCGCAATCGGCGACGCAATGCCTCTAAATCCTCTTCGGACTCCAGCCCAAAATGCTGGGCAATTTGTTGACGCCGCAATGGTTTGCCAACTTCTTTAATCAATTTTAGAATCAGTTCCCGACTGGGAATCGGATTTTCATACTTGCTTGCCTCCCGTTCAAAATACGGATCGACATAGTTTTTCTTATCAGTTCCCTGATCTTTTTTATTACTCATTTATTCTTGTTTTATTACCTTTTAAATTAACACGATGATGCTTGA
>CAYLNS010000167.1:0-4613 GCA_964385115.1 uncultured Methylomarinum sp.
CTGGCGGTAATCGGAATGGAATAAAAGCAATAAATAGCGGCGGCCTCGCCGGTGCTGACGCCAAAAAGCCATTGTGGAACAAACAAGGTTAATATAGCCATGACAAAATGATAGCTGGCAATTTTCCAGTTATCTTTCCAGAGAAAACCACTCAATGCCAGCGCAAATAATGAACCGTGGGTCACCAACAGCCCAAAGGCACTGCCAATATGATAACCAATGTGATATTTGCCCATAAACAAACAAGACACCATATCGCCAATAAAATTGGGTTGGATACCAAATAGTTGCCAATCATGAGGCAAGAAACTGAATATCAGGAAAGAAGTACTCAGTACCGCACCAATCATTGTCGCTTTTATCAATGCCGTTTTATCCGACGAATAAGTTGCCAGAGCCGGCATTATGGCAAAGGCCTGTAAGCTGATATGGTAGGTGGATAATTCGCTGAGAAACAAATTCGTCCCGTACCCACATTGGTCGGCAACCGGGTAGGCAAAAAACTGGATAAATTCCATTAATGAAAAATGAAAAATAGCATAAGCCCTGGCGAGTCTGACCCAGAATGGCTCGGTTTTATCACGATAGGTGATAGTTGCCGCCGCCAGCCCTACCAAGCCCAGGCCCAGTGACATATTGGCACTAAAACACATAATACTCTCCCTCCCTATAAATCGGGATATATAACCATATCTGCTTAAATATCACAAGGTTAGAAGGGTTTTATTTTTGGTAAGGCTTGATAAATTTCAGCGTCATGCGGTCACTTTCACCAATCGCCAGGTAAGTATTGCGGTTTCTGTCCTTAAGCTTTAGTGAAGGCGGCAACGTCCACACACCCTTGGGATGCTGGGTACTGTCTTTGGGATTACGGTTAATATCTGATTTATCCAGCAGCCTGAAACCAGCCTGCTCTGCCAACCGGATAACCGTGCTCTCATGAACATAGCCTGATAATGCTTTCGGGTCGTAAGGTGTTTTATCCGCAGCGCGATGTTCCACAACACCCAATAATCCGCCCGGTCTTAATGCCGCATACATGGCTTTAAATACGGTTTCAGCCTGACCGGATTTCATCCAGTTATGTACATTTCTGAAAGTCAGCACCCGGTCGGCGCTCCCCGGCGGCGCTATCTCAGTATATTTTGGCGGCTCCAGTACCGTCCGTTTCATTTTTCCATAAATATCCGGTTGTTTTTGGGTTTTTTCTATAAACCGCCGCACGCTGTTTTTAAAATACGGCACCTCTGAATCAGGTGAAAAATGAGCGGTATAAAACACACCTTCATCTTTTAAGTAAGGGGCCAGAATTTCGGTATACCAACCGGCTCCCGGCCAGACTTCCACAACGGTCATATAGGGACGAATATCAAAAAACTTCAGGGTTTCTGCAGGGTGCCGGTAAATATCACGCATTCTGTTGGCTGCAGATCGTTGCTTACCACTCAGCACCTGTTTTAATAATGTTTCGTCATGTTCCCCTGCAACCGAAACATTGACTGTCAACAGCAACAAAACAACACCAATAATCTTATTCCGCATCACTACCTCCTGTTTCTGGCGTGTTCCAGTATTGCAACAGACTCACCAGCGCCAGCATCAAAAAAGCAATCAATGTCCAGCCGGGAATACTTAAACCCAAAAAAGTCCATAAAATATCGGCACATTCACCCGTCCCATTCAACATCAGTTTAATGGTTTCTGTCAGCGGAAAATTTTCAAAAATATATTCCAGCCCGGGCCCACATTCAGGCACCTCATCGGGAGGTAAATTCTGCAACCAGACATGCCGGGTTGATATGCCGGCGCCGGTCAGGGCTACCGCTGCCCCCAGGATTGAATATATTTTGCGTCCTGTTTCAGCCGGGTTATGAATAGCTGCCACTAAAAAAACCAGACCGGTTGCAAAAATAACAATCCTCTGTGAAATACATAATGGGCAAGGTTCAAGCTCTTCCACAAACTGGAAATAAGCGCCGACTGCCAGCATGCTGAAACAGGCGATAGCTCCCAGCAAAAACCATATTCGGGGGGTGAATTTTAATTTATTTAACATTTTCAATTTCTTTCTTAAAGGTTCTGATTTCTCGTGAAGGGCCTAAAATAACCAGAATATCACCTGCATCCAGCCGATGATCCTGTTCGCCAATGGCAAAATACAAATCATCTCCCAACTCTTTATCAACCACGCCAATCAAAACCAGATTATATTTTTCATTCAGGTTGAGCTCGCTGGTCCATGTCTGATCGAGAAAACTGTTTTCCGGAATCGTCACCTGGGTGACATGTAAATCCTGGCGACCAAAAACAGTCTGGTCAAAAATATTGGAAATATCCGGCTTTTTTATCCACTCATGTATTTTCCGACCACAAATATGATACGGGTCAATTATTTTATTGGCTCCGGCGGCAAGGAGTTTTTCTGCTGCATTCGGATCATCGACAATGGCAATGATATTTAATTCCGCATCAAGCGCACGCGCCGACAAAGTCAGAAACACATTTTCACTGTCCTCAAGAAAAAAACAGAAAATAATGTCCACATCCTTGCCAATCCCGATAGATTTCAGATCGTCATCGCTCCTGAAATCGATATTTGCGGTATTCAAACCATTTTCACTGGCATGTTGCAACCTTTCCTCATCATGATCGACCACGGTCACACAATTACAATCAAGCCGCTTAATAGCTTCTACCGAAAGCCGGTTATATCCAAAAACCGCAATTTTGTTCATCTGTATGCTCGTAAAGGACTTTTATAAGTATAGAAGTCTGTTTGAATTTTAATCGGAAAATGTTGCCGTTTCATGAAGAAGAGCTTAACCAGCATCTTTAAACAAATAACTTTGCTCAATTTGATCCTGAAAATGCTGAATACTGTATTCACGGCCCAGGACCACCAGAATATCATTAGCCTGTAATTTAAAATGCGCCGGGGGATTAAAATAAAAATGCTGATGTTTAATGGGATATTTATTTTTATGCTTGAGATGCATGGGGTTGGTGCTGATGACCCCCACCAGGGTTAATTTTCTGGCAGTAAAATCACAATCGCCAATCAATTTATTTTCCAGCATGGAGCCCGATTTGACAACAATCGCTTCCAGTAATATTTTTTTCTGCTCATGCAAAATACCGGTGATTGCTTCAAAAGCCACCGGCTGACCGATATATTCAGCCGCCAGCAGTCCTGAAATCACAAAAGGCTCAATGACATTATCCGCCCCGGCCTGATAAAGTTTGTCCATGTTTTCATGACGGTTGGCGCGGGAAATTATCTGTATTTCTTTGTTCAAATGCCTGCAGCTCAATGTGATATAGACATTAATCACATCATTCCCGGTGGCGCAAATCACTGTAGACACACCCCGGTTAATCCCCGCCGCCAATAACACACCGTTTTTGGTCGCATCTTCCTGAATCGTCATAAAACCCAGCTGCTTTGCCTGCATGATTCTGTCTTCATCTTTATCAATAATGACAAAATCCTGCTTATCCTGAGCCAATAATTCCGCCAGTTGCTGGCCTACCCGCCCAAAGCCGCAAATAATAATAAAATTCTGATACCGCTCCAGCTCAGCATAGGTTCTTTGTTCCCGCAAGGTATCCATCTTGTCATTAAAGGCTGCCACGATAATGGAAGTAAAAAATGCCAGCACTCCCAGACCTGACAAAATTAATGCCATGGTTACCAGTCGCCCACCAATGGTCAACGGAGTAATATCGCCATAGCCTACGGTTGAAATCGTAACGATAGACCAGTAAACCGCATCATAAAGATCGGTAACTTTTCCACCCGCCGTCGGATTTTCAAACAAATAAATGGCCACACTGGATATAAAAACCAGAAAGCCTAAGAAAATCATCAGGGTAATCAGCTCAAAACGCTTGCTGGCAAAAACATCGGCAAACATTTTCATACTGACCGAATAGCGCAGTAACTTGAACAGTCTGAAAATAAGAAAAATACGTAGTATTCTTAACGACCGGTAACTGGGCA
This sequence comes from uncultured Methylomarinum sp., assembly GCA_964385115.1. Lineage (GTDB taxonomy): Bacteria > Pseudomonadota > Gammaproteobacteria > Methylococcales > Methylomonadaceae > Methylomarinum. The sequence continues at coordinate 4,001 of CAYLNS010000167.1, forward strand.
GAATAGCCAGCAAGTCTATGATGGCTATCGGGGTAAAAACATATTCCAGCTTTTTAACTAAAACCTGACCAATAATCTTAAACAGATTAAATGGAATATTCAGATACTCTGTGCGCTCATAATATTCAATAATGATGCGATGAGAATCCGAATACAGCCACATTCTGAGCAGATATTCGCTGACAAAAATAATCACGACAATCTGCTCAAGCAGTAATGCCCACTCCCCGGTTTCATGCTCTACCTCATAAACCAGCGCCGATACGCTGACGATGACAAGCACAATCATGAAAATATCAAACCGGGATTTCAGTTTGCTTTGCGGATTTTCCAGTAAATCGTAAAAAAAACGCTTGGTTCTCTGATAACGCTCAGAATTTTTCAAAAAAAAAGCGGTATAAACAACAAATCTGGAAAACATAAGGGAAATAATCCGTAAACAACATTAATATAAAGTCAGACTGCTTTAAGTGTATACGGAAAAATAAAGACTGACCATTACAGAATGAGTAATTCCCCAGAAGGGACTTTAGCCCGCTAGATTGATTGCCGGAGAAGGCATGCAACCCGACCCCTTTTTTTATACATCAATATCATCATATTGGCCGATAAC
>CAYLNS010000168.1:0-4610 GCA_964385115.1 uncultured Methylomarinum sp.
TCAGAGATGGCCTGGATCATGGAAATGAAATTAAAGAGCCGTCGCGTAACATCAGAAAGTAAATGAATGCCGGTAAAAACATGAGTAGAGGTAAAAATGAAAGAACTGATTACGATGCTGATTTATTTGACTTCACAAATACTCTGGGCAGCCGATAATAAAATTCCGGTAGCTCTTTTTTCACATTCTGAGCTGTCAGGGTGGGAAGATAAAGTATTTAACGGGAAAACCTTGTATCACTTGAAAAAAGACGGGAAGGTCACAATATTATTGGCAGATAGTCGGCAGGCCGCCTCCGGTCTGGTTAAAAAACAGAAAATAGATTTGTATCAGACGCCTTTTATCAACTGGCGATGGAAAGTGATTAAACCTGTTTTTTCAGTAGATGAAAAATCCAGGGGCGGGGATGATTATGCGGCCAGAGTTTATGTCATTGTCAGTGGTGGTTGGGCTTTTTGGAAAACAAAAGCGATTAATTATGTCTGGTCCTCCAGTCAGAAAAGAGGCGAGGTCTGGGAGAATGCTTATGCTGGTAAAAATGCAATGATGGTGGCGGTTAAAGGAAAAATGGCAAGAACAGGGCAGTGGTATTTAGAAAAAAGAAATATCCGCGAAGATTTTAAGAGGATTACGGGGGAGGATGTCCGTTATATAGATGCGGTAGCCATTATGACTGACACGGACGATACACAAAGTCATGCAATAGCGGAATATGGCAATATTTATTTTACACAGAATTGACATGCGGGCGAGTAGCTGGTAGTTTTGCCTGCTGGCACTCGTTTGTATGGAGTGCTAACAGGTTTGCGTTATGGGTAAGAAAATTAATATTAACAACTTAAATGAACGGTCATTGCTGTTGCTAAAGGCGCTGGTTGAGCGCTATGTACAAGACGGACAGCCGGTAGGGTCCCGGGTTCTGTCCAAAGACAGTGATCTTAACCTGAGTCCTGCGACCATTCGTAATGTCATGGCTGACCTGGAGGAAATGGGCTTGATTCGATCACCTCATACCTCGGCAGGCAGGGTGCCTACAGTCAGCGGTTACCGATTATTTGTGGATGCATTATTAACAGTTAAGCCGTTGGATTCCCGATTACTGGAACAGCTTAGCGCCAGTTTGCTGGAAGAAGTGGAAGATAGCGGTGATGTAGTCGAAAAAGCCTCACGTTTGCTCTCTGAAGTCACTCAGATGGCAGGTGTTGTAACCTTGCCAAAACGGGAAGTTGTCATACTCAGACATATTGAATTTTTACCATTATCGGGTAATCGGGTATTGGTTATTTTTGTGACGGATGAACAGGAAGTTCACAATAAAATCATTGTTACGGACAGAGTTTTTACGCCGGCTGAGCTGCAGCAGGCCGCTAATTATTTAAACTCTGTTTATGCAGGCAAGACCCTTGCATCGGTCCGTGCCGCTGTGCTGGAGGAGATGACTCAGAAGCAGAAACAGGTCAATCAGGAAATGATTGATGCGGTGCAGATAGCGCAGCGGACGTTTGAACAAAAGCCTGCTGAAGATTGTGTGATTTCCGGACAAACGAATTTGATGGATTTTTCTGAACTGTCGGATATGGAGCGTCTGAAGCAATTATTTGAAGCATTTAATCAGAAACAGGGAATTTTACATTTACTGGATAAGTGTCAGGATGCAGATGGCGTACAGATTTTTATTGGTGAGGAGTCAGGGTTTGAGGTGTTTCAGCAATGTACCCTGGTTACGGCGCCTTATGAAGTAAATGATGAAGTGGTTGGGGTGCTGGGTGTTATTGGTCCGACCCGCATGGCATATGACAAGGTAATCCCCTTTGTGGATGTGACTGCAAAATTGCTGGGTTCGGCCTTGAATTATAAATAATTAACCCCATCTTCCAAAAAAGAATCTGAAAATCAATTTTATTGGAGCTAAAAAATGAGTAATGAGCGTCAATCGTCTCAAAATGAATCGGAAAATAATGTGGCTGAGGATGTTGTTGAGCAAACGACATCAAATTCTGAAGAACAGGCCGGTTCTGAAGATGTGGAACAATTGAAAAAACAATTAAGTGCGGCAGAAAAAAAAGCAGAAGAGCACTGGGATAAAGCCGTGCGTGCAACTGCTGAAATGGAGAATCTTAAAAGACGCACTCAAAAAGATATAGAAAATGCCCATAAATATGCATTGGAGAAATTTGCCAAGGAATTGCTGACTGTTCTGGACAGTCTGGAGTTAGGTATTCAGGCGGCCAGTAGCGATCATCCTGAAGTGGTTAAGCTCAGGGAAGGAAGTGAGTTAACCAAAAAACAGCTGGAATCGGTTTTTTCCAAATTTAATATTGAGGTTATTGACCCTTTAGGTCAGCCTTTTAATCCGGAATTGCATCAGGCAATGTCCACGCAGCCGAGTAGCGATGTTGAACCGAATACCGTGATTAATGTTTTTCAAAAGGGATATTTATTAAATGGTCGATTGATACGGCCCGCCATGGTGGTTGTGTCCAAAGCTGAAGATAATCCGCAGGGAGATTCAGTAAAAATTGATGAGCAGGCTTGAATTTAAAAAAACTAACACTATATCAATACTAACTTAACGAATTTAAAAAAATCTGGAGAAAAGAATGGCTAAAATAATTGGAATAGATTTGGGAACAACCAACTCTTGTGTGGCAGTACTGGAAAATGGTGCGGCCCGGGTAATTGAAAACAGTGAAGGGGCAAGAACAACGCCTTCTGTTGTGGCATTTGCTGAAAATGGCGAAGTGTTAGTCGGCCAGGCAGCCAAACGTCAGGCGGTTACCAACCCTGAAAATACCTTGTTTGCGATTAAGCGTCTGATTGGTCGTAAATTTGATGATGAAGTGGTACAAAAAGATATCAGCATGGTGCCTTATAAAATTGTTAAGGCTGAAAATGGTGATGCCTGGGTGGAAGCGCGTGGCAAGAAAATGGCGCCACCTGAAGTTTCATCACGTGTATTGATGAAGCTTAAAAAAGATGCCGAAGCCTTTTTGGGCGAAGAAGTTACCGAAGCGGTTATTACGGTACCGGCTTATTTTAATGATTCTCAGCGTCAAGCTACAAAAGATGCGGGTCGTATTGCCGGACTTGATGTGAAACGTATTATCAATGAGCCTACTGCTGCGGCATTGGCTTATGGTATGGATAAGACGCCGGGCGATGTTACTTTAGCGGTTTATGACCTGGGTGGGGGTACATTTGATATTTCCATCATCGAAATTGCTGAGGTTGAAGGTGAACATCAGTTTGAAGTATTGGCTACCAATGGTGATACCTTCCTGGGTGGTGAAGATTTTGATTTAAGAATCATTGATTTTCTGGCTGAGGAATTTAAAAAAGATACAGGTATTGATTTACATAATGATCCGTTAGCTTTACAGCGTTTGAAAGAAGCGGCTGAAAAAGCCAAGATTGAGCTGTCTTCTGCCGAGCAGACCGATGTCAATCTGCCTTATGTCACTGCTGATGCTTCAGGACCGAAACATTTGAATGTCAAGCTGACTCGGGCGAAACTGGAGTCACTGGTTGAAGATTTGATTGAAAGAACTCGTAAGCCTTGTGAGCAGGCGTTGAAAGATGCTGGTTTATCAGCTTCTGATATCAACGATGTGATCCTGGTGGGTGGTCAAACCAGAATGCCTAAGGTTCAGGAAGTGGTTAAAGCAATCTTTGGTAAAGAACCTCGTAAAGATGTTAATCCGGATGAAGCAGTTGCTTTGGGTGCGGCGATTCAGGCCGGTGTACTTGGCGGTGATGTCAAAGATGTATTGTTGCTGGATGTGACTCCATTGTCTTTGGGTATTGAAACCATGGGTGGTGTCATGACTAAGCTGATTGAAAAGAATACCACGATTCCGACCAATGCATCGCAGGTGTTCTCAACCGCAGAAGACAACCAGACCGCTGTAACAGTGCATGTGTTGCAAGGTGAGCGTGAAATGGCTTCAGCCAATAAATCGCTGGGTCGTTTTGATTTGACTGATATTCCACCTGCGCCACGCGGTGTGCCGCAGATTGAAGTATCATTTGATATTGATGCCAATGGTATTTTGAATGTATCTGCTAAAGACAAGGCGACTGGTAAGGAACAGTCAATTGTTATCAAGGCCTCCAGTGGTTTATCTGAGGAAGAAGTCGAACGCATGATTAAAGATGCTGAAGCGCATGCGGAAGAAGACAGACAGTTAAAAGAGCTGGTGACTGCTAAAAACAATGCCGAAGGCATGATTCATGCAACTGAAAAGTCACTGGAAGAATTAGGTGATAAAGTATCGGCTGATGAAAAAACAGCGATTGAAAAAGCAATTGAAGAGCTGAAAGAAGCAGTTAAAAGTGATGACAAGAGTGCTATTGAAGCAAAAACTACGGCTTTGACTGAGCTGTCAGGCAAGCTGGCTGAAAAAGCCTATGCCCAGCAAGGTGGAGCGGCTGAAGGTGCGGCGGCTGCCGGTTCGGCTTCTGCTTCAGGGGCTGGTGATTCGGCGGCAGATGACAGTGTCGTCGATGCCGAGTTTGAAGAAGTCAAAGACGATGATAAAAAATAAACAGTTAGCTGTTTAATCCCAAAAGAACCGCATCATTTTATGGTGTGGTTCTTTTTTGTTTGGGCG
>CAYLNS010000169.1:0-4596 GCA_964385115.1 uncultured Methylomarinum sp.
TCAACCGACCGGAATACAAATATTGATATTAAACCCCTTGCCCGGAGCTGATTGAAGTGTCAGCCTGCCGCCTAAAGATTTAATCCGTTCTTTCATGCTCAACAAGCCAAAACCGGCAGACAACCTGGCCGAATTACACCCCTCACCATCATCTTTAATCACAATCTTCAGATCCTCCGCTGTTTCCTGCTCTGGCATGGTTAACGCTATTTCAACATGATTAGCTGATGCATGCCGACTGATATTCGTCAGACACTCCTGAACCACACGATAAATCTGAATGGCTACCGACTCATCCAGTCTATCCACACAATCATCACAAACCAGGCTGACATCGACGCCAAAGTGCCTCTGCCGCCAATGACTGATCAAATCATCCAGCGTGGCTTTAAGACCCAGCTCGGTCAAAATCAAAGGGTGCAGCTGCTGCATCATTGAACGCACTACCTTCATCAAATGATCGCATATTTCTGTGATGGATTTCATCAGTTCAGGCACATCGGCATTCTGATGATTGGCCGTTGCCGACATCACTTTGATTGCAGTCAACGACTGCCCCAGTTCATCATGCAATTCCTGAGAAAGCCGCTGCCGCTCCTCTTCCTGAATTTTTAAAGAATGCTGCGTCAACGCCTGATTTTTTTCTTGAGCTTCTTCCAGCACATCCGTCATATGGTTAATCGCCCGGGCAATACTGTCATATTCCTGGGTGGAAAATTCCGGCAATTTCTGACGATACTCACCGGTTTCAATCAGTTTGAGTGCCCCCACAATGGTTTCAATATCCTTGAAAGTCCGATTAAACACCAGCTGCACCGCAATAAATGTCAACGACACCAGCAAACTGACAACGGTAAAAAAGGTAATACTTTCCTGCCAAACCTCACTGATTTCATCAATTGGATTCGCACGAATCACCAAAGTCAACGACTTACCGTCCGATGTTTTAATCGGATATTCCGCCTTGGGATAATCATGACTGACCAGATTGATAAACCACTGTGGCGGACGCTCCGCCATTTTTTTCTGTTGTTTGTTCTCAGAAATCTGAACCATCTGACCCGACGGAGTTTTAAGCTGAATATCCAGGTGTCGGGCCTGCTTCAGGCCGTTTAAGCGACTACGCCAACCGGCTTCATCAATCTTTGAATCAGGCAGCCCCAGGTTAACCAACTGTAAAACCAGATTAAAGGAAGACTCCACTTCCTTATTGACAGCATTTCTTGCCTGCCAGATTGCAATCACCCCTCCCAGCAACATAATACAGACTGATAAAACCAGCACCCGATAGGAGATTTGAAAACGTAAGCTCATTGTTCGCATGGAATTCAAACTCAAAATAATGTCCCAACAAATCCTTTAGCCGCAAATCATTCCGGCAAAGCCCACTATTCTGCCAGAAATTTACCGCCCAGCCCATTTTTTATGGTCGGTGCAATAATTTGTTTGATAGAAAATGCATTGATCAAGTATTTTCGTAGACATACTAAGCCGCTTTTGATTATGCTAATCTCAGGTTAATATAACCCGCTCCATTATTTAATCTGTAAACACATTCATGAGCATAAAAATTTTACACAATCCGCGTTGCAGCAAGTCCCGACAGACGCTGCAATTATTGAAGGAAAAAGGTATTGAGCCTGAGATTATCGAATATCTGAAAAATCCGCCGAGCGAGCAGGAATTATCTGACATTCTGGACAAGCTTGGCCTGGATGACCCTCGCGAACTGATGCGTAAAAAGGAAAAGGAATATAAAGAGGCCGGTCTTGATGATGAATCACTCAGCAAAGAGGCTTTGATTGCGGCCATGGTGAAATATCCGCGACTGATTGAACGCCCCATCGTGCTGGCGAATGGCAAAGCGGCTATTGGCCGTCCGCCTGAGAATGTTCTGGAAATTTTATAATGATTCGCATTCTGGTGTTGTATTACAGTCAAAATGGCAGCACAGAAAATCTGGCCCGCCAAGTCGCCCGGGGTGTTGAAATGATTGATGACTGTGAGGCCATTATCCGCACAGTTCCTGACGTTTCAACGACTTGCGAGCAAAGCAGCGATCCCATCCCTGAGCAGGGCGCACCCTACGCCACACTGGATGATTTAAAAAACTGTGACGGCCTGGCGCTGGGCAGTCCTACACATTTTGGCAATATGGCCGCTGCATTAAAATATTTTATTGATAACACGACGGCACTGTGGTTTTCCGGCAGTCTGTCAGGCAAACCGGCCGGGGTATTCACTTCCGCCGGCAGTATGCATGGCGGCCAGGAAAGCACCTTGCTGTCGATGATACAACCGTTAATGCATCACGGTATGTTAATTGTCAGCCTGCCTGCCACCGAGCTGGCATTAAAACAGACCCGCTCCGGTGGCACGCCTTATGGTCCCAGCCATTTATCCGATGCTGGCAAGCAATTGACCGAACACGAAAAAACACTGGGGCAGGCTTTAGGCAAACGTCTGGCTCAAACGGCTAAAGCCTTATCGATATGAAACGAATTTACTTTTATTATGTGGCTGTCTTCAGCTTTCTGTGCCTGTTCGCATTATTAATGAGCTGGAACACAGTGCTGGCTCCGTCTACACGCTACCCGACTGCGCTGGTGCTGTTATTCAGCATCACTCCGCTGCTGCTGCCTTTTCGGGGATTATTACAAGGCAATCTGAAAAGCTGCACCTGGATGAGTTATGTCAGCCTGATTTATTTTACTCATGGAGTTCTGGAAGCCTATGCCAATTCAGCAGAGCGTAACTACGCTCTGCTTGAAATCATGTTAAGCCTGACACTTTGTTTTTCCGCCGGCTTTTATGTCTATAAAGCTGAAAAACAATAGGAGACTATTGGCTAAATGAATCGCCAGCTTGCCCTGCAATTTGATTTTCAACCGCAGCAGACTTTTGCCAGCTTTTATCCGGCCGGCAACCAGGAAATACTGGAACATCTGAAACGCTTTGCTCAATATGCAGATGAGCTGCAAATTTACCTTTGGGGTGAAAGCGGTATGGGCAAGACCCATCTGTTGCAGGCGTGTTGCCAGATGGCAGGCGAACAAGGCAAAAGTATTTTTTATTATGATTTGAAACAGACTGACGAAAATAGCGCTGATTTATTTGAAGGGCTGGAAAGTATCGACCTGGTCTGTCTGGATAATATTGAATGCATCTCGGGGATGGAAAACATGGAGCAGGCTTTATTTAATTTTTACAACCGTCATCGCGACCAGGAAAAACAACTGCTGTTGGCAGCCAACTGTCCCCCTCGCTATCTTCCTTTTCAATTACCGGATTTAAAAACCCGCATGAGCTGGGGACTCACCTTAAAACTGACGCCACCAGATGATGACCAGCTGATTGAAGCATTTAAATACAAGGCGCATGCCCTGGGTTTTAACATACCGAATCATATCGGCAATTTTCTAAAAAACCATTATCGCCGTGATTTGCCCGGGCTTTGGCAATTACTGGATAAAATTGATCGCCTGACCCTGACAACCAAACGAAAAATTACTTTACCGCAGTTAAAACAGCTTATTTCAGACGATGAAACAGGATAATATTTTAATTATCGGGGCTGGCGCCATTGGCGCGTTTTACGGCGCTCTGCTGGATAAGGCCGGAGCCCGCGTCGCCGTTACCTGCCGCTCTGATTATGATGTAGTCAAACAGCACGGTTTCCAGATTGACAGCACACCACTGGGAAACTGGACGTTCAGACCGTCTAAGGTATTGAAAAAACCAGCTGATTATCACAGAGCAGCAGATTATGTCATTCTGTGTACAAAAATTACCGACCAAACAGACCGGGTTGCCCTGCTGCGTGATGCCGTATCTCCATCAACCACCATTGTATTTATCCAGAATGGTATCAATATTGAACAGGAAATTGTTGATGCCTTTCCTGACAACAAAATTGTCAGTGGTTTAGCTTTTATCTGCTGTAACCGGATACAGCCTGGTGTCATCAAGCATCTGGCCTACGGCAAATTAACCCTGGGCAACCTGCCTTCAGGTATCAGCCCGGAAACTCAACACCTGGTCGATTTATTCAGCCGCAGCCGGATTGAGGCGGTTGCCATGGATGATATTATCACCGGACGCTGGATAAAATCTGTCTGGAATGCGCCCTTTAATCCCTTATCGGTATTATCAGGCGGACTGGCAACAGCTGATATTTTATCAACCCAGGAAGCCTTTATTCGCGATATCATGCAGGAAGTCTGTCACATCGCCGCCGCCTGCGGGCATCCGTTACCGGCTGATATTATTGACATCAATATCGAAAACACCCGTAAAATGCCGCCCTACAAAACCAGCATGTTACTGGATTTTGAACAGGGCAGGCCAATGGAAACAGAGGCTATTTTAGGCAATATCGTTCGTGCAGCGGCCAAACAAAATCTTGCCAGCCCAAACCTGAAAGCCCTGTATGCATTAATGCAATTACGACAATTATCCGTCTCCAAGTCTTGTCATTGCAGCGCCATACAGCCATAACCCATTGATTAGCATAAATTAAAAAATCATAGTTGTTTTGCAACTACTCAGCGTACTTTATAAAAAATGCCATTTAATATCAGTTGCTTACGGAAGAAG
>CAYLNS010000170.1:0-4556 GCA_964385115.1 uncultured Methylomarinum sp.
ACATAGGCATTAAAAATGACTATGTATGGCTTTGTGAATACGAATAATTGACATGGCCGGGGGATATTAACATCCAAAGTGGGTTTCCCCATAATGTGTTATCCATGCAGGGATTCCTGCATGGATATTTCAGGGCATCAGTCAGTTCCGGAGAATAGATTGTTTACTTTTCCGCCTGCAACTGCCGGTATGCCGAATTAAAGTACAGTAATGGCTCTCCTTCCTGCGTGGTGACTTTTTCGACTTCTCCGATGACTATCCAATGCGTTCCGGCTTTGACTTGTTGAACCAGTTTACATTCCAGACCGGCTAACGCCTGGTCGAAGACTGGCGCGCCATTTTCACCGGCATGCCAGCTGATATTGGCGAAGCGTTCTTCCTGGCTGCTGCCGCCGGCAAACTGGTTGGAGGCTTCCTGCTGCTCGGTATTCAGGATATTGACTGCAAAATATTTGCCTTCCAGTATCGCTTCACCGGTATCGGCATTTTCATTGATGCAGACCAGTATTTGGGGTGGCTCCAGCGATACGCTGCTGAAGGATGTAGCGGTCATGCCTTTTAGCCCGTGTTGTTCGGTTTGAGCTGTCACGACGGTGACACCACTGGCCCATTGTTTTAATGCATCTTTAAATTCTTGATCGCTTACTGCCATAATGATTCTCTGTTGGGTTATTGTCTGGGTTTCAGATGTGGGAACAATAAAACATCGCGGATACTGGGTGAATCGGTAAATAACATGACCAGCCGATCAATGCCTATGCCCTCGCCCGCTGTCGGCGGCATTCCATGTTCCAATGCCACGATATAGTCTGCATCATAGTGCATGGCTTCATCGTCTCCGGCTTCTTTTTCTTCCACCTGTTTGCGAAAACGTTCGGCCTGGTCCTCGGCATCATTCAATTCGGTAAAGCCGTTGGCAATTTCCCGTCCGCCCACAAAAAACTCAAAGCGATCGGTCACTTCGGGATTATCATCATTGCGCCGTGCCAGCGGAGATACTTCTACCGGGTAGGCGGTGATGAAGGTTGGGTTCATCAGGCGGTGTTCGACGGTTTTTTCGAAAATTTCGATTTGTACTTTACCCAGCCCATAACTGTCTTTAATCGGAATGCCCAGTTTTTCGGCCACTTTGACGGCCGATTCACGGTTATCAATATCAGCCAGGGTTAAATCCGGATTGAAATGCAATATCGACTCAACAACCGTCATGCGCTCAAAGGGCTTGCCAAAATCATACTGCTCACCCTGATATTCGATGACGGTTTGGCCGACCACTTTTTCAGCAATACCTTTCAGCATGGCTTCGGTCAAATCCATTAAGTCACCGTATTCGGCATAGGCCTGATAGAATTCAAGCATGGTAAATTCCGGATTGTGACGGGTGGACAGGCCTTCATTCCTGAAATTTCTGTTGACTTCAAAAACCCGCTCAAAGCCGCCGACGACCAGCCTTTTAAGATACAGTTCCGGCGCAATTCTGAGATACATTTCCAGATCCAGGGCGTTATGATAAGTCTTAAAAGGTCTTGCTGTGGCCCCACCGGGTATCACCTGCATCATCGGGGTTTCCACTTCCAGAAAATCCCGTTCAATCAGAAACTGCCGGATAAAAGACACAATTTCGGAACGCATTTTGAAAGTACGTCTGGATTCATCACTCATGATTAAATCCAGATAACGTTGCCGGTATTTGATTTCCTGATCAGCGATTCCGTGGAATTTCTCAGGCAATGGTCTCAGCGCCTTGGTCAACAGGCGGATATCATCCACCCGCACACTCAGCTCACCGACTTTGGTTTTAAACAGCGTTCCTTCGGCGCCGATAATGTCACCGATATCCCATTTTTTAAACTGTTCATTATAAAAACCTTCCGGCAAGGCATCGCGTGACACATAAAGCTGGATGCGCCCGGACATGTCCTGGATATGACAAAAACTGGCCTTGCCCATTATTCTACGGGTCATGATTCTACCCGCCAGTTTCACCCGAACCGGGTTTTCTTCCAGTTCTTCTTTTGATTTATCTCCGTATTCGGCCAGCAGTTCTCCGGCCACTACATTACGGCGAAAGTCGGTAGGAAAGGCAATGCCTTCCTGACGCAAGGCATTTAATTTGCTGCGTCGCTGTTTGATCTGTTCCTGTTCGTCTTGTTCGATTTCTGACATAGATTAAATTTAAAAACGGTTAGAAAATAGCCGGTTATTTAAAAACGGCTCAGGGTTAAAGTCCGGCTTTAAGACTTGCCTCGATAAACTGATCCAGGTCGCCATCCAATACAGCCTGAGTATTGCCGGTTTCGACATTGGTACGCAAGTCCTTGATACGCGACTGATCCAGCACATAAGAGCGAATCTGGCTGCCCCAGCCGATATCCGACTTGCTGTCTTCCAGGGCCTGCTGATCTTCGTTGCGCTTCATCATTTCCAGCTCGTACAGCTTGGCCTTGAGCTGTTTCATGGCGGTATCTTTGTTTTTATGCTGGGAACGGTCGTTTTGACACTGCACCACAATACCGGTCGGGTTATGGGTAATCCTGACCGCCGACTCGGTTTTATTGACGTGCTGTCCTCCGGCGCCACTGGCCCGATAAACATCAATTCTTAAATCGGCTGGATTGATTTCGATATCGATATCCTCATCAATTTCCGGCGAAACGAAGACAGAGGCAAAAGACGTATGTCGCCGATTACCGGAATCGAACGGTGATTTTCTGACCAGTCGATGAACACCGGTTTCGGTTCTCAGCCAGCCAAAGGCATAATCCCCTTCAAAACGAATCGTGGCGCTTTTAATACCCGCCACCTCGCCCGGTGACTCCTCAATCAACTCGGTTTTAAAGCCTTTACGCTCACCCCAGCGCAGATACATACGCAAAATCATCGAAGCCCAGTCCTGGGCTTCAGTGCCGCCTGAACCTGACTGAATATCCAGGAAGGCATTATTGGCATCCATTTCACCGGAAAACATACGTCTGAATTCCAGGTCCACAACCTTTTTTTCAAAGGCTTCAAGGTCGGCGATGACGGTTTCTACGGTTTCCTCATCGTCTTCCTCTACCGCCATTTCCAGCAGTTCTTTGGCGTCGGCAAGCCCTTGTTCCAATTCATTGATGGTATTGACAACCGTTTCCAGTTGGCCACGTTCTTTTCCCAAAGCCTGTGCCTGTTCCGGATTGTTCCAGACTTCCGGGCTTTCCAGTTCACGCAGCACTTCAACCAGGCGCTCGCTTTTAACATCAAAATCGAGATAATTTTTTAACGCCTGGGTTCTTGCCGATAAATCGGCTTGCTTGTTTTTAATCGGGTTTATTTCTTGCATATGGGTGTGTTCAATCAAAAAAGCCTGACATGTGTCATCAGTGCTTTAAAAAACAGACTATTATAAACGATTAAGGCCAATAGCTGATTGATTTTTCAAGTTTTATGGCTGTTCACTATGTTTTCGGTAATGTTGCAGTGACCAGACAATAAATCCTACCCCAATCAGAAAAAAGGGAATACTGAGCATTTGTCCGGTGGTCAGCCAGAAATCATGATTGTAGGAAGCCTGACGGGTCTTAAAAAATTCAAGCACAAAGCGAACCGGAAAGGCAGTGACGGCAAACACGCCAAACAACAGTCCATTGATATTTTTCTGACTGGTTTTCCGGTAAACCCACACCAATAAAACAAAAATCAATGCATAACTGATGGATTCATAGAGTTGCACAGGATGTCTGGGCTGATGATCGACCCGGGTAAAGATAATAGCCCAGGGTACCTGGGTGGGCAGGCCGACAATTTCGGAATTGAAAAAGTTACCGATTCGAATTAAGGAAGCCGCCGCCATTGATGCCATGGCCACCCTGTCCAGCAACCATAAAAAATTGTCACCGTATTTTTTGGTGTACAGATAAAGACTTAAAATAATACCGATACTGGCGCCATGACTGGCCAGCCCGCCTTCCCAAATAGCCAGAATTTTTAACGGATGCGACAGATAATAAGCCGGGTCATAAAACAGGCAATGCCCAAGCCGTGCACCGACAATGGTACCGATTGCCATATACCAGAGCAGATGATCCAGCTGCTCAACATCTTTTCCTTCCCGCTTATAAACCCATTGCATGACCCAGAAACTGGCCATAAAAGCCGATGCAAACATCAGCCCGTACCAGCGAATCTTTAAAAAGCCAAGATTCAATAGAATTGGGTCGATATTCCAGACAAAATATTCATTCATGACTTAATCCCAACGGGCATCCCGAACCTGCACGATACCGTCTGCAATTTGTACCGGGAAGGTTTCAATATCTTCATAGGCCGGCGCACATTTTACTTCACCGGTTCGGACACAAAAGCGAGCCCCGTGACGCGGGCAGATTATTTCATCGCCATCCAGTTCGCCGCTGGCAATTTCGGCGCCATCGTGTGTGCAGACATCTTCTATGGCATAAAACTGTCCGTCGATTTTAAACACCGCCACTTCGGTGCCATCCACATCAACCACCACATGCTCCCCATCTGCAATAGCATCAGCCTTTGCCACATCTATCCAGTCAGACATAGTTCACCTT
>CAYLNS010000171.1:0-4535 GCA_964385115.1 uncultured Methylomarinum sp.
ACGGCTAACTGTCTATAAAATTTATACCAAACCACTGAATCACTGGTTTACCATCCGGGCTGGCTTCTGGTATAGTCAGCGGATAGATTTTCAGTTTACTCGAAACAATAATTATTAGAGGAAATAGGTATGGCTGAACTGTTTTTTATACTTGTCACCATTTATGTTGCTTATGTTGTTTTTGTCGTTGTCGATTGCGAAAAGAAAAAGAATACTCCCAAAGCCAACAAACCATCTGCACAAGCCACCAAAAGTCAGTCAACAACGCAGAGCATTCCCTCTCCTATTCCTGCAAAAGCCCAGCCAACACCAGCGCCCGTTAAAAAAACAGCCATGGCTAAAGCAAGCCCTACCAGTCTGCCAGCCGATACCATAAAAAATCCTGAAACCGGTGAAGTCGTTAAAATCGCCAGTAATTACCGTTTTATTAAACGCTGGATAAAAGAAGCACTGGTTAAAGAAGGTTTGCTGGATAAAATCTACAAAAACACCGAACTGGACAAAGCGGCTCTTACCAAAATTGAAAAGGCTCTGGATAAATTAAAAGCCATGCCTAAATATCAGTAATTTCATACTCTGGTGGATTAGCATTTGCGCCAATCCACCCCATTTCCGCCTTTAAAAGACCACAACACGATCTGGTTTAAACCCTAGCCAAAGCCTTTTCCCAAGCTTTAAGTCCAGTTCATCCAGCTTGTCATGGCTTATCAAAACCTGAAAAGTCTCGCCCGCCAATATTTTGATGAGTACCCCTCCTTTTTCTTCCTGAATAGCTGTCACTTTACCGAAAAATTGATTCTGCATACCGATAACCGCCTGCTTCGATACGACAATATCCTTAGGATCAATAGATATATGTTTTCCCCCTGACAGGCGCTCTTCACCCAGATAAACTTGTATATGCCCGGTGTTAAAAAGCTGTTTTTCAAGAGTTCCGGAATAGACATTAATCAGCGGCGTTCTAACAGGACAGCCTTCAACCAGTGAAATCACCTCTTTTGCCAAAGCTAATCCCTGAAGCCGGTTATGAGTGCTAAATATCACTGTCAATTTTTTATCCGCATGGTAGTCACGGATAAAGCGCTCCATTAAACGCTCACTATCATGATCGAGATAGCTGAAGGGCTCGTCCAGCAGTAAAACGTCAGGCTCTGTAATAATAGCCCGGGCCAGGGCTGCCTTTTGTAATTCACCTCCAGATAGTGTACGAGCTTGCTGTTTACATAGATGACCGATTTGCAGTCGGTTTAATACCTTATCAACACGAGATTTCCACAGCTTTTTATTAGTTTTATTAAACTTTAAAGCCATCAACAGGTTATCCTCCACCGTCCCTCGGAACAGATAAGGTTTTTGTGGAAGCATTGCAATACTCTGCGGTTTAAAAAAAGAGCGCTTGCGAACAGGTTTCCCGAAAAATAATACGTCACCTTCATAAGGTTCCGCCAGAAACGCTAGCACCATTAATAGCGTACTTTTCCCGCAACCATTCGGTCCCACCAGAGTAGTGATGGTACCGGCTGCGATTTGCAAATTATCTATGGATAAAACTGTTTTCCGGCCATAGTTAAACTTCAGATTATTAAGTTGATAGGCAGGAATCATCTGTCTTTGTTTGTCAGTGTTTTGATAAAGCTTTTATAATCCATTATTTGATTCAGATAGTGCCCGCCTAAGTAGCTAATCAGGTTTTCCATCTCAGAAGTCATTTGTTTAAAAACCAGAAAATAATATTCCCTGGTAATCGCTACAAAATGCAACCCTAATTGTTTTGCAACACCTTCAATACCCAGACCAACATCTGCCTGTTTGCTGGCAATCAGGCTGGCAACGGCCAAATGTGTGTGCTCTTCATGGTAGTATCCTGGGAGTTGTTCAGCTGTAAGCAATAGTTTATCCAACAATCTATCCAGTAATAGTCGTGTACCGGAACCTTGTTGCCGGTTTACAAATTGAAGTTTTTCTTCTATTGCCTGCTGCAAAGAGTTGACAGGCTTAAGTGGATGACTCATCAACCCTTGCTGACGCTGCTCAAGTAAAATAAACTGATTTTGATGTGGATTAAGATGCTGAAGTAATAGTTTTAACTGCTCTTTACTTATATTTTCATTAAGATGAAACCCCGCCATATCACATTTTCCTTCTGAGAATGCTTGTAAGGCCTGAAGACTACCCTGTGTCTTTATAGTGACCGGTAGCTGCTGTGAGCGAAGTGTATTTAAAAGTTCTGAGTCGCTGGCAACGATTACAGTTTGCCGTGGCAAAAAATCTTGTAAAGCTTGCTGAGCATTATTAGCCGCAGCCAGCAGTGAATCATTAAAACACTGTTTGTTTTGCTGCTCTATTTCCAGTAATTTCAGTCCCAAAGGACTCAACTGTGAGCCTTTTCCCCTTTGCATAACAACCAAATCAGCGCCAAATATTTTTTCCATTTGTTTGATACTATCCCAGGCTTTGCGATAGGAATAACCGCAACGCCTGGCAGCAGCCCGTAAGTTACCGTCTTGCTGTACATTGGCCAGCAAAGTTACGATGCTTTCCAAATCAATAACAGTATCATCAAGCTGTAATTGCCATGTCAAAGCAGGTTTGATTTTTACTCGCTTCACCAAAATATCTGCCTGTATTTTAAAGTGTCATTACTAATGCAATAATTTGCATATTATTATCAACTTAGTAACGAATATATAATGCTAATTTTAACAGCAATAAGCAATAAATATGAAAAAAGCAGCCACTTTAAAAAAGGTATCATTTATTTTTTTATTTTGCTTAATCTCCACTAACCTTCATGCCGAGAAAATTCTTCGTATATCAACTACAACCAGCACAGAAAACTCAGGCCTGCTTGATGTGCTGAATCCAGTATTTGAAAAACAAAACAATGTCCGGGTTGATGTCATTGCCGTAGGGACCGGTAAGGCATTAAAACTGGGGAAGAATGGGGATGTGGATGTAGTGTTTGTTCACGCCCCTGAAGCCGAACTCGATTTTATTGCCAAAGGCTTTGGCATCAATCGAAAAGCAGTTATGCATAATGATTTTATATTTATAGGACTCGCTTTAGACCCTGGAAATATTAAACAATCCAATTCAGCAATTGAAGTGATGCAAAAAATCAATCAGAACAAACTGACATTCATTTCAAGAGGCGATGACTCCGGCACCCATAAAAAAGAAAAGAAACTATGGCAACTGGCCGGTATTAAACCTTCTGGAGATTGGTATATCGCTGTAGGCCAGGGCATGGGTGCTGTTTTACAAATCGCTGATGAAAAACGAGCCTATACACTCAGTGACAGAGGAACCTATATCGCCTATCAGGATAAAATAGACTTAGATATCATTTTTGAAGGCGACAAATTACTATTTAATCCTTACCATATCATGGCAGTCAATCCTGAAAAACATCCCCATGTGCATTACAATCTGGCTCAGAAATATATAGCCTTTGTAACCGGCAAACAAGGACAACGTATTATTGCCAATTATAAAATGAAAGGTCAGCAACTATTTTATCCAGACGCACTTCCTGAGAATTAAACACAAACTTACCAGGTGCTTGTTTAGGCACCTGGATTAATCTACTCAGCAGCTCACTCTTCTTGGGTTGTTTCTTCAGATTCAGAACTGGATTCTTCGGCTGTTTTTTCTTTTATTTTCAACAACCATCCTCCCTGTCCCAAACAGCGACCTTCTTTGGCGCGAGCCCTTAATTCAATTCGAGCAAAAGTTCCGTGTAAAGAAGGCGGCAATTTTGCTTTAACCACATAAAAGACATTTTTATTAATAACATCAACAGTCAATGGAACCTTTCTGGCAGTTACTTCAATCGTATCAGGATCGGCCCAATTCGACACATGAAATGAAATTTCTGACTCAGGCAGAACCTCAGACAGGTGCTCGGGCTCAAAAGTCCTGAACTTTGGTTTCTTGCATACCTTTTCCTCTTGCGGTATTTCATAAGCCTGAGTCGATACAGTACCTAAAACTAATAAGATTGCCAGCAAGCATTTTGTAATTTTCATTATCTGCCTCAATTTATTGATATAAACAAACGAAACTTTAATCGCTTTCAATTCTCATTTCAACTCTTGACCTAAATATTTACAATTTCAATAAGTCATCATTTTAGCCAATGCGCCTCCCTTAGGGTCCTGACAAAAAACCTCAATCACCACAATCAACTGATTTTCTGCTAAGAATGTTTATAGGAATACTTAGCCATTACACTTATTATTTGCATCATCATTCCCTTAATACCAATATTTCTAGCCACTCCTGCTTAATATAGCCGATTATGAAGGGAGTTAAATAAGTAAGGAAGCCTGAAATCGGCGCCCGCTCAGCGGAATTCTAATTTCCGCTGAGCTCATAAAATCAAAACTTGCAGATATTAATTACGGTAGTACATCCTGCGTAATCACAGAAGTTGCTGATTATCAGCGATTCCTTAGGACACCCAATGGCAAGCTAATATATCAAAATCTTCAGGGCAAAAAAAAGCCCATCGATTAGATGGGCTTTTTAAAGAA
>CAYLNS010000172.1:0-4487 GCA_964385115.1 uncultured Methylomarinum sp.
GTTTTGTGCTATGCTTTTTTTATGGACAAGCAAAAATGGCTGCAACAACCTTTTAAAACAACACCGGCAATCAATTATTCAACAGCCATCGGGCTGATGATCAGTATTGCTTTGCTGGTTTTTATTATTGGTTATACCGCCAACACTCCCGAAATTTTTATCAATATCAACGGCCTGGTGATTGTAGTTGGTGGCACCCTGGCCGCCGTGTTTTTAAGCTATCCATTGAGGGATATTAAACAGGCGATAAAATCAATCCGACAGATTATTTTTTACGAAAGCTTAAATCCGCAAAGAGAGGCTGACGAAATCGTCGCCGTTGCCAGAATGTGGTTTCAGCGGGACCGAATATCCATCGAAAACACCATTGATAATATTCACAATCCCTATCTTAAAACCAGTTTTCAATTGATTGCCGATAATGCCCCACTGGATGATATTCTGTCTCTGCTCAAATGGCGGATTTCCCGATTACGCGCCAAGGAAAGAACCGAAGCGGGTATTTTTCACAGTCTGGCGGCTTTTTCTCCGGCTTTCGGCATGCTGGGGACTCTGGTGGGTCTGATTAATATGTTACAGGTTATTGAGGTCAAGGAAATTCACTCCATTACCTCGAATATGGCCGTTGCATTAACCACCACTTTATATGGCCTGATGCTGGCCAATCTGTTTTTTAACCCCATTGCCATTAAACTGGAAAGAAGAACCGAGCAGCGCATCATGATTATGGCCATGGTGATGGAAGGCATTACCCTGATTGCAGAAGGCCGTAGTCCGTCATTTATCCGCGAAACCCTGAAGGCTTTTATCGTACAGTACGATAATGAATTAAAAGAGCCTGGCCATATTCTGACCGATGAATAAGACAGAACTCACCCGCCAGGAATCTGCATTAACGATTGAAGAACTTTTAGATGAAAACATCAGTCTGCCAACCCAAAACTGGCTGCTGACCTATGTTGACGTTTTTGTCTTGATTGTTATGCTGGTAGTCACGCTGATTTCACTCAGCAGTTTTGAACAAACCCAGCCGGCAAAAACCTTTCAAAAACAGTCTTCCGCTCCTCATAAAGCACAACAGACTGAAACGGCCCCAAAACCGGTAGCATCAAGCCAGGCCTTTACCTTTCAGGAAGCTCCTGTAATCAAAAAACTGGAAGCATTTGATATTAACGAACAATTAACGCCTGACTTTAACCACACCCCAATTAATCTGGCAGAGACAAATCAAGCGCCCGCTACGGATGAAATCATCATCGCTGAATCGGACAATCTATCCGAACCTGACATCCTTACCGACAAACCGGCCGCTGTCCCACAAACCGAAACGGAAAAAACCAATCTGAAAGAACAGCTAAACAAAGAACTGGAGACGCTGGGTCTTAACGACAGTATTAATATGACTGTTTCCAAAGGCTATGCGCAACTGGAAATACAGGACAATATTTTATATCAGTCTTCAGAAGCCGAGCTTTCTGAGTCAGGAAAATCAGTATTGAAACGCTTAACGCCTTTATTAAAACAATCCAAAGGGCTGATTTATATTGAAGGCCATACCGATAACCGGCCGATTAAAACCTCACGCTTCCCCTCCAATTGGGAACTGGGCGCCGCGCGTGCGGCCAGTGTTTTGCATTTTCTGGCATCTCAGCAAATTGAGCCGGCCCGTATGCGGGCAGTGACTTATGCCGACACCAAACCCATCGCCGACAATAATACCGAACAGGGCCGGCAAAAAAACCGCCGGGTTAATATTGTCATCAAGGTTTCCGATAAAACAGATTAATCAGCCTTGGGCATTACCTGCTCTATCGAATATCCTGAGGCATTCCAGCGCAGATACTCGGCCGAATCCTTTTTCCAGTCAGCCAGCACAAACCGCTGAGCCTTCTGTCCATCGATTAAAAAATCGTGAACCGCAGGCCGGTGTGTATGACCATGAATCAGCCGCAAACAATGGTATTGCCGCATCATATCAATCACGGTCTGTTGATTGACATCCATGATGTCATCAGTCTTTTTGCGTTTGTGGAAAAAACTCCTGAACCGATACCAGCGGGCGGCCAGCAATCTGATGATTAACGGTTTGGACAAAACATTCTGCTGCCATTGTGGGCTGCGGGATTTTTCTCTGAATTGCTGATAGGCCACATCGTCACTGCAAAGCAAATCACCATGTGTCAACAAGGTTTTAACACCAAACAGCTCTATCACATGATAATCTCCCAGCAGCTTGACACCGGTCTGCAGCTGAAATGCCGACCCCAGTAAAAAATCACGATTGCCCGGTTGCAAAAACACCCGGGTTCCTGAGTCGGTTAACTGTTTAAGTGCTTGCTTAATGGATTTATTGGGCGGCGTATTATCGTCATCCCCAATCCAGGTATCAAACAAATCCCCCAGAATATATAAAGATTCTGCTTTTACCGCGGTATGTTCAAGAAAATAAAGAAAACTGCGGACAATCTCTTTTTTCTCAAGCGAAAGATGCAGGTCGGAAATAAATAAAATATCCTGTTTCAAAATATTCTGCTGCTGAAGTAAAGATAAGAAGAAATTATGCCACGCCTGTTCTGGACCACCGGGTATCCATGGAAATCCATACCAGGCAATTCAAACTGATATGCATTCCCACAGCGAAACGTGGGAATGAGAAAAGTGCAGGCTAAGTTGAGGAACGAAACCCGACATTTTCTAATGTTTGTCAGGTTTCGTACAACTAACTGTTGTTACTCAATCACTTCGGCCTTTTCGATAATAATATCTTCAACCGGCACATCCTGATGCATTCCACGGTTACCCGTTTGAACTTCCGCCATTTTATCGACAATATCCATGCCTTCAACAACCTTACCAAAAACCGCATAACCCCAGCCATTGGGCGTCGGGCTTGAATAATTCAAAAAATCATTGTCTTTTAAGTTGATAAAAAACTGAGCAGTCGCCGAATCAGGATTAGGCGTTCTGGCCATGGCAATACTGCCACGATCATTTTTCAAACCATTATCTGCTTCGTTTTTAATCGCTTCATGCGTATCTTTTTGATTAAAATCGGTATCAAAACCACCGCCCTGGGCCATAAACCCGGGAATAATCCGGTGAAAAATCGTCCCTTCATAAAAGCCTTCCTTAACATAACGCAAGAAGTTCTTAACAGTTTCAGGCGCTTTTTCCTGATCCAGCTCAATCACAATCTCGCCCATATTTGTCGTAAATTTAACCTTTGGTTGACTATCTGCCATTTTATTTTCCGTTGCAAAAGAAAGAGTTGAAAACAAACACAACACCAGCGAAAAAACCAATGATGTCATAAAATTTCCCGTTTGATGATGTAAAGATTAGATTCTATTGGTTTTTCTCTTGAAAGAGAAGCATAAATCTTGGTAAATTGGTCGATTAACTCACTGGCCAAGTCACTTAAATAAAATGTTGAAGATATATAACACGTTAACCCGACAAAAAGAGACATTTGTTCCTCGCATACCCGGTCAGGTCGGTATGTATGTTTGTGGCATGACCGTTTATGATTACTGTCATATCGGCCACGCACGGGTTATGGTGGTTTTTGATACCGTGGCCCGTTATTTCCGCTACAGCGGATACCAGCTGAATTATGTCCGGAATATCACCGATATTGATGACAAAATCATTCAACGCGCCAATGAAAACCATGAAGACTTCAGCCAGCTGACTGAACGCTTTATCCAGGCCATGCATGAGGACGAAGCCGCCCTGGCCGTTTTACCCCCCGACCAGGAACCGCGCGCCACCCAATCCATGGATGATATTATCCGCATGATTATGCAGTTGTTTGAAAACGGACTGGCTTATATCGGCAGCAATGGCGACGTCTTTTATGCAGTGGATAAATTCCCCCGATACGGACAATTATCCAGAAAACGCCTGGAAGATTTACAAGCCGGTGAGCGGGTTGAGGTCGACACGGCCAAGCGCAATCCTTTCGACTTTGTGTTATGGAAAAAGGCCAAGCCCGATGAGCCTTACTGGAACTCCCCCTGGGGGCGGGGTCGTCCCGGCTGGCATATAGAATGTTCGGCCATGTCCACCTGCTGCCTGGGGAATCAGTTTGATATACACGGTGGCGGCATGGATTTACAATTTCCTCATCATGAAAACGAAATTGCCCAGTCAGAAGGCGCAACCGGGGAGCACTTTGTCAATTACTGGATGCATAATGGCTTTGTGCGAGTCAATGAAGAAAAGATGTCCAAATCACTGGGCAACTTTTTTACCGTCCGGGAAGTACTGAAACAATATCGACCGGAAGTGATTCGCTTTTTCATCCTGACCAGTCATTACCGCAGCCCACTTAATTACTCGGATGAGCAGCTGGACGAAGCTCAAGCCGCCCTGACCCGCCTATATACCGCACTCAGAAATATAGACAGCAATAACGCCCAAATAGAACAGAGCTATGTCGAGCGTTTTAAAGAGGCCATGGATGATGACTTTAACACCCCGATTGC
>CAYLNS010000173.1:0-4394 GCA_964385115.1 uncultured Methylomarinum sp.
ACTTTCATTGAGTTGGTGCCGCCAGGAGTGCCGGTCAAATCGCCTTTGGTGATAATGAACTGGTCACCTTTTTTGGCGTGATTGCGGGCTTTCAGTTTATCGATGATGTTACGGTTGATTTCAATCTTGTCAACCGAATCAAATTCAAAATGAACCGGAAATACACCACGATATAAAGTCACCCGGTTTAAGGTGGCTTCATGTTTACTGAATGCAAAAATAGGAATGCCTGAGCTGATACGCGACATCCACAGAGGTGTTGAGCCGGATTCAGTTAAAGCGGCAATGCCGGTAATATCCATGTGGTTAGCCAGATACATGGATGACATGGCGATGCCTTCATCAATACGCTGAAATTTTTCATCGACGCGATGCGAAGAGCTTCTGACGCTTGGTTGTTTCTCAGTTTCCTTACAGATTCTGACCATAGCTTCCACGGTTTTGACCGGATATTTGCCTGAAGCAGTTTCTGCGGACAACATGATAGCATCAGTGCCATCAACAATGGCATTGGCAACATCAAACACTTCTGCGCGCGTGGGAATCGGATTTTCAATCATTGATTCCATCATCTGTGTGGCTGTGATGACGACGCGCTTTAATTCGCGAGAGCGTTTGATTAAATGTTTTTGCGCAGCAGGCAGGCGGGCGTCTCCAATTTCAACACCCAGGTCGCCACGGGCTACCATAATACCGTCAGAAGCCAGGATGATTTCATCAATTACTTCCATGGCTTCAGCACGCTCAACCTTGGCAATGATGCCGGCATAACAGTCTTCCGCTTCAACCAGTCGACGAGCTTCTTCCAGATCTGCACCGCAACGTGGAAAAGAAATGGCAACGTAATCGGCTTTGATAATGCCGATGGTTTTGATGTCTTCTTTGTCTTTTTCAGTTAATGCTGCTGCAGACAGGCCACCACCTTTCAGGTTAATCCCTTTGTTGTTAGACAGATCGCCGCCAACAATCACCTTACAGTGAATACGTTTACCATCGGTTTCAACCACGTCCATGACCACCCGGCCATCATCCAGTAACAGACGGCTGCCAGGTTTAACTTCTGTGGCTAATGGTTCGTAAGTGATGCCGACCTGGGTGTTATCGCCATCATTTTCGCCCAGATTGATATCCAGATAAAAATCCTGGCCTTCTTCCAGCCAGACTTTAGTGTCTTTAAAACGGGCAATGCGGATTTTAGGGCCTTGCAAGTCGCACAATATACCGACTCTTCTGCCTGTTTTTTTGCTCAGTTCGCGGATTTTATTAGCTCTGTCAATATGATCCTGGGCCGAGCCATGAGAAAAGTTCATCCTGACTACATCGACACCCGCTTTAAATAACCCCTCTAATACACCGGGTTTATCTGTGGCGGGTCCTAATGTGGCCAGGATTTTGGTTCTTCTTAGCATATATTTTTCTACTTAAGTTTTCAGACTGTTATTGACGCCGGTAAAGGCGTTTTGGAAAATTCTGGAAATGACCCCGCGTTGCGGGGTCATTAGCGTTTTAATGTCGGGGAGACATTAAATGGAATTATGCATTCATTAATGCAATAGTGGTATCCAGCATACGGTTTGAGAAGCCCCATTCGTTATCGTACCAAGACAGAACTTTAACAAAGTTGCCGTTAACCACCTTAGTCAGAGATTTGTCGTAAGTGGAAGAGGCCGGATCATGGTTGAAATCAACAGATACCAGAGGTTTTTCATTGATGTTTAAAATGCCTTTTAAATGACCTTCTGAAGCAGACGTCAGGATTTCATCAATTTCTTCTTTTGTGGTTGCACGGCTGGCTGTGAAAGTCAGGTCAACAACAGAGACGTTGATGGTTGGAACACGAATAGCAAAGCCATCCAGTTTGCCGGCCATATCAGGAAGTACCAGACCAACAGCGGCTGCAGCGCCGGTTTTGGTAGGAATCATTGATTGAGTGGCTGAACGTGCGCGACGCAGGTCAGAATGGAACACATCGGTCAGAACCTGATCATTAGTGTAAGAGTGAATGGTTGTCATCAACCCTTGCTCAATACCAATGGTGTCTTTTAAAGGCTGTACCAAAGGCGCCAGGCAGTTTGTGGTGCAAGATGCATTGGAAATGATAGTGTCTGAAGATTTCAATGTTTCGTGATTGACACCATAAACGATGGTGGCATCAACATCACTGCCGCCGGGAGCCGAGATAATAACTTTTTTGGCGCCTGCATCCAAATGAGCGGAAGCTTTTGCTTTGCTGGCAAAAAAACCGGTACATTCATGAACAACGTCAACACCCAGGTCGCCCCAAGGAAGTTTGGATGGGTCTCTTTCAGCCAAAACCTTGATTCTGTCGCCATTGATAATCAGATCACCACCGTCAACAGTTACTTCACCCGGGAATTTACCGTGAGCCGTATCATATTGAGTTAAATGTGCATTGGTTTCTGCATCGCCCAAGTCGTTGATAGCTACGATTTGAATTTCGTCATTGCGTCCTGATTCGTAAAGTGCACGGACGACATTACGTCCAATTCTGCCATAACCATTGATTGCAACTTTAATTGCCATATAATCTTCTCCGGAGTGAGGTTGAAAAAAATGAAAGGAATGCCGCTTAAGGCATTCGAAAAATATTTACATTATAGCAAATTTATGATTGTGTCGTCTATTAATGACCGCATTAGCGGTAAACAATCAATTTGCGCAACAATTCAGCGTATTCAGGTATTTATATTATCAGTGACTTACTCCAGAAGACGCCGTATACATCCGAGCAGGCCTGAATGTGAGATCCCTGTCACATACACCTCTTCCGTAAGCAGCTGATAGTAAAATATATTTATCTTTTTTAATGACGCTGAGCAGTTACAAAAAATATTAACCAGCATAGCATGACAATTATTTCAGTAATATGACGAGAGGAAGCATGAAAAGACGTAATTTTATTTATACAGCAGGTGGCACCCTGCTGACCGGCGCGGCCTTGTCGCTACCGACTGTTGCCACGGCAAAAGCAGAATTTAATTGGAAAATGGTGACGGCATGGCCCAAAAATTTTCCGGGTCTGGGCACCAATGCCAATTTACTGGCCAAAATGATTACTGAAATGAGCGGTGGGCGAATAAAGGTCAAGGTTTATGGTGCCCGTGAATTGGTGCCAGCTTTTGAAGTGTTTGATACGGTATCCAGCGGAACCGCTGAAATGGGACATGCCGGCGCCTATTACTGGAAGGGCAAGTCTGAAGCCACGCAGTTTTTTTCAGCCGTACCATTCGGCTTAACCGCTCAGGAAATGAATGCCTGGTTATATTATGGCGGTGGCATGGAATTATGGCGCGAGCTGTATCAGCCATTTGGTATTATCCCGGCCGCAACCGGCAATACCGGCGTACAAATGGCCGGCTGGTTTAACAAGGAAATCAAAACCGTTGATGATTTGAAAGGATTAAAGATGCGAATTCCGGGGCTGGGCGGTGAAGTATTACGTCGCGCCGGTGGGACGACTGTGAATATGCCGGGCGGAGAGTTGTTTACTTCCCTGCAGTCAGGTGCGCTGGACGCGACTGAATGGGTGGGGCCATACAATGACCTGGCTTTTGGCTTTTATAAGGTTGCCAAATACTATTATTACCCAGGCTGGCATGAGCCCGGTTCAACCATGGAAGCACTGATTAATGAAAAAGCCTTTAATGCCCTGCCGAAAGATTTGCAGCAAATTGTGCTGACGGCTTGTAAGGCGGCGAATATGGATATGATTTCCGAATATACCGCTCGAAATAATCAGGCGCTGGACACTTTGATTAATAAACATAAAGTTAAGGTATTGCCTTTACCGGATGATGTGTTGAAAGCATTGAAAAAACTGTCCGAACAGGTCGTGCAGGAGCTGGCCCAGAAGGATGACAAGTCCAGAAAAATTTATGAATCGGTTTCGGCCTTTAAACAGCAGGTGATGAAATGGGATGCGATTTCAGAGCAGGCCTTTTTACGGGCAAGGTCATTGCCATCCTAATATTGTTAATGTGAGCGTTTGATACACTCAAAGATTAACGGGTCTATCAGTTGGTCTGCTTTTGGGCCCGTAAATTCCAGGCCACATTCATTATTCTGGCTGAAATGCCTGATTATGCCGGAAATTTTAATCGGGATGCCGGATAATGGAAGCGTTAATGAAATCGTGATGGAGCAGTGTTCAAAAGTTGATTCAAAGGCTCTGTTCAATTTGATTCGGATGCCGCTATAGCTGATATCCATGACCTTTCCAGTTATTTGAAACGGAATGTCGGACTTTGGTGACATGATAACCATTTGGGCATTCAGTCCGGCCGGTTTGATTCGAGGGTGTGCTCGTTTTTCCATGGAGTGGATGTCCTTCTGAAAAATTTGATAATTATTTGAAAGTATAGGACAAATGCTCT
>CAYLNS010000174.1:0-4322 GCA_964385115.1 uncultured Methylomarinum sp.
CGCGTCAATGTGTTGCGCCCATACCCCAGTAACTTGGCTGCCTCATGCTTTTTCCCCTGGGTTTGTTTTAGCGCGGTGCGAATCAAAATAGATTCAACAATGGGAATGGCTTGCTTGGCCACTTCCGCATGACCATTCAGCAACTGCCGGGCAACCCATTGCTCAAAGCCTGATTGCCAGTCAACCGGCAAATCCACCTGCTTTTCAGAGTCCGGTGACGGATTTAATAATTCCGGCGGCAAATCTTCCAGATGTATCTGCCTGCCGGCGGCCATCACCGTCAACCACCTGCATATATTTTCAAGCTGCCTGACATTACCCGGCCAGTCCAGCGAGCATAAAAACGCCTCGGTTTCAGGTTCCAGTATTTTGGTTTCTGTTTCCAGTTCCTGAGCACTTTTCTGCAAAAAATAGCGCATTAACAGTGCAATATCCTGATCTCGCTCACGCAGCGGCGGGATATAAATACGAATCACATTCAGCCGATGGAAAAGGTCTTCTCTGAAACGCCCTTCCGCCACCAGTTTCTCGATATTCTGATGAGTTGCAGCGATAATTCTGACATCCACTTTTATCGGCGAATGGGCGCCTACCGGATAAAATTCATTATCTGCCAGCACTCTGAGCAACCGGGTTTGCAATTCCGCCGGCATATCGCCTATCTCATCCAGAAAAAGTGTGCCATGATTGGCCTGCTCAAAACGCCCAACCCGACGACTATGGGCGCCGGTAAATGAGCCTTTTTCATGTCCAAACAGCTCCGACTCCATCAAATCTTTTGGAATAGCCGCCATATTCAAGGCAATAAATGGACGATTAGCCCGGGGACTGTGGCGATGTAATGCTTTGGCAACCAGTTCCTTGCCTGTCCCGGACTCACCATTAATCAACACGGTGACATGCGACCTCGCCAGCCTGCCAATAGCCCGAAAAACCTCTTGCATGGCGGGAGATTCACCAATAATTTCCGGTGTTTGTTCTATGATTTCCGTCTCAACATCCCGAGCCGAAAACTGTTTCCGGTGCATGCAGGCTCTTTTAACAATATCAATTACATGATTAATATCAAACGGTTTGGGCAAATATTCAAAAGCGCCATGGTGAAATGCAGAAACCGCACTGTCCAAATCAGAATGAGCCGTCATCACAATCACCGGCAATTCCGGATAACGTGCCTGAACATTTTTAGACAATTCCAGTCCATCCATACCCGGCATGCGAATATCGGTAATCAATACATCCGGCACCTTAAGTTTTAACGCATTGCTTAGCTCATCAGCACGACTAAAACTTCGTGTATCCATTCCAGCTTTTTGCAAAGCTTTTTCCAAAACCCAGCGAATGGACTTATCGTCATCGACGATCCAGACAGTATCCGTATCATTCATCATCTGTGATTAAAGGTAAAAAAATTGAAAATTCGGTACATCCCGGCCTGCTTTCACATTCTATCAGGCCATTGTGCTGGTTAATCAAGGATTGAGCAATCGACAAGCCTAAACCAGTACCATCTGCACGCCCGGTAATCATCGGATAAAAAATCTGATTGAGTAGTTCGGGGCCTATTCCCGGGCCATTATCGATAATGTCGACCTTGACACAGAGTTTATAACGATTCCTGCCAATGGTGACATGCCGCTGAATACGGGTTCTCAGTAAAATTTCCCCTCCTTCCTGCAGTGCCTGAACCGCATTTCTGGCAATATTCAAAAACGCCTGAATCAATTGATTGGTATCGGCCATAAAATCAGGAATACTGGGGTCATAATCCGCCTTTAACTGAATTTTGTCGCTACATTCAGCCATAATCAATTGCTTAATACGTTCCAGAGGCTCATGGATATTAATCAGGCTTTTCTGTGCCGGCCGGTTGGGACCCAGCATTTTGTCCATCAAATCCTGCAACCTGTCAGACTCGGCAATAATAATCTGAGTATATTCTTTAAGCTCAGAATCATTTAATTCCAGCTCCAATAATTGCGCCGCCCCTCTTAAACCGCCCAAGGGGTTTTTAATCTCATGCGCCAGTCCCCGGGCCAGCATTCTGGAAGTATTTTGCTGGGCTAAAAGCTGCTCTTCCCGGGTTATGCGTAAATGCCGGTCAAATTGCTGTAATTCCACCAGAATGGCGACCAATTGGTTATCCTCAATCACCGGAGTGGAACTAAAATTAACAATATTGTTTTGCCCCCCCGTATTTAACGGTAACTCCCGGTTAATCAAGGCTTCATGCATATCCCGGCATTGAAGCAGGTTATCCAGCAAACTGGAATTGCAGGTTTTAAATAATGCTTTGGCATGTTGCCCGGCCAAATGTTTGGCGCTATCCGCAAACAGCATTTCACCGGCAGGGTTGATATAAGTCAGCACCAAGTCCTTGTCAAACAACAAAATCGCTTCATTTAAATATTCCAGAATTTTATTTTCAAGCATAAGTGAGTGGCGCTATAAAAATGTTTAATGACAGATTATGCCATATTTATAGTTGAATCCATGATTTCAGTGGGATTATGCTATAAACAAAAAACGCCCCAAAAGGGGCGTTTTCGCTGTAACAGCAATATTGATTTGTGCTTACAAACTGTAATACATATCAAATTCAACTGGATGAGTGCTCATCCGTAATTGCTGTACTTCTTCATTTTTAAGCTCAAGATAACCATCAATAGCATCATCAGAAAAAACACCGCCGCGAGTCAAAAATTCACGGTCTTCATCCAATGCTTTTAATGCTTCATCAAAAGAGAAAGCAACCTGTGGGATGGCTTTTTCTTCTTCTGGTGGCAAATCATACAAATCCTTATCCATGGCATCCCCTGGATGAATTTTGTTTTGAATACCATCAAGGCCGGCCATTAACATAGCTGAGAAGCATAAGTAAGGATTAGCGGTTGAATCACCAAAACGCAACTCAATACGACGACCTTTTGGATTGTTAACAAAAGGAATACGAATGGATGCAGAACGGTTACGGGCTGAATAAGCCAGCATAACGGGTGCTTCAAAACCTGGAACCAAACGCTTGTAGCTGTTGGTTGAGGCATTGGCAAAAGCATTCAGTGCTTTGGCATGTTTAATAATACCACCAATATAATACAGTGCTGTTTCCGATAAACCACCATACAAATCACCCGCAAACAGGTTAACCCCATCTTTTGATAATGACTGGTGAACGTGCATGCCGTTACCGTTGTCGCCCACTAAAGGCTTAGGCATAAAAGTCGCTGTTTTTCCATAAGCATGGGCGATATTTTGCACAACGTATTTTAATTCCAATACTTCATCGGCTTTTTTAACCAGCGTATTGAATTTTGAACCGATTTCACACTGTCCCGCAGTAGCCACTTCATGATGATGGACTTCTGTGGTCTGTCCCATTTCTTCAAGAACCAGACACATGGCCGATCTCATATCCTGTAATGAATCGACTGGAGGCACGGGAAAGTATCCACCTTTAACACCTGGGCGATGACCAATGTTTCCGTCTTCATAAATTTTTTCAGAGTTCCAGTGAGACTCTTCAGAGTCAACACTATAACCACAGCTACCCATGGAATTGTGCCAACGCACATCATCAAAAACGAAAAATTCATTTTCCGGGCCAAAAAATGCAGTATCGGCAATACCGGTAGACTTCATATAGGCTTCGGCACGTTTGGCAATAGAGCGGGGATCACGCTCGTAGCCCTGCATATCTTTAGGTTCGATAATATCGCAGCGCAGAATCAAGGTGTTATCATCGAAAAAAGGATCAATAACAGCAGTTGAAGGGTCGGGCATCAGAATCATGTCAGATTCATTAATACCTTTCCATCCGGCAACGGATGACCCATCAAACATATTTCCTTCTTCAAATGTATCTTCATCGATAGTATGCGCGGGAAAAGTCACATGCTGTTCTTTGCCACGAGTATCACAAAAGCGGAAATCAACAAATTTAATGTCATTTTCCTGAATCATTTTTAAAACATTGTCAGCTGACATGAGTCAAGTTCTCCTTAAAGTAGTTTATTATTGTAAAAAGCCAGAAATAAGCGCATATAACCTTACCATCAAATAAAAAGATACGCCATAAAAAACAAAACCCCGGGTCAATTTATAAAAATTTGACCCGGGGTTTTGTGAACATCATCAATATTAGCTAGTCAAACACCAACTAAAAACTTTAGAACGTTACAATCATATCCATTGCAACCTGAACCTGGTCGTTTTTGTTACCGCCAAAGGCCTTACCTGCGCCGTTGGTATCGGCCCAGTCATAACGGACTTCAGGACGGAATTTCAACCAGCCAACAGGTGAATAGTTAACCCCTGCGGAAATA
>CAYLNS010000175.1:0-1725 GCA_964385115.1 uncultured Methylomarinum sp.
CTACATGAGAAATTAAAAAAACATTCCACCGTTAAGGTTAAAAAAGACATGGAGCAGTCTCAATGGTTGTCTGCTGATGCTTTGGAAGAAATGCAGCTAAAGGAATTAAAACATTTTTTACAGGATATCAAAATACATGTCCCGTATTATCAGCAGTTATTTGATAAGTTAGGTTTTGAACCGCAAAATATTGAATCGCTACAAGACTTGGAGCAATTACCTTTAACAACCAAGACAGTCATCAGGGAAAATACTGATGCTCTGAAAGCGGATGATGCAGTTGGTTTGTCCCGTTTCAATACAGGTGGTTCAAGCGGAGAGCCATTAATCTTTTATATAGGCAAAAAACGGGTCAGTCATGATGTTGCGGCAAAATGGCGGGCGACACGCTGGTGGGGGGTAGATATTGGCGATCCGGAAATAGTTGTTTGGGGGTCACCGATTGAATTAGGTGCGCAGGACAAACTGCGTATGGTTCGCGATAAACTGTTACGAACATATTTATTGCCTGCATTTGAGATGTCGACCGAAAAGGTCGCGGGCTTTATCGATGAGATACAGAGAATCAAGCCAAAAATGCTCTTTGGTTATCCTTCTGCATTGGCCCATATCGCAAGGCAGGCAGAAAAAACAGGCGAGAAATTAGATAATCTGGGAATTAAAGTAGCTTTTGTCACCTCAGAAAAACTGTATGACCATCAGCGACAGATGATTGAAAGAGTGTTTGCCTGTCCGGTGGCTAATGGCTATGGAGGCCGGGATGCAGGGTTTATTGCCCACGAGTGTCCAGAAGGGAATATGCATATTACCGCTGAAGACATTATTGTGGAAATTGTTGATTCAAAAGGCCTGGTTTTACCCAAAGGAGAGTCTGGTGAAATTGTGGTGACCCACCTGGCAACCCGTGATTTTCCGTTTATACGCTATCGTACCGGTGATGTCGGGGTTTTAGGGACTGAAAACTGTGCCTGTGGGCGGGGGCTTCCAATTTTAAAAGAAATTCAAGGACGTACCAGTGATTTTATTATCGCCCAGGATGGAACCGTGCTGCATGGACTCGCATTAATTTATGTATTGCGGGATATTGAAGGGCTTGAAGAGTTTAAAATTATTCAGCATACAAAAGATAAAACAGAAATTAAGCTGCTTACAAATAACCAGTATTCAAAAGAGAATGAAAAAGTCATCATTGACAGCTTTAAAAACAGATTGGGGCAAACAGTTGAAATAGATATTCAATATGTTCCGAAAATTGAAAAAGAAAAGTCAGGAAAATTCAGATATGTAGTCAGTCATGTAAAGACAGACTGATTTTGTTCAGACTTTATAAAGATAGACTGCCGTATAACAGACACCTTGACAGCTTGATTAAGAAAAGTGATAGGAAAACATGACATTATTAGCCGGTTGGATTAACACAAGCATAAGAAACCAGGGTGCTGAGTTGTTGATGACTCAAATCATCAAACAGCTCCCTGAATTTTTGAAAAAACAGAGTTCAGTTGAATATACCGGTACGGCCAGCCTTGCTGGAAAAAAAGGTGAAATCTTCAAGGAACACGGCTGTTTACTGATTAATACTGGTCCGGAATCCATTGCTGATAAAGCAAAAGACTATCTACAAATCTTTAAGCAGAAAGGCTCGGGGTGTGTAGAACAATTTTCCGGGCGATATTCATTTGTGTTGATTAACCCGGAGCAACAAACGCTTATATTGGTTACCGA
>CAYLNS010000175.1:1825-4280 GCA_964385115.1 uncultured Methylomarinum sp.
CTGCACTATTACTGGCAGCCAGAATTTACTGAACAGTTGCATGGCAGTCTTGCTGAAGCAGGAAAACAATTACAGGAAAAGTTAATTGAAGCTGTTAAAACATTGTCAAAAGAGCCTGAAAAAACCGGTGCCTTTTTAAGCGGCGGCTTGGACAGTTCCAGTGTGGCCGGGGCTTTATCCAAGGTTTATCCGAAGCAGGCTCAAAGTTTTACAATGGGCTTTCCGGTCGAAGGATATGATGAAATTGAGTATGCAAGAATTGCCGTCAAACATTTTGATTTACAGCCACACGAGTTTTATTTAACACCTGAAGACACCGTTAAAGCGATACCGGAAATTGCAGCTTATTATGATGAGCCTTTTGGTAATTCGTCTGCACTGGCGGCCTATTACTGTGCAAAAATGGCAAAAGAGCAGGGTATTGACGTTTTATTAGCCGGTGATGGTGGAGATGAACTGTTTGCCGGTAACGAGCGTTATGCCAAACAGTTACTATTCGACTATTATCATAAAGTTCCTAAACCGCTAGCGACTGCTTTAGAAAGCATTCTTAATGGATTGCCTTCCGCATTAGCACAGAATAAATTGCTGTTTAAAGCTAAACGCTATATTGAACAAGCTAAAGAACCCATGCCGGATCGTCTGCAGGATTATAACTTTTTACACCGGCATGATGTTAAGGATATTTTTCAGGCGGATTTTTTGCAATCAGTGCAGACTGAAGAACCGTTAAATCTGTTACGAAGCAGTTATCAGCGTCCTGAAAATGCCAGTACACTGAACAGGATGCTGACAATGGACTGGAAAACTACCCTGCATGACAATGATTTGGTTAAAGTCAACCGGATGTGTGAAATGGCGGGGGTAGATGTCAGATACCCACTATTGGATCAGGAAATCATTGATTTATCAACGCATATTCCGTCCGATTTAAAGCTGAAAGGCCAACAATTACGCTGGTTTTATAAACAAGCATTCAAAGATTTTCTACCTGAGCAGATAATCAACAAATCAAAACATGGTTTTGGCCTGCCTTTTGGAATTTGGCTGAAAGATTATCAACCGTTAAAAGAATTGGCGTACGATAGTATCAACAGTTTGAAAAAACGCCATTATTTTAAAAGTGAATTTCTTGAGCATGCCATCGAAATGCACCAAAGTATCCATGCCGCTTATTATGGGGAATTGATTTGGATATTGATGATGTTGGAGTTGTGGTTTCAAGGAAAAAAGCAGTGAAGAAATATGCACAGAAAGACAAGGTTTAGCCAATGAGCGTAGCATTGCAACTCTATCAACAATTACGGGATGCACCGGACGAGGACGCTCGCGCGAAAATTATTGCGACCGCATTTGAACAGCTGGAAGACCGTTATCCCAATCTGAAAAATGTCGCAACGCATTCTGATGTCCGGGAAAGCGAATTACGATTGCAAAAAGAGATTGTTGAGGCGGAAGGACGTTTGCGAGCTGAAATAAAGGAGCTTGAAGGGCGTTTGCAGGCTGAAATGAAAGAGCTTGAAGGGCGTTTACAGACCGAAATGAAGGATCTGGAAATACGTTTGATGACTGAAATGAAAGAACTTGAAAGTCGTTTGCAAAAACAAATCAAGGAAGTCGACTATCGAATCCACCAGGTTGAGTTGAAAGTTGCCGAAACCAAGTCGGAATTAGTGCGATGGGTTGTAAGTGTCGGGCTATTGCAGACCAGCTTAATCATTGGAGTATTGTTAAAAGTTTCGGGCTTGATTTAAACGACAGAGCCAATTACTAATATGACAACAACGCAAAAAATCATCCTTTATGGATTAAAACACCTCGCGACGCTGGCTTCTGGTCTGGGCCGAAGAAAAAAATTATTTATTCTGATTTATCACCGAGTTTTGGATGAACCGGATTTTATGCGGCCGGGTGAAGTAGATAAACAAGCATTTAGCTGGCAAATGGATTTGTTGGCAAATTATTTTAATGTACTACCCTTATCAGAAGCGATTGAAAAACTGAAAAACGACCAATTGCCTTCACGAGCGGTCAGCATCACCTTTGATGATGGCTATGCGGATAATTATTTAAATGCTCTGCCTATACTGCAAAAAAATAATCTGCCAGCCACTTTTTTTATAGCTACAGGCTATTTAAATGGCGGTATTATGTGGAATGACCAGGTCATCGAAGCCATTCGGCGCTTAAAGACAGCAACACTGGATTTAACTGCCGATGGATTGGCACTGTTTGATGTCAGCACTCCAGAACAGAAGGTTGCGACAGCTCATCAAATACTTAACAAGATTAAACATATGGATGGTGATAAACGACAAGCGATAGCCAACAGCATAGCCAGTCAGGTAGATTCCATGCCTGCAGATTTAATGCTGACTGATGAGCAGTTAATCAAACTGCATCAGGCTGGTATGGAAATCGGCGGGCACACCGTAACGCATCCAATTCTGGCAAA
>CAYLNS010000176.1:0-4254 GCA_964385115.1 uncultured Methylomarinum sp.
TATTAGAAGGGGCCGGGCTGGATAATCTGGTATTCGATAATCGCTATGTGCGGGAGTTGCCTGCCGATGTTGAAACGGATAATTATCGCCGTCAGGTTCAGGGGGCTTGTTATTCCAGCGTCTTACCGACAAAAGTATCCAATCCCCGGTTAGTCAGTTTTTCCAGGGAAATGGCGGAAGAATTGGGATTGACGGAAGAGGATTGTCTTTCAGACAGGTTTGTCCAGGTTTTTGCCGGTAATCAACTGCTGGATGGAATGGAGCCTTACAGCATGTGTTACGGCGGACATCAGTTTGGTCAATGGGCGGGTCAGTTGGGTGATGGTCGGGCCATTAATCTGGGTGAGGTGGTAACGGCTGCTAACAAACGCTGGGTGTTGCAGTTAAAAGGTTCTGGCCCCACGCCTTATTCCCGCTCTGGTGATGGTTGGGCAGTATTGCGCTCATCGGTTCGTGAGTTTCTGTGCAGCGAGGCTATGCATCACCTGGGTATTCCCACAACCCGAGCGCTTAGCCTGGTGTTGACAGGCGACCAGGTTGTCAGGGATATGTTTTACAATGGCAATGCGAGGCCGGAGCCGGGTGCGATTGTCTGCAGAGTGTCCCCGTCTTTTATCCGCTTTGGTAATTTTCAAATTTATTCTGCACGCAATGAGACTGATTTATTAAAGCAGTTTCTCGATTTTACCTTGCGCCGTGATTTCCCTCATTTGCTGGCCGGCAGGAGTGAGCCGGATAAGTCTGTCTATTTAAAATGGTTTGAGGAGGTCTGCCTGAGGACGGCAGAAATGATTGTACATTGGCAGCGAGTCGGTTTTGTCCATGGCGTGATGAATACGGATAATATGTCCATTCTGGGGCTGACCATTGATTATGGTCCCTATGGCTGGCTGGAAGATTACGACCCGGACTGGACGCCGAATACCACGGATGCCGAAATGCGGCGATATAGCTTTGGACAGCAGCCCGCTATCGCCTTATGGAACCTGGTGCAACTGGCCAATGCGGTTTTTCCGTTGATTGGCGAAGCCGAGCCGTTACAGGAAATTTTAAAGCTCTATAACAGGGCATTTCAGCAGGGCTGGCAGAAAATGATGGCGGCCAAGCTGGGGTTTAAGGCATTTGATGAGCGGCAGGATGAAGCTTTATGTACCGAATTACTGGCATTGTTGGCGGAAGTGGAAACGGATATGACGATTTTTTATCGGAATCTGGCGCTATTGGATGTTGGGCAGGATTTGTCGCAACTGGATGATGCGATATTATTAACGCCGGTTGCAGAAGCCTGGTATCAGGCAGATAAAATAACTCCGGAGTATAAGCAACGCCTGGCTGCCTGGTTGAGAACCTATATACATCGCCTGCAGCAGGAAGGTGTGAGTCAGCGGGATAAAAAACAACGGATGGATGCGGTGAATCCTAAATATGTGCTGCGTAATTATCTGGCTCAACTGGCTATTGATAAGGCAGAGCAGGGCGATTTTAGTCAGGTGGATGAATTGCTGGATGTGATGAGGCATCCCTATGATGAACAACCGGAAAAACAGCGTTATGCTGAGAAACGACCGGATTGGGCCAGACATAAACCCGGCTGTTCCATGTTATCGTGTAGTTCCTGAATCATTATCAACAGGGGAATAGCATGAATGACAAAATGAAAGTTGCCGAGTATGTCGCAGACCAGGTGACAGAGGGCATGGTTATTGGATTGGGCACCGGGTCGACAGCGGATTGTTTTATCGAAGCTCTGGCGCAAAGATATCAGCAGGGTCTGGATATAAAAACGGTATCCAGTTCGGTGGTCAGTACTATAAAAGCTCAGGAATCAGGGCTGCCCATGGTTGCTATGGAGCATTTATCCAGGCTGGACTGGTATGTGGACGGGGCTGACGAGGTTGCTCCGGGGAATGTATTGTTAAAAGGGCAGGGTGCCGATCTGGTCAGGGAAAAAATTCTGGCGAAAGCGTGTCAGCAGTTTATTGTACTGGTGGACCAAAGCAAGCTGGTTACCCGGATTGGAGAGCGTTTTGCTATACCGGTCGAGGTGGTTCCATTTGCCTGGCAAATGGTCAGACAACAGCTTGAGCTGGCAGGTGCGAAGGTGCAATTGCGTTCAAATAAACAGGGTAACGGCCTGGCGATAAGCTCTCATGGCAGTTTGATTCTGGATGTGACTTTTGCTGATGGCAGTAGTGCGGATGAGATTAATCAGCAGTTAAATGCTTTGCCCGGTGTTGTCGAGCATGGCGTCTTTTTGGGGCTGGCTGACCGGGTGTTGCTGGTCAAAGACGGGACGGTCCAAGAGCTTTAGATTTTCTACAGATAATTTATTGCAATAAAAAAGCCACTTAAAAGTGGCTTTTTTGCTTGCCGAGCGTGAAGGTTTTAGCCTAAAGAACGAACCCGTGCATTTAAACGGCTCTTTTTGCGGGCAGCGTTGTTTTTATGAATCAGGCCTTTGTTAACAGCTGAATCAATAACCGGGACAGCTGCTTTAAATGCATTTTGTGCCTGCTCTTTGTCACCAGATTCTACAGCTGCGATAACCTTTTTGATAAATGTACGCATGCGACTGCGTTGTCCGGCATTATGAACACGGCGTTTTTCTGACTGACGTGCTCTCTTTTTTGCTTGTGGTGAATTTGCCATGTTGTATCAATATTGATCTGCGTTAATTAAGAACCGCATATTATCTTTTTAAATGATATTATTGTCAATAAAAATTACATAAAAGGAGTGAGTGTTGAGCAGGAAACTGTTTAAATCGACTGCGGTAGTCAGCAGTATGACCATGATATCAAGAATTCTGGGTTTTTTGCGGGATATGATATTTGCCCGGATTTTTGGCGTAGACTCAGGGACGGATGCTTTTTTTGTTGCTTTTAAAATTCCCAATTTTTTGCGGCGGCTGTTTGCCGAAGGCGCATTTGCCCAGGCCTTTGTACCGGTATTGTCGGATTACAAACAACAGGGCAGTCGCCAGGCATTGAAAGAATTTATCGACCGGACAGCCGGAACATTGGCGCTGGTGTTAATGTTGGTTTCAATCGTCGGGGTGATTGCGGCGCCGATTATTATCACATTGTTTGCGCCAGGATTTATCTGGGAAGGAGGGCAGTATGAACTGGCCGTGCAAATGCTCAGAATTACTTTTCCATATTTGTTTTTTATCTCTTCCGTGGCATTTGCCGGCGGCATTTTAAATTCACATGGCAAATTTGCCGTGCCCGCCTTTACTCCCGTTTTTCTAAATATCTGCATGATTGCCGCAGCCATCTGGTTGTCTCCGTTGATGCCGGAACCGGTAACGGCCCTGGCCTGGGGTGTTTTTGCCGCGGGCCTTGTGCAACTGATTTTTCAGTTTCCGGCTTTATGGCGTTTGGGGTTAATCCCCCGCTTACGCTGGGGGTTTTCCGATAAGGGTGTGCGTAAAATCATGAAGTTGATGCTGCCGGCTATTTTTGGCGTATCCATCACCCAGATTAATTTGCTGCTTGATACTTTGATTGCCTCATTTTTGCCGACAGGGAGTATTTCCTGGCTTTATTATTCGGACAGACTGGTTGAGTTTCCGCTGGGAGTGTTTGGAATTGCCCTGGCGACGGTTATTTTGCCCAGCCTTTCAAAAAATCATGCTGCCGAGGATCATCAGTCTTTTTCCCGATCGCTGGACTGGGGGCTTAAGCTGGTTCTGCTGATTGGCGTGCCGGCCTCAGTCGGCTTATTTATGCTGGCGGAGCCGATGTTGAGCACGCTGTTTCAATATGATGAGTTTGGTGCAGACGATGTGATGATG
Source organism: uncultured Methylomarinum sp. (assembly GCA_964385115.1). Taxonomy (GTDB): domain Bacteria; phylum Pseudomonadota; class Gammaproteobacteria; order Methylococcales; family Methylomonadaceae; genus Methylomarinum. The sequence continues at coordinate 3,797 of CAYLNS010000176.1, forward strand.
GCTGGCAGGAGTTTAATGGCCTATTCTGTCGGTCTGCTGGGATTTATTCTGGTCAAGGTCCTGGTACCGGGTTTTACTTCAAGAAAAGATACCAAAACACCGGTACGTTTCGGTATTTATGCCATGATTGCCAATATGGTGTTGAATCTGGCGCTGTTTTTTCCATTGGCGCATGCAGGTCTGGCGCTGGCCACGTCTCTGGGTGCGTTTTTTAATGCGTCATTGTTGTTAGGTAGGCTGTTAAAGGAAAAAGTTTACCGGCCGGGGGCTCAATGGCGCGTCTATATTCTGCGTATTATTCTGGCAAATGAAGTGATGGCAGTGTTTTTAAACCGCTTCGTGGATGCTCGATTATGGCTGGACTGGCCGGTAACCGAGCGTATCCTGCAATTGGCCTTGTGGATTGCTCTGGCGGCTCTGGTTTATCTTGTCACGTTGTTTGTCTCTGGCTTCAGAAT
>CAYLNS010000177.1:0-4213 GCA_964385115.1 uncultured Methylomarinum sp.
CTCAACCATTCCTGATGATCATCCCGACGACCATGCACATAATCAAAATACAGGGTTTGCAGCTTTTCAGTCACAGGTCCCCGAGCGCCATTTCCAATCACCCGGTCATCATATTCACGAATCGGGGTGACTTCAGCGGCAGAACCGGTAAAAAAGGCTTCATCGGCGACATACACTTCATCGCGGGAGATGCGTTTTTCCACCACTTCCAGCCCCTGTTCCCGCGCAATCGTAATGACGGTATCGCGGGTAATGCCTTCCAGCGCCGAGGTGGTTTCCGGTGTATATAACTTACCATTACGGACAATAAACAGATTTTCGCCACTGCCTTCGGCAACAAAGCCTTCATGATCCAGCAATAAAGCCTCGTCATAACCGGCAGAAATCGCTTCCTGTAAGGCCAGAATGGAATTGATGTAATTGCCGTTTGCCTTGGCCTTGCACATGGTGCTGTTGACATGGTTACGGGTATAGGACGAGGTGCGGATTCGAATGCCTTTTTCCATGCTCTCATCACCCAGATAAGCACCCCACTCCCAGGCGGCAATCATCACATGAACTTTCAGGTTATCGGCTCTTAATCCCATGCCTTCCGAGCCATAAAAACACATGCTGCGGATATAGGCGCTGTCCAGATTATTTTTGGCCACCGCATCGCAATGCGCCTGATTGATTTCATCCTTGCCGAAAGGAATGGCCATATTCAGAATATGCGCCGAACGATACAGCCGGTCGGTATGTTCCGCCAGCTTGAAGATAGCCGTCCCCTTTTCAGCATGATAGGCTCTTAACCCTTCAAACACGCCCGCCCCATAATGCAGGGTATGCGTTAACACATGGACTTTGGCCTCGCGCCATTCCACCCATTCACCGTCCAGCCAGATCAGGCCGTCTCTATCATCCATCGTCATAGTCATATCTTATATTTCTAAGCTTAATTTACCATCCGGACAGGCTGCAAAGCCCATCTGAACCCTTTATTCCATGATTTTCAGCCACAGCCTGATAACCTGGCCCCGCAGCTCTATAAATTCATCATTGCTGATTTGTAACGAACGGCCTTGCAAAACCAGCCGGTGCCCATAATCCCTATATTGGCAATAAGCCTGTTTCAACAACTCCGCTTCTTCAGTCTGTAAAAATCCACATTCCGCCAGACCATCCAGCAGCCGGATATTATCAGTCCAGCTGAGTAATGCCCGATTTCCACAAGCATTGGCCAATACACCGAATTGTACTATAAACTCAATATCTAAAATACCGCCTTTGCTATGTTTTAAATGAAAAACCTCAGAATCTTTCGGTGCCAGGTTTGCATGCATCTTCTCCCGCATTTCCCTGACATCCTGCTTGAGCGTGTCAATATCCCGCGGCAATGCCAGCACCTTTTCCCGAATCTGGCTGAACTGTTCGCCCAAAACCGGGTCCCCACAAACAAAGCGACCACGTATCAAAGCCTGATGCTCCCAGGTCCAGGCATCTTCCTGCAAATACGTTTCATAATGCTGAATATGACTGACCAACAGCCCCGAATCTCCATTCGGCCTGAGCCGTAAATCCACCTCATATAACACCCCGGACAACATCCGGGTATCCAGAATATGTCTGATTTTTTGTCCCAGGCGCATATAAAACTGCATATTACTGACTGGCTTTCCCCCCCGAGTCATAGCCACGACATCCGCACAGTCATATAAAAACACCATATCCAGATCAGAGCCATACCCCAGCTCTATCCCGCCTAACTTACCCATGCCCACAACAGCAAAACCGTCACCGTTTTTTTCCGCACAGGACGGTAAACCATGTTTATTTACCATCAACAACCAGGCTTTATCGACAACAGCGGTTAAAATAACCTCGGCAATCCAGGTCAGATAATCACTGACCACCATCACCGGAATCACATTCATAATATCCGCTGCCGCCACCCGCAACACATTCAAATGCTTGAATTCACGCAACTGAATCATCAGCTGCTCTTCATCCAGTTCATCAAAACGTGATAATTGCTCAGCCAACTGCTGCGCCAAATCCTTTTTACTCAACGGCTCATACAACGAACGTGGATCCAGCAACTCATCCAGCAAAACCGGATACTGAGCCAGATAATCACAAATCCACTGACTGGCCGACGACAGACGCACCAATTGAGACAACGCCTCCGGATTTTCTGCCAGCAGAGAAAAATACACATTCCGACCGGCAATCACCTCAAACAATTTTAACAGCCTGGTCAGAGTTTCATCAGGATTATCCACCCCGGCGACGGCCTCAACGACCTTGGGAAGCAACTTTTCCACCACATCAAGGGATTTAGCCGACAAACGCTTAACTGAAGACGACTGCATAAACCCCGTCAATGCATTCAAAACAGTTTCAGGAGCCTCAAATCCAAGCTGGGCTAATAATTTCAGCCTGTCTTCATCACCCAAATCTTGTGAGCAGATATTTTGACACTGCGATGAGTCATTTTCGTTGTCTGATAATGAAAACACATCCTCAAAAATCCGATGCACTGACAAACGCACCGAATCCAGCGCCTGTTTGAAGGCTTCCCAATCCTTATACCCCAATGAAAAAGCCAGTATCTTCTGCACCAGCGGATCAGCCGGCAAATCATGCGTCTGCTTATCCTGATATTCCTGAATATGATTCTCCACACGCCGCAAAAAACGATAAGCTTCCAGCAACGTATCCGTCTCTTGTCGCCCCATTAAATTTAACTCCGCCAATAATGGCAGAATTTTCTGGATTTCCCGCTGCTGCAGCAAAGGCTCCTGCCCGCCCCGGATTAACTGAAACGCCTGACCGATAAACTCAATTTCCCTGATACCTCCCGGCCCCAGCTTGATATTTTCAGCCTTATCCTTGCGCATCAGCTCACGGTTAATCTGCGCTTTTAAATTCCTCAGCTCCTCAAACGCGCCATAATCCAGATAACGGCGATACACAAACGGCTTAAGCATCGCCATCAATTTCTGCCCACTGACAAAGTCGCCCGCCACTTGGCGTGCCTTAATCATCGCATAGCGCTCCCACTCCCGCGCCTGAGTCAGATAATAATTCTCCATCCCGTCAAACGTCATAATCAAAGGCCCGCTATCCCCAAAAGGCCGCAGCCGGGTATCGGTTCTGAAGACAAAACCATCAACAGTCAGTTCATCCAATGCCTTGACTAATGAACGGCAGATACGGGTAAAAAACTCCCCGTAAGTGGTCTGCTTTCTATCCGGCAATACGCCCTCTTCCTCAAAAGCGAAAATCAAATCAATATCGGAAGAATAATTCAGCTCATAAGCCCCCAGCTTTCCCATGCCCAAAACCACAATATTAAGTGGCCGCCCCGTTTTCGACACCGGCGTTCCCCGTCTATCGCAGGCTTGCTGATAAAAATAATCCAGAGCCTTCTGAATACAACATTCAGCCAGCGCAGTTAAATCCCGCAGTGTTTCATCCAGCTCAGACCACCCGGCCAGATCCCGCCAGGCAATACGCACCATTTCCCGTCTTCTGAAACGGCGCAATCCACTCATCAACGCCGCCTCAGAATCTATACTCATTTCATCCAGCGCCTCAGCGTACTGCTGCCGGCGCTGCGAGGAAAACAAATCCCCTGACTGAAACAAATCCACCAGTAAATCGGGATTAAGCAAACAGCTGTTTCTGACAAATTCACTACAGCAAAAGACCTGCACAATAGAGGCCGCCTGCTGATTTTGCAATAAAACATCGCTTTGCTCGGGCGATAATTTATCCAGCAGGTCATTTACAAAATCCTCTGCCAGCGACTGGAGAGAATCAGGCATGTTGTAAATTTGTTCAATCAGCCGGGTTTTTAACATAGCTTCTTCTCAACAATGAATTGACTGTTCTTCATTGTAGCAAGCAAACACACATCATGAGATAAATTGCTTTTGACTATTTTTTATGGAATATTCTACATAGACCCAAAAACTTCCCACTATCAGGAACCCACCCATGCTTTATAAAACCCTGGAAATCAGCACCATAATCCTGCTGGTATTTCTGTTAACCTCCCTGAAATGGGCCGTCATCCCCAGCATAATTCTCATCGCCGGAATCACGTTTATTTACCATTTGTATCGGATTTTAAAATAAACCCACTGTTCAATAACATTATTGGGGCACCGCGTACCAAGCCCCTACGCCCTGCAAAAAACAATAACTGTATTTCTAACTGATGTTACGC
>CAYLNS010000178.1:0-4199 GCA_964385115.1 uncultured Methylomarinum sp.
TGAATATCGAATTAAAACAGGAACATGCAGTGAAAAACTGATTAAAAGAAGTAATCCGGCGAAAAGTACATTAACACCTGATATTCAAAAAAAGTTCTCAATTGCCGGTATGAGAAAACCCTGTCTATAACTGACTATGATTACCAATGTAAAGCACGCAAGCGTGGGAATTTTTTATGTTGGTGTTCTTGCATACGAATCATCACATTGATTAACGCCTCAATGGCATCGGCAATATATGGGCCTTTGTTTAACATAACGCACTCGGCTCTGACGGCCATAGCCGCATCAGTAAATTCTGCGCGCGATCGAGTACCTTTCTTGGCTATGGACTCTAAAACCTGGGTTGCCCAGATTACGGGGATATGCGCGGCTTCACACAGCCAGAGCAATTCTTCCTGAATTTCTGCCAAGCGGGCGCTGCCTAATTCAACGGATAAATCGCCCCGAGCAATCATGATTCCCAGGCTGTGTTTGCCAATTGTGCCCAAAATGATTTCAGGCAATTTCTTGACCGCGTTATTTGTTTCTATTTTGGCGATGATAGGGAGGTCGGTGGCATTGCGTTTTGCCAATTCCTTAATCAGACAGGTCATGTCAGCTAATGACTCTACAAAAGAAAAGCCAATCAAGTCTGCATGTTCACAAACAAAATCCAGATCGAACAAATCTTTTTGACTTAATGCTGGCAATTCCAGTTGAGTTTCCGGAAAATTAATACCCTTGTCACTTTTAATCGTAACGCCTTTGATTCCTGTCTGAGTCACTCGCAACAGGATACCGTCAGTTTGAATTTTTTCGATTACTGCCCCTAATTTCCCGTCATCAATCCACACGGACTGGCCTACTTTTACTTTGTCCAACGCCTTACCAAGGGTGCAGCCTATTTGGGCGGGTTTAATCAGCTCTCCTTGTTGATTATATTCAGCTGGTCGGCCGGCGACAGTGTGATCTGTCAGTAGTAGTAAATCACCTTTGAACACTTGGATTTTTAACGGTTGCCCGGAAAATTTTCCTAAATGATAGCGCGCTATCGGCGGCTCATCTGCATCAGGTATTTTATCGAAAAAATCCAGTTCGCATTCCGAGACAAGATAGCTGCCTTTAGCACAACTGGCCAGCCATGCCTGCTGTTCGGTGAGCATTTTTTCGATAACCAGGTAGCGTTGTTTTCCGCGTGCATCCTGAAAACCAAGATACACACCGGGTTTTAATCGTTTAAACAATTCGTTTGATACAGGGACTCGAAAATAATCCAGACTGTTATTTGATAGCGTGCTGTAGGTATCCTCTTCAGAATATAAAATGATAAATCCCGGCATAATGACATGCCCGAATATGTCTTTTTTTGTTTTTATATGATGAATAGGAGGACCTGATTCGATAGGCCCTGTCCGAATCTTGTGCCCTGCCAGATCCATCATAATTTTGCAGGTGCGGCCCATCTCTATTTCTGCACGCCGGACATTCCGAATCATGGCCAGCCATATCGTTGAGTCGTCATGGGCACAATTAATCCGCACACAGGTCATGCCTTTGCTGATGAGGGATTTAATTTGTTTATAATCCCAAGCCGCATCTGTCGCCAGGGTGACCATGATATGTGCTTTACTGTCTTTGTAGTATTGCCCGAATAATTCAACGGTATGTTGTTCCAGTAATTGTTGGCCACGATTGAAGCAATACTCACTGGGAATTTTTCCCGTTGAAATATGCCGACTATCGATGGCTCTTCTTAAAAGATAAATCACTGAATCCAGTGTGGATAAAACAGATGCCTCAGCACGCCCAAGCGAAGATAATCCCGCTTGGGCCAGACGAATTTGTAAATGACGCAAGTCAAAATGTCTGAGTGCTAAATAATGCGCCAGGTTGGTTGCACTTTTGGTAAATACGCCAGAGCGAAAATGGGTTTTGTATTTTTGCAAGCGAAGGTCGGCATCGTTAACAACCTTTTCCCTTAGCTCAGACATATCATCTAATAATTGTTGCAGAATATCTGTATAGGGATCGTCGTTAAGCTTAATTATAGGGCTATTATCTGGCATGGTGATTAACCCAGGAGTGAATGGGTGATGAAGGGTTGTAAATCAAAAAAGGCCGGCAACAGTTTATGTCAGGCCATTTATCTTGATTTTACTGATAATAAATGACAGGAATATGTCAAATGCCGCTGTCATGTTGGGCTGCGGATTGTAGGGAGATTTTTGACAAGAACTGTAGCGAATGGATAGGTTTTACAATGACTTTAACACGAGGTGATTTTTCTGCTTAATCTTATGTTATAGAAAACAATGGGGGATGGAAAATAATGGGCTCATATTGAGTTCACCCCATATTTCAAGCAAAAATTCCTGTGTAATAAAGAGCATTTCTGTCTTGAAATATCTGATATGGATTCTCACAGAGACTGGGTAAACCTAAGAACAGACGCGCTTTTTCCGAAGACTCTGACTTTATTGCGCATGGTTGTAGACACATCCTTGTGTCAAAGTTTTAATTTCAAGGAATTAAAATGGTTTGAACCAATAATTATTCAGCATTAAGTATTTTTTCAAACAGCAATTCACCTGTAATATCAATTAACTTTACAGACAATGTTCCTTCTTCATCAATCTCAACCATACCAAAAGATTGAAGATATGGAGGTGGGGTGTTTTGAGGTAAATTCTGAAGATCAGGACCATTTACAAATTCATATTGCGGACCAAAGCTCGGATCCAATTTTCCTGGACCGAAAGCACCCGCGTGTAATGGGCCGACGACAAATTCATAAAACGGGGTAAAGTCACTAAATTCTGCTTTTGCAGGATCATAAGAAATAACGGCAGGGAAATGAACATCAGATGTTAGGAAAACAACATTTTTTATAGCTTCATCTTTGATAAATTTTAAAATTTCTGCGAATTGGACTTCTCGACCTACAACCTTTTTCTGGTCATTAGCGACACCATCAAACCCATCACCATCGTTGACAATGATACCTAGCGGATCATCGATTGAAATTATTTTCCAGGTTGCTGTAGAGTTCTTGAGATGACGTTTTAACCAATCCAACTGCTCTTCCCCAAGTATGTCATTACCAATTGGGTTGCTATTGTCATCGTTTGGTCCTCTAAATGAACGTTCATCTAGTAAGAACAACTCGGCATGTTTACCATACTGGAACTTGCGAAAAATACGACGGCTATTTATTGGAGTATATTCAAAAAACGCCTGTTTTGAGCGTTCAGCTAGAACATTAGCTTCAATACCATTATACGGAGGAGATGTTAAAATTTCCCCAGGATACCAGTTATTACGAACTTCATGATCATCCCACTGATAATAACTTGAGGTATTTTTCAATAATTCACGTAAATGCTTGTCTTTCAGATTGTATTTCCAGTTTTGCCTGAATTCATCAAGAGTAATGGCAACGAAGTCTTTTCCAGGTTCGTTAACCCATGTCCCACCTCCCAATTCTACAGGGATATCCTTGGTAGAAGGAATCGGGCCATCAGCATAAATATTATCACCCTGGAAGATAACAAAATCCGGATGCAATTTTCTCATTGTGTCAAAAATAACATATCCGCCAGTCACTACATCACCGTGAATGTTTGTTATCTCTAGTTGAGGATTGCGTCCCCACCCTTGGCCAGCCAGGTCCGCTCCCCACAAGAAGCGGATTGATTTGTTGGTAGTATTGGTTGGGGCAGTCCGAAATTTACCCTCTGCGAATGACTGGTGAAAAGAGTAATGCCGGTCACCTGTAATTTGGCAAGCAACTTTATAATAGTATTGAGTATTGGGTTTTAAGTCAGTTACATTAATTGAAGCAGTATAGTCATTGGCTTTCGTAGCCTGACTTACTAATGGACCAATTATTGTTCTTTTGTTATCAAGTCTTCGACGTTGGAGAATATTATGATTTTTTGAGACAAAAACTTTCAGATAAGCCTCTTTTTCTTCATTACACCTTCCCCATATAACTGCACTATTGGCGGTAACTTCTCCAGAAGCAACATAAGGTTTTTTCTCATGGCGGATATGCTGGTCAAAAGCAATAGCTTCTTGACCAAAAACAACAAAGCCAAAAATTAAACTGGCTTTAAACATTGAATAATTCTTCATACAATTTCGCTCCAAAGTTATGGTTTGCAGAGTTACAAAACTACATTTCTAAAATAAATGCTCACAAAGCTATATTCCTATAA
>CAYLNS010000179.1:0-4172 GCA_964385115.1 uncultured Methylomarinum sp.
TAAAAAGGTCTTATGTCTAGGAATTCTATGCTCCAAGTGCCGATAAACCATCAATTTCATCGCATCTTCTATCAATACCCAAAACAGACAATAAGCCCAGATTAAGCCTATATATTCCCAGGGGATAGCCGTTACAAACCATCCGAAAGCAACAATACACACGGCCAGAATCTGTGTCCCTACGATAGAAAAGAACAGCAGTGGCGCTGGATATGGGGGACACAAAAAACAATGTCGGCTACGAGCAACAAATAACGTTAAATGGCCGGCAACAGCCAGTTTAAGAAAAATAATACTCTGTAATTCTTCGGTACTGACATGATAATAATTTTCCGCCACAATCATCAGCAAAAAGGTTTCAATCACGCCAACCACCCCTAATACCGTGGCAATACTCAATACCTTATGCATATCCCAGCTGACCGGTTTTGAGGGCAGACGGGTATTATCTTTGGAAATTGTCAGAATCGGTACATCATTCAACAATGCCAACAGGATAATCATGATGGCGGTGATAGGGTAGATGTTATAAACCAGGATTGCCAAGACCATAAACAACATAATACGGATCGTTTCCGTGATTCTGTATATGGCATAAGCATTCATACGTTCAAAAATACGCCGGGCTTCTTCGATGGCATGTCTGATAACAGATAAACCGGGGGCAGTCAGCACCAAATCAGCTGCTGCCCTGGCCGCATCTGTGGCGCCGGATACGGCAATACCCACATCAGCCTGTTTTAGCGCGGGCGCATCGTTGACACCATCGCCGGTCATGCCAACAATGTGATTATTGGCCTGCAAGTCTTTAACCAGCCAGTATTTATGCTCGGGAAATACTTCAGCAAATCCATCCGCCTTTTCAGCACAGCGGGCCACTTCATGAATAACATCTTTTTTATCTTTGGCTTTAATCAATTGTTCAGCCAGCAGAATATTTTCACCTAAGCCAAGCTCTTTTGATATCTGCTTGGCAATGGCAAGGTTATCGCCCGTGACCATTTTAATATCCACTCCATGCTGGATAATATCCTGAATGGTTTCTTTGGCATCCTCTCTGGGCGGATCAAACAATGGTAATATCCCTAAAAATACCCAGTGTCCTGTTTCATCAGTCTTAGCCACACCCAAAGCCCGATAACCTTGCATGGCAAATTCATCAACTACAGCTTCTGCCTGTTTACGTAATGATGGTTCAGGATTACATAAATCCAGCACGACCTGAGGTGCGCCCTTGCTGACTTTAAATGTATGCCCATCTGCCGTTGTGATAGTCGCTTCAGTACGCTTTCTAACCGGATCAAAAGGAGTAAAAGAAATTTGTTGAAAAGCTGACAGCTGCTTTTTATCATCTATTTTCTCCAAAATAGCCGTATCAATGGCATCAGGAGCCTCCCAAACTGAAGCCAGCGCTGCAGTCAAAACGATACTGTTTTGATCAGCTCCATTAAAAACCGCTGGTTTTCCCAGCGTTAATTTATTTTGCGTCAATGTTCCGGTTTTATCCGAGCATAAGACATCCATACCGGCCAGTTCTTCAATGGATTCCAGCTTGGAAACAATCGCTTTTAATTTTGCCAGACTCATGGCGCCGACCGCCATGGTCACTGATAAAACTGCTGGCATGGCAACTGGAATGGAGGCTACGGTCAAAATCAGCGCAAACTGCACCAGCTCCATAATGGGTAAATGCCGGCTAAGTCCAACCAGAATAAGAATAGCAACCAATGCCAGACTCATAAAAATCAGATAGTCACCGATGGTTAATACCGCTTTTTGAAAATGGGAAACATTCTCAGCGGTGCTGACCAGCTTAGCGGTTTTACCAAAAAAAGTATGCGTCCCTGTTGCCGTCACAACCCCGGTCACTTCCCCTTGCTTGGCAACCGAGCTTGAATAAATCAGGTCACCCACACGTTTATCGACTGGCAAAGATTCGCCCGTCAATGCCGATTGGTCGACACTCAGATAATCACCCTCCAGAATCACAATATCCGCGGGAACCACATCACCCAGACGTACCCTGACAATATCGCCGGGAACCAATTTTGACGCATCTATTTGCGACCATTGCCCGTCCCGTAAAACATATGACATTAATGCCAGCTGTTTTTTAAGTTGTTCAATGGCATTACCGGCCTGATATTCCTCCCAGAAACCTACCACCGCATTAAATACCAGCAGCACCAGGATAATGACCAGATCTTCCCAGTGCTTGACCACAGCCGATAAAACGGCGGCTATTTCAATCATCCAGGCAATAGGCCCCCAAAAATAAGAAAGAAACTTAAGCAGGGGATTAATCTTTTTTTCTGAAATCGCATTAGGCCCATAAAAAGCCAGCCTTGCATTTGCTTCCTTTTCTGAAAGACCCTGCAAGCTGCTTTTCAGATATTCCACAACGGCCTTTGCTTCAAGTGAACGTGCTTTTCCAGCATCCAATGGAGGCGGAAATGATTGTTGATTTGCCATAATATTCTTTTTTATTGGTAAGCGTTTAGCAGTATTTAACCCAGATCCGCATTCAAGTCACCAGGAATCTGTTGGGTTATAGATAAATCCACTCGTCTCCTTACGAACCCCAAAACCCGACAAACTCCCAGTTTCGACTTAATTCAATAGATCTTCTAAATTATAATGCTGATGCAAACCCGGGATTTCAACCCGGGTATGTTCTAATTTTTTTGCAAACACCTGCATCACCTCTTTTTCTCCATGTACCAGAAAAGTTACATCAGGCTCCCCTGGTTTATGATACCAGTCCAATAGCTGTGACTGATCTGCATGCGCAGAAAAACCGCCAATAGTATAGATGGAGGCCTGTACCTGTATTTCTTCACCAAAAATTTTGACAGTTTCAGCGCCATCAATAATTCTTCTGGCTAAAGTCCCTTGGGCCGCATAACCAACAAAAATAACGGCATTGCGAGGATTCCAAAGATTATGTTTTAAATGGTGCTTGACTCGTCCACCGGTACACATTCCTGAACCCGCCATAATCACAGCGCCACCAGTAACATTATTTATCGCCATGGAATCGGCAGTCTGCCGGGTAAAATGCAAACCTGGAAAGGAAAAAGGATCCCGCCCTGACTTAAAAACCTGACACGTTTCTTTATCAAAACATTCAGGGTGTCGCTGGAAAATTTCGGTTGCAGAGATAGCCATTGGAGAATCAAGAAAAACAGGCAAATAATCAGGCAATCTTTTATCTGCAATCCCTTCCCGTATGTAATAGAGTATTTCCTGGGCCCGCTCAAGTGCAAAAGTCGGGATAATTACATTACCTCCATGCCGGACCGTTTCAGTAACTGCCGTGTAAAATTCATCTAAGGTAGGCTTTAAAGTCTTATGCTGCCTGTCTCCATAAGTTGTTTCCATCACTACAATATCAGCCTTTGGCGGATAACATGGATCTCTAAGTATTGCACGGCCTTTATATCCCAAGTCCCCCGAAAAAACTATTTTGCGTAACTTGCCTTTTACCTCAAATTCCAAAATGATGGACGCCGAGCCCAAAATATGACCCGCATCAATAAACGTCACTTTGATACCTGAAGCAATTTCCATCGTTTCATTATAACTAGCCGTTCTCCCCATAAAACCAAAACTATTCAAGGTATCAACAACACTATAAAGCGGCTTGACTTCAACATGTTGACCATGTCGTGAAGCCTTTCTGCTTTTATATTGAGCTTCTTCTTCCTGTAGATGTGCTGAATCCAGCAACACCAACCTTGCGAGCTCACACGATGCAGCCGTGGTAATAATTTCACCGCTAAATCCCTGTTTGACCAATAATGGAATACGTCCGCAATGATCAAGGTGGGCATGAGTCAGTAACAGATAATCAATTTCCGAAGGCTCAAAACCAAAAGGCTCGGCATTGTCCTCATCCATTTCCCGTCCTCCTTGATATAAACCACAATCAATGAGAATTTTTTTACCTTTTATTTCCAACAAATGACATGATCCGGTTACATTCTGATCCGCCCCATGAAATTCAAGCTTCATAATCCCTCTCCTTAATAAAAGACCTGTAGAATGAACATAACATAATTTATGCTTCCCACATAAGACACAAACATCTTAAACCGTTAAATTAAAAATATATCTCCACATTTATACGTTTCAGCAACTATCTTCCACATAGACTTGTCACGGCTTTAAAC
>CAYLNS010000180.1:0-4170 GCA_964385115.1 uncultured Methylomarinum sp.
AGCATTCGATTACCTGATGAAACCTGCTTCCTTTTGGTGACGAACAGCCAGGATAACTGCAGTTTCTCCATCAAAGTGATACAGAACGACATATCCATTCGCTCCAAAGTCGATTGGCCATTCCCGATATTCTGGCTCCATATCTTCAGCAGGCTTACCAATGTGTGGCTGCCTGGCAATAATTTTCACGCCTTCACGAATAGTATGTGCCATACGCTTGGCGGCATTGATATTCTTTTTTTCCAGAAAACGATAGAGTCGCTGTACATCTTGCAGTGCTGTCGGAGACCAAATCAATCGTGGCATTCTGGCGGCTCTATGTCTTGGCCTGATTCCAATTGAGAAAGCCAGGCATCACCCTCTTCAAAAGAGACATGAAGGCCTGTGAGTTGGTATTCCTCCCATGCGCGAATAGCATCTTGTTTGAGTGTTTCGCGCTTTTCTTCGCGTTCGACATATTCACGAATCGCCTCGCGCATAATCCAATGGGTGCTACGCTGACGACTTTCTGCAAGTTTCTTCATTCGATCACGCAGTTCAATTTCAAGTTTGACAGCAATAGGCTGGATGGTGGTAGGGGTGGCCATAAAATCTCTCCTGACAGGTATAACCAGGTATTACTATACAACGCTTCTCCTTTTTTTAACACCTCCGTGCAATCTTCTCCAAACCAAAGACTATAAACGGCAAAAGCGCTGTGCAAGCACAGCGCTTTTGTCCGACATCACCGCACTTATCTGGCCGCCAAATCGAAACGATCCAGGCGCATCACCTTAACCCAGGCCTTTACGAAGTCATTCACAAACTTCTGGCTGGCATCATCGGCCGCATACACTTCAGCAACCGCACGCAGTTCTGAATTAGAGCCAAATACCAGGTCAACCGGTGTTGCCGTCCACTTGAGCTGATTGGTTTTGCGGTCAAGTCCACGGTAAACGCCCGCATTATCGGCCGACTTCTCCCAGCGCGTGGACATATCCAGCAAATTAACGAAGAAATCATTCGTCAACACACCTGGCTTCGCAGTCAATATGCCATGCGAGGAACCGTCTGCATTGGCATTTAAGGCCCGCATACCACCCACCAAAACGGTCATTTCCGGCACCGTCAGATTCAGAAAATCCGCTCTTTCGATCAGGGCTTCAATGGGTGAAGCGCCACTTTCTTCGCTGTAATAATTCCTGAAGCCATCGGCCTTAGGCTCCAGCACCGCAAATGACTGAACATCGGTTTGTTCCTGACTGGCATCGGCACGCCCTGGCGTGAAAGGTACATTAATGTCATAACCTGCGTCTTTTGCCGCTTTTTCCAGCGCGGCAGCACCACCTAAAATAATCAGATCAGCTAATGAAACCTGTTTTTGACTCGGTTCGGAGCCGAAAAAGCTAAATCCCGAGCCTTCTGCGGCCTGCCGGTTAAATGTTTTTTGGATGGACTCCAGCGTATTCAAGACCTTTGCCAATTCTTCAGGATTGTTTACCGGCCAGTCTTTCTGTGGCGCCAGACGAATCCGCGCACCATTGGCGCCGCCGCGCATATCGGTACTCCGGAAGCTGGCAGCTGCTGCCCATGCCGTTTTAATCAACTGCGGAACGGTTAAGCCTGAATCCAGAATATCCGCCTTCAATGCGGCAATATCGTTTTCATCAATCAGTTCATAATCAAGCTCAGGAATCGGATCCTGCCAGATAAAGCTTTCTTTTGGCACATCTGTGCCAACATAGCGTGCGCGTGGCCCCATATCGCGATGCGTCAATTTAAACCAGGCTCTGGCAAAAGCCTGATCGAACTGTGCCGGATTATCCAGAAAACGCTGGGCAATCGCTTTATAGCTCGGATCAAATTTCAAAGCCAGGTCGGTCGTCAACATAATCGGCGCATGACGCTTGGAAGAATCATGGGCATCGGGTACGAATTGAACCTGATCGGCATTTTTAGGTATCCATTGTATGGCGCCAGCCGGACTGCGGGTCTGAACCCACTCAAACCCAAACAGGTTTTGCAGGAAATTCATACTCCAGGCCGTCGGAGTAATGGTCCACGCCCCTTCCAGACCACTGGTCACAGTATCGGCGCCATGTCCGGTGCCGCATTTATTCTTCCAGCCAAAACCTTGCTCCTCAAGCCCTGCCTCGGCTGGCGGCGGCCCGATGCACTCATCCGGTTTATGCGCCCCGTGGGTTTTGCCAAAGCTATGCCCGCCTGCAATCAAGGCGACGGTTTCTTCATCATTCATCCCCATGCGTCCGAAGGTAATGCGAATATCTTGCGCCGCCAGCAGCGGATCAGGTTTACCGCCCGGGCCTTCCGGATTGACATAAATCAGCCCCATTTGTACGGCAGCCAGTGGTTTTTTCAATTGTCTGTCGCCATGATAGCGCTTGGCATCTGACAGAAATTTTTTCTCCTCGCCCCAATTGACCATTTCCGGCTCCCAGTCATCTTCCCGGCCACCGGCAAAGCCTAAGGTTTTAAAGCCCATTGACTCCAGAGAAACATTTCCAGCCAGCACCATTAAATCCGCCCAGGACAGTTTACGTCCGTATTTTTGTTTGACAGGCCAGAGTAACCGGCGCGCTTTATCCAAATTCGCATTATCCGGCCAGCTG
This sequence comes from uncultured Methylomarinum sp., assembly GCA_964385115.1. Classification (GTDB taxonomy): domain Bacteria; phylum Pseudomonadota; class Gammaproteobacteria; order Methylococcales; family Methylomonadaceae; genus Methylomarinum. The sequence goes on from CAYLNS010000180.1 coordinate 2,610, forward strand.
TTCAGTGGCTCGAAGCGTTGCTGCCCACCTGCGGCGCCACCGCGTCCATCAAAAATGCGGTAAACACCGGCACTATGCCAGGCCATACGGATAAAGAAAGGGCCATAATTGCCATAATCAGCCGGCCACCAGTCTTGCGAGGTGGTCAGCACTTTCTTGATATCTTGTTTTACCTTGGCCAAATCCAGCGTTTTAAAGGCTTTGGCATAATTAAAATCAGCACCCAATGGGTTTGATTCTGCGGCATGCTGACGCAGTGGACTTAAATTAAGTTGATCCGGCCACCAGAATTTTGGTGACTTCAGCGAATTATCGGCAAAAGCCGTCTGTGACGATAAGGCAATCGCGATGGCAACTGCTATTTTTGATGTATTGCGTTTTAACATGGTCCTGTCCTCCAGGGATATTGATTACGACGAGGTACAATATACCGCTGAGGTCATGAACAATATATTTGAATAAACCGAAGTTCAGGTTCAATTATTCTGAACCATGCGGCAATGCCGCCTTGCAAACAGTCATCAGCGCTTCAATACTTGAAAACCGATTAAAATTTGGCCGCATGATAAATGCCAGCTGCCTATGCGGGCCCGGCTCATCAAGATGCACTGCCGCCAGCATGGGATACTGAGTCATCAGTTGCTCCAAAGCCAGTTCCGGCACCAGGGTGGTGCCCAAACCGCTGGCGACCATTTCGATTAATGTCGCCAGACTCGTCGCGCTAAACCGTTGATTTTCCGTCTGCTCGGTTCTTTTACACGCGCTCAGCACATGATCTTTCAGACAATGCCCTTCTTTTAGCAACAGCAGATTACAGTTTTTCAATGTTTCGCTGTTGATTTTCTGCCGCTCGGAATATTCACTGCCCTTTTGCGTAATCCAATAAAAATCTTCCGACCAGAAAGGCAAAGTCAGCAGGCCATCACAGGGAAAAGGCAGTGCTAATATTGCGCTATCGAGCTCGCCTTTCCTGACCTTTTCAACCAGAATATGTGATTGGTTTTCTTCGATATCCAGTTGTGCCTCGGGATAATGCTGATGCACAGCCGGTAATAACCTCGGCAAAATATACGGTGCCACCGTCGGTATCATTCCAATCGACAACGGATAACTGAGCGGCGTTTTTTGAGTTTCGGCAAAGTGTTGTAAATCTTCCACCTGTAATAAAATAGCACGGGCCTGCTCCAACACCTGCTTTCCAACCGGTGTCACCAGCACTTTTTTGTTATCCCGCTCAAAAATCTGCACGCCAAGCTGTTTTTCCAGTTCGCTCAAGGCCGTACTCAGCGCGGATTGACTGATATGACAGCGCTCGGCAGCCTTTTTAAAATGCAGTGTTTCTTCGACAGCCCGGGCATAAAACAGTTGTTTGATTGAAATCATGATTTATTTTCGCGTAGGTTGGGTTGAGGGACGAAACCCAACAAAACTAAGCTTCACCAATACAACCTTCAATTTTACCTTTTACCGCCCAGTTCGATTGGATTATTCCTTTCTTGATGTAATGGTGAATACTTGAATATGGCCAATCTACAGGCGCTTGAACATAGCCATGTTTAAC
>CAYLNS010000181.1:0-4165 GCA_964385115.1 uncultured Methylomarinum sp.
AATGATTCAAACATCAACAACGACCAAATTGACGCACTATAGTCTCTTAAACCGCTTTGATGCTGATCGACCATTTTTTTCAGAAACTTCTGGTCAAACAGACCGGTATCGGCCATTGTTTCACCTAGCAAACAATCTCTGACCTGCTGTTTTAACGGCCCCTTAAACCAACTGCCCAGGGGAACGGCAAAGCCCATTTTGGGCCGGTATAAAATATCATCCGGCAGATAAGGCTCCAGACCTTTTTTGAAAATATATTTGCCTTCCCGGTTTTTTAATTTCAAATCAGGGGGCAAGGTTGCAATCCATTCGACCAGTTCGTGATCCAGCAGTGGCACTCTGACTTCCAGCGCATGCGCCATGCTGGCCCTGTCGACCTTGGTCAAAATATCACCGGGCAAATAGGTTTTTATGTCCAGATATTGTACCAGTGACTGAGCATTACCGCTAGGCGCATGCTGTTGATGGCGCCTAAACACCTCCACAGCCTGATAATTTTGCAGGTCACTCTTTAAACGCTGACTGAACAGCGAGGAACGAATCGTGTTTGAATTAACCGAAATACTATGAAAATAACCTTCAAGAGAATCCCTGGCAATTGACTCGAATGTTGATTTTGCCCGAAAAATTTTCGGCGCCCAATCTGCCTTGGGATAGACATGTCCTAAAAAACCAAACAAGGGCTTGCGAATACTGTCGGGCAAAAATGACCGCATCCTGTCTTCATAGGTATGCCAACGATAGCGTCGGTATCCGGCCAGATTTTCATCGCCACCATCACCCGATAACACCACTGTCACCTGCTTTTTGGCCAGCTCACAGACACGGTAGGTCGGTAATGCCGAGCTGTCTGCATAAGGCTCGTCATAAATTCCTGCCAGCGCACTGACCAGATGAAAATCATTGGGGTCCACCTGCTCAACACGATGAGCGGTGTGATAACGCTCGGCTACTTTTTGGGCAAATTGTGATTCATTAAATTCAGGATCGCCAAAAGAAATGGAACAGGTATTGACTGGCTTGTCCGAATTTTTAGCCATCATGGCGACTACGCCGCTGGAATCGACCCCACCGGACAAAAATGCGCCTAGCGGTACATCCGCCATCATTCTGATTTTGACCGCCTCTTCAAAACGGGCCATTAAATCCTCAGCCACTTCCGCTTCGGATGCATACTTTTGCTCAGAAAAACCCACATCCCAGTACTGTACAGGTTGCCAGTTGGTCTGCCCTTTTTTAATAGTTAATTTATAGCCCGGCTCAAGCTTGTATACATTTTTATAGATTGTTTTAGGATCGGGCACATAGCCAAAGCCAAAATAATCTTCTATTGCTGTGGGGTCCAGTTCTTTCGGAAACAAGGGATGTTGCTTTAAAGCTTTTAATTCCGATGAAAAAATAAATTGTCCATTATTTAATTCTGCATAAAACAACGGCTTGATACCCAGCCTGTCCCGAGCCAGAAACAAGGTTTGTTTGTGTTTATCCCAAATAGCGAAGGCAAACATGCCACGAAAACGGTCTACACAAGACTCGCCCCAGGCCAACCAGGCATTCAGCACCACTTCGGTGTCACAATGCGTATGAAATTGAAATCCCTGCTGTTCCAGTTCTTTACGTAACTCAGGGAAATTATAAATTTCACCATTATAAGTCAGCACTACGTTTTTATCGTCACTGAGCATAGGCTGTTGTCCACTGCTCAAGTCAATAATAGACAAACGCCTGTGACCCAGCCCAATCCCAGGCTCAATATGCAAACCACCTTCATCCGGGCCTCTGTGGAACTGACTCTCATTCATTTTAGAAAGTAATTCCCGATTGATTTCTCTTTTTTCTTTCAGGTCAAAAATCCCGACAATTCCACACATTTTTTAGTCCTGTATCCTTGATTTTTTGTAATTATAACGAGTAATTGAAGTATCCTGCTCTCAGGTACCACATACCAGTTCCAGCATATCCGGTATGCATTCCCTCGCATTAGAAAATGTTGGGTTTCGTCCCTCAACCCAACCTACATGTTAACCTAGCCTGCACTCATCATAAACAGCCAAATATTGTTCCACCATTCTGTCTAATGAAAAACGCTCGTTGACTCGCTGCAAAGACTGCTGCCCATGCGCTTCTCTTTTTTGCGGATGCTCCAGATAGTCAATTAAACAGTGCGCCATATCTGCTGGCGATTCCTTTTCAACCAGCATACCGTTTTTCCCATCATCAACCAATTCCGGATTCCCGCCTACCTGAGTGGCAACAACTGGTAACGCAGTCGCCATTGCTTCAAGTATAGTATTGGAAATCCCTTCCGCCTGGGAAGGCAAGACAAAAATATCCAGATAACGCATAATTTCAGCAACATCGTCCCGCTTACCTGGCAACCATGCAAAATCCGACAATCCGTGTTTTTTTAGATAATCCAACGCTTGCTGTCTGAGCGGCCCATCGCCTATTACCAGCAATCGGGCGTTAGCCTTTAAATCAGGTCGCTCGGTTAACATCTGTACAAATGCCTTTACCAATGTCATCTGGTCTTTTACACCATGCATTCTGCCGACTGTGCCGATAAAAACCAAACCCTGGTCATGTGGAAAAGGACATTGAAACAAAGCTTGCTTATGCACGGCAGGATAAAACTTTTTCGTGTCAACACCATTACAGATTCGGGTTATTTTTTTTGCCGATATCCCGACTTTTTTTAGCAGATACTGCTCAAGATGCTGTGAAAGTGCAATAAAGCGTTGAATCATCACGCCTAAAACCCGCCTGAGCAGTTGATATTTTTTATTATTACCTTCCGGGTCAAAAACATCCCAGCCATGTTCGCCGTGAATTCTGTGCTTTATCCCTGCTAACACCGCAGGTAATTGGTATTCAATCGTCGCCAGGTTACGGGTATGAACAATATCCGGCTTTATTTGTTTAAGCAGGCGATACATTTTGATAAATGATTTCCAGTCATGACCCGGCTGTTTATGCAATTCGTAAATTGCCACATCAGGTTTACTGATGCGCTGACTGAAATCTGTTGAATTCTGAACACAAATAATCACATGACGATATTTTTCCTCCGGCATACGATTAATCAGGTTAACCACGCCATTTTCCAGACCACCCACACCTAAACTGAAGATCACATGAGCAATAATTGGTGGCTTTTGTTGAGATTCCATTATTCTATTAAGACAAACCTGTTATAAATAACTTTTACTTTAGCACAAGATTCTATTCTTTTTAGCTTAACCCAAGCCAAACAGCAGTTTGACAACGATGCAGGATAGGATAGAATTGCCGGTTTTCATTTGAGTTGCTCATGAACCACACAGCCATTTACCCAGGCACTTTTGACCCGGTCACCAACGGTCATCTGGACCTGGTCGCCCGCGCTTCCAGGCTTTATGACAAAGTCATTGTAGCCGTTGCTGAAAGCCGGGGCAAAACACCGTTGTTTACCATTGCCGAGCGTGTGGAACTGTTGAAACGGGTAACGGTCGAATTTGACAATGTTGAAGTGATTGGTTTTAACAATTTACTGGTCGAATGCGCCAAAGAACACGGAGCCCAGGTTATTTTACGTGGCCTGCGGGCGGTTTCGGATTTTGAATATGAGTTTCAACTGGCGGGCATGAACCGCCGCCTGTCTCCTGACCTTGAAACGGTATTTTTGACGCCTGCCGAACAATATGAATTTATTTCATCCAGCATGATTCGGGAAATTGCTAAACTTAATGGCGATGTTTCCAGTTTTGTTCCAGAACCGGTCAAACTACGTTTAATAGAAAAATTTACCCAACTTAACGAGGAATAAGCATGTCATTAATTATTGATGATGAATGTATCAACTGTGATGTTTGTGAACCTGAGTGTCCAAATGGCGCCATTTCACAGGGCGAGGATATTTATATCATTGATCCTGAGTTATGTACGGAATGTGTCGGCCACCATGATACACCGCAATGTGTTGAAGTCTGTCCTGTTGACTGTATTGATAAAGACCCTGCGCATGTTGAAGATCAGGATACGCTCTATCAAAAATACTTAAAATTGACTGGTTAAACGCTGATGTTACGCGATTCGTATTTTTAACCTTTTTCTCGTTCCTGCGTCACTGCCATAGTTAAGACAAAATGTAGGTTGGGTAGAGGAACGAAACCCAACATTTCCCAGT
>CAYLNS010000182.1:0-4150 GCA_964385115.1 uncultured Methylomarinum sp.
GCACATTGAATACACTGACACGAAAAAGGCAGTGCTTTCAGGCGTTCTTTTCTAATTGGTTTGCCGCATTTCAGGCAAATCCCATAAGTCCCTTGCTCCATTCTGGATAAGGCCTGCTTTATCTGTTCAATTTCCTGCTCGGTCTGGTTTCCTAATGCTTCCAGCACATCATCATTCTCAACTTCCACAGCCTGCTCGGCAAAATCAGGATTCAGTCCGGTTTCGGTATGTCTGACATCCTGAGTAATATTATCAAGCCTGCCTTCAAGCTCTTCCAGCATATGGATTAAATCTGATTTTACATCTTCGTAGTTTTTCAAAACTGTGACCTGCTAAATTGAAAAGTAGACGTTTAAAACTATACTCAGCTTCAGACTTCCAATCAATTACTATCGGTTATATATGGATAATTCCCTAGAAGCCCTGCTTACAGCGGCTAACCAGATTATTCTGGGCAAATCTCAACAGATAAAGCTGGCTGTTTGTTGCCTGCTGGGGCAAGGGCATTTACTGATTGAAGATATTCCGGGCGTGGGCAAAACAACACTTTCTCACACGCTGGCTAAATTATTCGGCATGGATTATCAGCGTATTCAGTTTACCAGCGATATTCTGCCTGCTGATATCATTGGCTGCTCTGTTTTTAATCCAGATACCCACCAATTCAGTTTCCATCCCGGCCCCATTTTTAATCAAATGATTCTGGCTGATGAGATTAACCGCTCAACACCCAAAGCCCAAAGCGCATTACTGGAAGCCATGGAAGAAGGGCAGGTAACCGTTGAAGGCCAGACTTATCCGCTGCCGGAACCTTTTTTTGTGATTGCCACGCAAAACCCTGCACATCAATTGGGTACATTCCCGCTGCCGGAATCCCAGCTGGACCGTTTTCTGATGCGCATTAAACTGGGATATCCCAATCATCAGGCTGAACGGGAATTACTGACCGGCATTCAACGACACCAACTGATTGACAATTTGCCTGTACTGCTTGAACCTGAAGCATTAGCCAGTCTGCAAAAGCAGGTTCAGGGGATTTATGCCTCACCCGCATTACTGGATTATCTGCAGGCCATTATTGATTTCAGCCGTCACTCGGATGACTTTGCCTGCGGCTTGTCTCCCCGGGCCGGTCTGGGCTTGTTAAATGCCGCTAAAGCCTGGGCATTTATGCAACAGCGTCAAGCGGTGATGCCTGAAGATATTCAGGCTGTTTTGCCCAGTGTGGCCGGCCACCGCCTGCAACCCGGCAACACAGATGCTGAAATGACGGTTGCACCGATTTTACAACAGGTTCCAGTCCTGTGAGCGAAGCGGTCTTAAGCCTGAAAGAGCGTTTTTCGCTCAGCCGCTTTATCCGGGGTGAAAAACCGGTCGACCAGCCCGTCACGCTGAATCAGCGTAAAATTTTTATCCTGCCTACGCGCCATGGGTTTGGATTTGTATTATTGATTGTTCTGCTGCTTCTGATTGCGTTTGTTTACAACAATAACCTGGCTTACTGGCTGACTTTTTTATTAGCCAGTATTTTCATTGTCAGTATTTTGCATACTTATAAAAATCTGGCGGGGCTGATTATTTCCCCTGGCAACAGTCATCCTGCTTTTCAAGGCAGCCTGGCCGGATTTGATTTTCATATCAATAACCCGGGTACGCAGCCTCGTTTCAATATTCACTTACAGCTCGATTCCAGTCAGTCTATCGATTTGCTTTCCCAACAGACTGAAACGGTCACCCTTTATCAACAGACCATTAAACGCGGCCGCTTATCCTGCAAAACACTGACGTTATCCAGCACTTATCCATTAGGCTTGTTCCGCGCCTGGTCTCCACTTCGTTTTCAGCGTCAGGCATTAGTCTACCCCCGTCCATCCGACACACAGCTGCCTTTTCCGGAAGCGGAGGGCATCGATAACGACGAAGGGCTCTATCTTAATAAAGGTGATGATTTTTATGGCTTGAAAACCTATCAGACGGGCGATTCCATCCGCCAGATTCACTGGAAATCTGTCGCCAAAGGGCAGGGGGTTTTCAGCAGGCAGTATGCGGGGAACCCCGTGGCGGATTTATGGCTGGATTATGACAAAACAACCGGCTACCAGACAGAACAGCGCCTCAGTCAGCTTTGCCGGTGGATTGTTGAGGCCGAAAAAGCCGGGTTGCAGTATGGACTAATCCTTCCCGGCCGTAAAATCCCTTGTGATAGCGGCAGCCGACATTATCATAACTGCCTGGAAGCTCTGGCCCTGTTTTGATATGAACATCTCCCGGCAGACTCTGATTTTTTTGCTGATTTCATTGGCGCTGATTACTCTGCCACATAGCCAGCACCTGCCTGCCCCCCTGTTCGGATTTTTTTGTTTATTATGGAGCTGGCGTTTTATCGGCATATTCAGAGCCAGCTGGCTGCCCGGCAAGCTGCTGATTTTTGCCGTCACCCTGGCTGCTCTGGCATTGCTGTATCATCAGCACCAAGGTGTTTTCGGCCGCAATGCCGGTACAGCATTATTTGTCACGGCGCTGGGATTAAAACTGCTGGAAATCCGTTCAGAAAGAGATATTTATCTGATTACGTTCCTGGCCTTTATCGTCGCCGCCACCGAATTTTTATATCAGCAGAGTATGTTCATGGCGGTGTATATACTCCTGGTCTGCTGCAGCTTACTGGGAACACTGGTTTCCATCAACCTGAAAACACCGCATACACTGGCGGCTCTAAAAACATCCACACTCATTATTGCTCAGGCATTTCCGATGGCCATCCTTATTTTTCTGGTATTCCCCCGTATCGAAGCGCCGCGCTGGATGTGGCTGGAAGACAATTCCAAAGGCCTGACCGGTCTGAGCGATACGCTGGAGCCTGGGGCAATCAGCCAGCTGGGTTTATCGGATGAACTGGTTTTCAGAGTCAAATTTACAGGCGATATCCCACCCCCTGTTGAGCGTTACTGGCGCGGCCCGGTCTTTACCTTTACCGATGGTAAAAGCTGGCGGGAAAGCCGCAAGCAATCACGTCCTGTCGCTGCCATAAAGCCAATATACCAAGGCAAAGCCTATCAATATAAACTGTTAATGGAGCCGCAACCACATAACTGGGTTTATGCTTTGGAAATGCCTGTTGAATATACTGCACCTTTAAAAATGACAGCAGCCTATCAACTCATTACCGCGAAAAAACCAGAGGAGCGCGCCGAATATCAACTCACATCTTATACCCGATACACCCTGAATAGCGTAAATAGCAGTGAACTGGATGAAAACCTGCAATTACCGCATGAACCTTCAGACAGACTGGTCCGGCTGGTCAGACAACTGGGCGGGTTTAATCATCCACCAGAATATCTGATTAAGAATCTGTTCAGTTATTTTCGTCAGAATGATTTCTATTACACACTGACGCCCCCATTAATGCCTCATAAGCCGATAGAAACCTTTTTGTTTGATGCCCGCGCCGGTTTTTGCAGCCACTATGCCACGGCATTTGTTTATCTGCTCAGAATCGCCGGCATTCCGGCGCGGGTTATCGGCGGCTACCAGGGTGGTGAAATCAACTCTGTCGGTGGATTTTTAGAAGTCCGGCAGGCCAATGCCCATGCCTGGGCGGAAGTCTGGCTGAAAAATAAAGGCTGGACACGTTTTGACCCGACAACAGCCGTTGCCCCGGAACGAGTTGAACAAAATGTTAACATTGAACAGCAAATTTCCAATGGCGCCATCAGCTTTATTCCATCGTCTCAATTACAAAACTCGCTGTCGTGGCTAAAACAGGCCCGACAACTCTGGAGCAGCCTTGATTATAAATGGCAACGCTGGGTCATCAATTACAGTACAGATACACAAACAGGAATTTTCGACCTGTTCGGGATTCAGGACTGGCGAAAATTATTCTACGGGCTGTTTATATTGATTGCGGTTTTTATTCTGGTTTTATTTCAAATCATGATTAAAAAAACCACCCGCCAATCAGACCCTGCCGTTGAACTCTATCGTAAATTTTGCAAAAAAATACCCAAAACCCCCATCAAAACGGGCGAAGCTCCTGCCGATTACGCCCGGCGCTGTCAAAAACTTTATCCTGGACAGCGTAAACAAATCGAGACAATCACCCGTTTGTTTATTAACATACATTATCAACCCGACCCGGATAAAC
>CAYLNS010000183.1:0-4118 GCA_964385115.1 uncultured Methylomarinum sp.
CCTCCGGAGGGCTGCGCTCTATCCAGCTGAGCTACGGGCGCTTTGGAAGCTGGGAATTATACTGGATTTTTTAATCGCTGTGCAGTTTTTAAAGCGGCATTTAGTCCATGGGAAGCTCGGCGGCTTTTTCCGGGTCTACTTTTCTTAGAAAAGGCGCGACTAACAGCGAAATAAAAAACAAAAAACCAATCGCTTCAAACAGGTTGTTAAAGGTCATGACTTCGGCTTCCCGCAAGGCCAGGGCGGTAATTTGTTTAAGCGCCCCGGCCTGTGGGTCTGGCAGTCCATGTTGGGTTAAATTCTGGCTTAATACTTCCAGCGCGGTCTGCACACTGTAACGGGTGGCGGAAACTGACTCACGGATAGCGGCATAATGGGTTTTGGTCAGATTGATGATTTCGGTATTGGCCACCGCCAAGCCTATGGCGCCGCCCAGGTTTCTCATCAAATTATAGAGTCCACTGGCATTTTTGACTTCTTCCACCGGCAACAACCCGAGCGACAAGGTGTTAATCGGTAGAAAGCACAGCATCAAGGCCATGCCCCGGACGGCCTGGGGCCAGAAAAACTCCCAATAGCCGGCTTCGGCGGTCAGCTGACTGTTCATCCATGAGCCCAAGGCAAACAGGCCAAATCCCAGCGCCAGCATTAAACGTAAATCGATTTTATCTTCCAATGGCCCGGCAATAAAGGCCGAGACCAGCTGAAACAAGCCGACAACCATCAGATAATAGCCAATTTGCAGGCTGTTAAGGCCATTGACACTGGCAAGATAAATAGGTGTCAGGTAGGTAATGGTGTACAGACCGACTCCCAGAACAAAACTGTAGGCGCAGCCTATGGCAAAGTTGCCATTTTTAAAGGCACTCAGTTCGATAATCGGATGCTCTATCGTCAGTTCCCAAATCAACATGGCGACAAAACTGACGGCGGCGACAATGGTTAATCCTGTTATCAGGCGACTTTCAAACCATTGTTCGCGGACGCCCTCTTCCAGCACAAATTGTAATGAGCCCAAAAACAAGGCGATTAATACGATACCGACGAAGTCGATTTTTTTCAGTAACTGCCATTCAGGTTGATCAATATCAACGGTTTTAAGCACCAGAAAACAGACCACCAGCCCCGGCAGCAGGTTAATCAGAAACAGCGACTGCCAACCATAAGCATCAGTCAGATAGCCGCCCATTACCGGGCCGATGGTGGGCGCGATGGTTACAATCAACCCCAGTACAATCGTCATCGGCCCATGCAGCCGTTTGGGAAACATTTCGTAAATGACCACAAAGGTTACCGGAATCATCGCCCCGCCCATAAATCCCTGCACGGCGCGAAAAATAATCATGGCCGGCAGGTTCCAGGCAAAGGCGCAGGCGATGCTGGCCAGGGTAAAACCACCACAGGACAATGTAAACAGAATCCGCGTGGACAATACTTTTGCCAGCCAGCCCGACAACGGAATAATAATGACTTCTGCAATCAGATAAGAGGTCTGCACCCAGGCAATTTCATCCTGGGTTGCCGATAATCCGGCCTGGATTTCATGCAGGGAGCTGGCCACAATCTGAATATCCAGCACCGCCATGAATACCCCCACCCCCATGCTGAAAAACCCTATCCAGTTGGCCAGACTGATGGGCTTTTCGTCTGTTTCAGCCATTCCCGATGACATGATTTAACGCACTTTTACCCGGACTTCAGCAGATAAACCGTTTTTTAACCGGCTCAAGTCCTGATTCTTATCAAACACAATTTTGACGGGAATTCTACGCACAATCTTGGTGAAATTTCCGGTGGCATTTTCGGGTGGAAGGATACTGAATTCTGAGCCTGTCGCCGGGGCAAAACTATCCACCCGGCCGTTAAATTCCTTATCCGGAAATGCATCAATTTTTATCTGTACCGGCTGCCCCTTTTTCATACGGGCGAGCTGGGTTTCTTTAAAATTGGCTTCCAGCCAGATTTCCTGATTATCAATCAAAAAAGCCAGCGCCAACCCCGGCCGAACCAGTTGCCCGGTCTGAACACCGCGGTGCCCGATAATTCCGTCAAAAGGAGCTTTGACCTGAGTATTTTCCAAATCCAGAAGCGCCAGTTGATATTGCGCCTCAGCCATTTTCAATTTGGCCTGCGCTTCAAGTTCTTCAATATCCAGTGAATTGAGTTTGCTTTTTTCCGCTAAAAGCCTTGAGCGGACAGACGACAATTCAGCAGTTGCCAGCCGCTGCTGGGTTTTGATTTTATCCAGCGCCTGTGTGGTGGCCGAACCCCGTTTAATCAGATTATTAAAGCGTTTTAAATCCTTGTTGATTTGTGCCAGCCTTGCCTGAGCCGCCCGGATATTGGCCTGAATACTGTCTATAATGGCCCGTTGCACCTGCTTGCCCGCCTCAAGCCGTTGGATACCGGCCTTGGTCGCGGTTATTTGCGCCTTGGCCTGATTCACTCTGGCCTGATAATCACGCGGGTCAATTTTGACTAAAAGCTGATTTTTTTTAACCGCCTGATTATCATCAAACAACAACTCTGTGATAAACCCGGGTACTTTCGGGCTAATCAACACCATATTGCGTTTTAAATAGGCATTATCCGTGGTTTCATATTGCTGTCTGTCCTGCCACCAGAAAAAAACAGCGACCAGAACCATTACAATCAGAATAATTGTCAAAAAAATTGAGGCAGAGCGTTTCATGGACAACCTTGTCAATAAATAGGGTTTAGACTATTCTAGTGGAATTTACTTTAAATACAAAAGCCAAGACCATAAATTCACTTGGCTTTCGAGCACTATGCTAATGAGGACTCTTTAAATGTGGACAGGCCGACAATTATTACACCGCCAACTGATAATAGCCAGCCTGTTTATCAGCCCTGCCGTTTCGGCTATGACACTGGAAGAAGCCTGGCAACAGGCCACACAGCACAGTTATCGTATCCAGGCATCAAAATCCCAATCTCTGGCGGCCGAACAACAACTCAGTTCCGCTAAGGGTCAAAGACTTCCCAGCCTGAATATCAGTGGTGGCTATACCCAACTCAGCGAAACTCCTTCGGCCGAGACTCAAATCGGCGGACAAACCGCACGCTTTCCCATCAATCAACCCGGCAGTGGCAATGCTCAGGCGATTATTTCGGTACCGGTATTCACCAGTGGCCGTATCAGCCACCAGATTGATTCGGCCAAAGCCTCTTTAAAAGCTTCACAGCAGCAGCTTTCCACGACGGTTCTGGATGTCAGGTTACAAGTCGCCCAGGCTTATATAAATGTTCTCAGGGCTGAGGCGGCGGTTAAGGTCGCCGAAAACCATGTCGCCAGTCTTAACGCCCATGTTGAAGATGTCAGCAATTTATTTGAGCAAGGCATGGTCGCCAGAAATGATTTACTGGCCGCCCAGGTTGAACGAGCCAATGCGAGACAACAGGTGGTTCAAGCCAAAAACCAGCTGGACCTTGCCAAGGCGCAATTTAACCAGCTGCTGACCCGACCGTTAAACGAGCCGGTTGAGTTATCAGAGCAATTTCCCCCGGCTCCCGGCGAAAGTCTGGAAGCATTGACCGAAACGGCTTACAGCAAACGCCCGGAACTGGTTTTACTGAGCCATCAGATTGAATCCCTGCGCCTGCAGGCCAAAAGCATAAAATCTGGACTATTGCCCCAGGTCGCAGTCAATGGCGGCTATCAATATCAGCAAAACCGCTACCAGGCTTTTGAAGGTATGTGGATGGTCAATGCCAATATGAACTGGAAGCTCTTTGACGGCAGCACCCGCCACCAGGCCGCATCCATACAGCAACAGGCCAATGCACTGGAGCAGCAAAAGCACGATTTACGTAATCAAATCAGTTTACAGGTCAGACAGGCCTGGCTGGATATGCAAGAGGCGCAAAAGCGTATCAAAGTCACCCGTTCAGCCATTACCCAGGCTGAAGAAAACCTTAATGTCACCACAGACCGCTACCAACAGGGTCTGTCGATACAAACCGATGTGTTAAAAGCGGAAGAGCTCCGCACCTTAACCATTAACAGCTATAACAATGCCCGTTTTGATTACCAGCTGGCCGTAGTGCGTTTACGACGCAGTACAGGTTTGTAACAATACGCTTCTTTCAAGGTTGAT
>CAYLNS010000184.1:0-4089 GCA_964385115.1 uncultured Methylomarinum sp.
GCCCCACCCAGGGAAGCACTGAATAAATCATCCCTGATTTGTCAGCGCCCGCAAAGCAGAAATGCGATTTCCGCTTTGCTCACAAAATCAATGGCTTGCAGTCATTGATTTTGGTCAAGAACAGAAAACACTTATGGATGGCGTGACGTGCATCCCTTCCCCGCCTGCACTGGGTGAAGATTGCAAACAACAGGCCGCTTGGTTGTAAGTGATTACTTGTCCTTTTTAAGTTTTAGCTTTAACAGATGTACCCGTCTGTTATCCGCTCTAATCACTTCAAAACGGAAGGATTCATATTCCAGTTTCTCACCTTTCTTGGGCAAGTGTTCCAGCTGATGAACAATAAAACCGCCAATAGTATCGCATTCCTCTTCATCCAGATCAGCCTCAAAATATTCATTAAATTCTTCAATCGGCATCAAGGCCTTAATGATATATTCCGATTCCTTTTTCTGCTGAACATAGCTTTCTTCATCGGCATCATGCTCATCTTCAATTTCACCGACTATCTGCTCCAGAATATCTTCAATCGTCACCAGACCGGCAGCCATGCCGTATTCATCGACGACAATGGCCATGTGATGACGCTCGGTACGAAATTCTTTTAACAAAACATTCAGCCGCTTGCTTTCCGGAACAACGCTGACGGGTCTCATGATTTCTTCGACTTTTACATCCTTTTTTTGTAATGCATAAGCCAGTAAGTCCTTGGCCATTAAAATACCCACTACCTTGCTTTTATCCCCATCAATGACCGGATAACGTGAATGTCCGAACTCAAGCACCTGGGGAATAATGGTTTCCAGTTCGGCGTCTTTAGGAACCACCACCATTTGTACTCGCGGAATCATGATATCCCGGGCGCGCATTTCATTGACCTGCAACACACCTTCTATCATCAACAATGCATCGGCATCCAGTAAATGTTTTTTTTGTGCGTCCCTGAGGATTTCCAGTAAATCTTCCTTATCCTGTGGATCGCCTGATAACATTTGACCAATACGGTCAATAAAACTCTTGGATGAACTACTACTCGGGGGGTGATCGTCACTCATTGATAAAATCCTCCTGATAGGGATTTGAAATATGAAGAGATTGCAAAATATTGATTTCCAGATTTTCCATGACCTGTGCTTCTTCCTCAGTTAAATGGTCATAGCCAAGCAAATGCAACATACCATGCACAACAATATGTGCCCAATGATCAAGCACTTTTTTATTCTGTTGTTTTGCTTCTTTATCTATAACGGGAGCGCAAATAATTAAATCACCTAATAAGTTCGATTCAATTTGCGGGGGCGGCTGGAATGGAAAACTAAGAATATTGGTCGGACCTGTTTTTTGCCGGTAACTTTCATTCAATGCGGTCATTTCCGCTTCATCCACGATACGGATGACAACTTCCCTGTCCTGCTGATCATCCGCTAACACAGCATCAATCCAAAGCTGAAATTGTTCCTCATCCGGCAAATTATCAGATTGCGTTGCAAGCTGAATATCCAACTGATTCATATAACGGGCTGACTAAGCCTGCTCCTGATCGTATTTTTCATAGGCACTGACAATGCGTTGTACCAGGGGATGTCTGACCACATCTTTTACTTCAAAAAAGGTAAAACTGATGCCTTTTACATCTTTAAGAACTTTTAGCACATGAATCAGACCCGACATTCTGTCATTGGGCAAGTCAATCTGGGTAACATCACCCGTTACCACTGCGGTGGAACCAAAGCCAACCCGGGTCAGAAACATTTTGATTTGCTCATTAGTGGTGTTTTGCGCTTCATCCAGAATAATAAAGGAATCATTCAGCGTTCGCCCGCGCATAAATGCCAGAGGCGCCACTTCGATGACATTTCGTTCTATCAGTTTTTCAACCTTTTCAAAACCCAGCATTTCGTATAAAGCATCATACAAAGGCCGTAAATAAGGGTCAACTTTCTGTGCCATATCCCCCGGTAAAAAACCCAGTTTTTCACCGGCTTCTACCGCCGGTCTGACCAGCACAATGCGCCGCACCTGCTCCCGCTGCAACGCCTCGACAGCACAGGCAACGGCCAGATAGGTTTTGCCCGTCCCGGCAGGTCCCACACCAAAATTAATATCATGCGATAAAATTTTACGCAGATAGGCCTGTTGATTCGCGCCTCGTCCTTTTATGACACCGCGACGGGTTTTGATATGTAATGGTTTTTCAGTGCCGTCATCCGCTACCGGCTCTACCAGTTGTTCTATGGTTGAGTCCTGCATGGTTAAATGCACCTGCTCAGGGGTAATCTGTTCATCTTTACTCATGGCAAATAATTTATGAATCACCGCGCAGGCCTCTGTTACCGGCCGCTCCATGCCGGTAATCTTGAAATGATTGCCCCGGTTGGCAATTTCCACCTGAAGACGTTCTTCAATATGGCGGATATTCTGGTCAAACTGACCGCAGAAATTGGATAGCCGCTGGTTATCGGCCGGCAGCAGGGTGATATTTCGGGATAAACTGGAGTGACTCACTTAAGCGCTTTGGACTATTTTATCAACTGAGGATTCAAGCACACGCCCTCTTAACGAATTAGGCAATGCTTCAGTAATCAACACATCAACAAACTGGCCGGCCAGTCTGGGATGTGCTGCAAAATTAACAACCCGGTTATTTTCTGTCCGGCCTGTCATATGTAAGGGGTTTTTGCGGGAGACACCTTCCACCAGCACAGTTTGTACCGTATTAACCATGGACTGGGAAATAGCCTGGGTCATTTCGTCCAAACGTTTTTGCAAAGTCTGCAAACGCTGTTTTTTAACCTCCATGCTGACGTCATCAGGATACTCAGCAGCCGGTGTTCCCGGCCGTGGGCTGAAAATAAAACTGTAGGAAAAATCAAAGCCCACGGATTCAATCAAAGACATAGTATCGGCAAAATCCTCGTCGGTTTCACCCGGAAAACCGATAATAAAATCAGAGGACAGGCTGATTCCCGGCCGTACTTTTTTGATTTTTTCCATGATTTCAAGATAATCTTCACGACTATGCCCCCGCTTCATGGCGTTCAATATCCGATTACTGCCACTTTGAACCGGCAGATGCAGATGACTGACCAGCTCGGGAATTTCCTCGTATGCTTCAATAATATCATCGGTAAACTCCAAGGGGTGCGAAGTGGTAAAGCGGATTCGGTCGATGCCATCAACTGCGGCCACATAATGCAGCAGCAAACTGAAACTGGCAATTTCGCCATCGTCCATTTCGCCGCGATAGGCATTGACATTCTGTCCCAGCAGATTGATTTCCCTGACGCCTTGTTTTGCCAGCGTTTCAATTTCAATAATCACGTCATTCAATGGGCGGCTGACCTCTTCCCCGCGGGTATAAGGCAC
This sequence comes from uncultured Methylomarinum sp., assembly GCA_964385115.1. Taxonomy (GTDB): domain Bacteria; phylum Pseudomonadota; class Gammaproteobacteria; order Methylococcales; family Methylomonadaceae; genus Methylomarinum. The sequence goes on from CAYLNS010000184.1 coordinate 3,367, forward strand.
AACACAATAAGTGCAATATTTGCTGCAGCCTTCCATGATGGAAACAAAGGCTTTGGGACCTTCTGCACGTGGCTCAGGCAAGGCATCAAATTTTTCTATCTCGGGAAATGAAATATCCACTACTTTTTTTGAACCCTGCCTGGCTTCATTCAGCAGTTCCGGCAAGCGATGCAGAGTCTGCGGGCCAAAGACAATATCCACATAAGGAGCGCGCTTTTGAATGGCCGCCCCTTCCTGGCTGGCGACACAACCGCCTACGCCAATGATAATTTCCGGTCTTTTTTCCTTAATCTGTCTCCAGCGGCCGATGGCCGAGAAAACTTTTTCCTGGGCTTTTTCACGAATTGAACAGGTATTCAATAACAAAACATCAGCTTCTTCAGGCTTGTCAGTCATCTCCATGCCATGCGAAGCCTGCAACACGTCCCGCATTTTGTCAGAATCATATTCATTCATCTGACAGCCATTTGTCTGTATATAAAGTTTCTGTGTCATCTGTTTCTTGATACTCCAGCCAATCAATCCGAAAATCGCCTTAACCAGCCTTGTCATTATAGTGTCTACGAATACAAATTATTGCCCGCAAAGCTGGGTTAAAAACCTGTATATCATTCAAAACTGTCCAGAAGGCTAATGGATTAAAACAAAAAGCCCTGAATAAATCAGGGCTATTTAATCGAGGAATTATACTCTTAATTTCAATCCAATATTAACTTATTTTTT
>CAYLNS010000185.1:0-4086 GCA_964385115.1 uncultured Methylomarinum sp.
ATGACCCTGATGCCGGTGTTATCACCGAAGTTGAATTACCGCATAAAGCATAGCTAAAAAATCACAAACTATACCGATAAAATTCTCTATCAATCTGATTATCAAAAAGTTATTGTGTGTTTGATTTATTACTTTGTAAAAAACCAGTGATGATTCCAACAAGCGTAGTTCCCAGAACAACACCAGACAACCAATCTTTATCCATTAACGCAAATACAATACTTAACCCAAAAGCTGAAATGACTAAACTCCAAGCCATCCAATGCGCTCTACGATTGTCTTCTCTTTGCGCTTCTATTGCTTTTATTGGCAAATCTCTGGCTGCCTGAGAATCCCTTTCAAAAACAGTTAATATTCGTTCAGGAGCATCAGGAACAATCTCCCCATATAATTTAAATATTTCTGGATGAGGAATCGGCCCTGCAAAATGTGATTGAGATAAAACCCTGTCAATACGTTGTTTTGGTACAGACGAATCAAACTCTCTTTCCGACAAAGCAGATTGTGAATCAGTCTCGCGAATAATTTTGTTTTTCGGTTTTCTTCTTTTCCGTCTTGCCATGTTTTAGAATATCGGATTCAATTTCATTAAAGGCCTGGTACAATCTTTCACCAATTTTTTCCCACCGTTGTCTAGTAAGTTCTTCAACACTTTCTTTGGGCACGAAACGACCATAGTCACTATTCGGTGACAAAGAATAAATTCGCGGTAATGAACGTAAAATTCTATCTATCATAGTTCCATCATAGCCCATGAAGAATAAAGTTTCCACCCGCACGATTATAAATTATCAACCTTCAAATATTAAATTTTCCGGCAAAAGTAACAAACTTAAATTTTTACCGCGGCTGAAACATCAGGCTGAAAGTCACCGGCACGGCGGTACTGATGGATGGCAGTTTGGCAATTTTTCGTAATTGCTCTATGCCCTGTTCCAGCCCGAACTGGCTGGCGCTGATAATAACCGGAATAACCGAGACAGCCAGCACCTTATCATCGAGCAATTTAATCACTCTGACATCAGTCTTCAGCGTCTGTTTTACACCATGCAAATTGGCTGTAAACGTCAGCGAATCAATATAGCTGCTGCCAGCCGGCATGGCCTTGATTAAATCCGCATCAATCGTTGCGGTAACCGTGGCTTTTGGAAATTTGCTTACCTCAAAAAGCATGGATTTCACCCGTTCATTACGAACCGGGATATGGGTTTCCACACTGGCCAGATTAACATCAATCTTTATCTTGCCTTTATCAGAAATTTCACCGCCTAACTGTTTAAAATAATGAACCTCACTTACCGCATTTTTTTTGGTTGAAACAAAATAAATATCCGATTCATTGTTGATGAGTGTCCAGTCGGCCAATACATTGCCTGAAAACAATAATGTCGCCAGTACCAGTGTTGCTGTTTTAATCATGTGTGCTCCTTTGAGTGTCAGTCAATAAAAAATGTTACGATAACATAAACCTTGTAATAACCAATCCCTGAAAACTAATACCTTGACTTTACCAGACGACCGGTCGCATAATAACATCATGTCTACTGTTCTTGATACAAAACAGGATAAACGCGAGAAACTTCTGGACCAGGGAGTTCATATGCTGACGACCCAAGGCTATCATGGCACCGGTTTAAAGCAGATACTGGACAGCGTACAGATTCCGAAAGGCTCGTTTTATCATTATTTTTCCAGCAAGGAAGCTTTTGCAGCCGAAGCCATTCAGCACTATATCGAACCCTTTATCGAACGCCTGAATAATCTGCTGCATCATTCTGACCTGGATGCGCTATCCGCCTTAAAACGCTATTTTAACGAGCTGATAGAAGAGCTGGAAGCCAACAATTTTAAAGGCGGTTGCCTGCTGGGTAATCTGATGGGGGAAATGGGTGATACCAGCGATGCCTGTCGTCAGGCGCTTATTAATGCAGTGGAGCGTTATCGCAATCTGCAGCAACAAGCGCTGGAAACGGCCCAGCAACAGGGTACCGTCAGACAAGACCGCTCAGCCAAAGAAATGGCGGACTTGCTGACCAACAGCTGGCAAGGTGCCCTGTTAAGAATGAAAATTGAACAATCCAGCGAGCCATTACACCAATGTTGTCAGAATTTACTGGATGATTATTTTAAACCCTGATGATATTTACTCAGAATAGTTAATTGAATAAAAAACAGTTAGCCCCGAGGTTTTTTTGAATAAACTTGAATGAAATGAAATTTATTTTTTTACACCCAACAACAAGACGACCAGTCTACTATTTAACAGGAGAAAATCATGCCCAAATACATTATTGAACGGGAAATACCTAATGCCGGCCAGCTAAGCCCGGATGACTTACAACAAATTTCGCAGAAATCCTGCTGCGTACTAAAAGAGCTTGGGCCACAAATTCAGTGGCTACACAGCTATGTAACCGATAATAAAATCTATTGCATTTATATTGCGCCTGACGAACAAACAATCAGGGCTCATGCTGAACAAGGCGGCTTTCCCGCCAATTCCATTGCGGAAATAAAAACAATCATCGACCCAACTACCGCAGAATAAACCAAGAGGAAGGATAATGTTACTTAAAATAAAACCACTACTCGGCAGCCTGGCCATTGCATCAGGCCTGCTGCTCACAGCACTCCCGGCACAATCGGATGAAACCTGCCAGTCTCCTTACATGGCTAAAATCACCGGTCAGGAAGACTTTGTCTATGTCTGGACATTGGGCATGGAAGGCGTAGGAGATGAACAGGACAAACTGGTCACTGTGGATGTCAATCCAAAATCAGCCCATTACGGCCAGGTAATTGATACAGTCTCCGTTGGTGGACGCAATGAAGCCCACCATTCAGGGTTTACCGATGACAGGCAGTATTTATGGGCCGGCGGACTGGACACCAGCAAAATATTTATTTTTGATGTGCATACTGACCCGGCTCATCCAAAACTGGTCAATACCATTACCGATTTTGTCAGCAAAAGCGGCGGTGTTGTCGGCCCGCATACCACTTATGCACTACCCGGTCGCATGATGATAACGGGTCTGTCCAATAATAAAGATCATGGTGGCCGTACGGCACTGGTTGAATATACCAATGACGGCAAATATATTGCCACCCACTGGATGCCCACCGATACCGATTTGCGCGGCGCCATTAAAACCGGTAAGTTTGCCGACGGTTATGGTTATGACGTCAGAGTCCTGCCACGCCGCAACGCCATGTTCACATCATCTTTTACCGGCTGGTCCAATTATATGATGGACTTTGGCAAAATGCTGAACGACCCCGAAGCCATGAAACGCTTTGGCAACACGGTTGTTCAGTGGAATCTGCATACCCGCCAACCCAAAAAAGTATTTGATGTGCCGGGTGCGCCTCTGGAAATACGCTGCGCCTGGGGAGCAAATCATAATTACTGCTTCACCACAACCGCCCTGACATCCAAAATCTGGCTAATTTATGAAGATGACAAAGGCCAGTGGCAAACCAAAGCCGTCGCGGATATTGGCGACCCCAGTAAAATCCCGTTACCGGTCGATATTTCCATACAAAGTGACGACAATATGCTGTGGGTGAATACCTTTATGGACGGAAAAACCCGCGCCTTTGATATTTCTGACCCGTTTCATCCTAAACAGGTTTTTGAGCAGAAAATTGCCGCTCAGGTCAACATGGTATCCTCCAGCTGGGATGGCAAGCGCCTGTATTATTCCTCATCCCTTTTGGCCAACTGGGACAAAAAAGGTAAAGATAATGAACAATTTTTAAAACTTTACACCTGGGACGGCAAAAAACTGAAGCCTGAATTTTCCATTGATTTCATCAAGGAAAAACTGGGCCGCGCGCATCAAATGAGATTTGGCGCCTATTCGCTCTATGCGCAAAAACCCAGCGAATCAGAAAAATTTCTGGCCAGACTGGTTCAATAAGCACTTATCCCACAATCTGGATTATTGCCATTAACGATATTCATTCCCACACAGGAGTGTGGGAATGAAAAATATCGAAGCTGCACCCTGGTTCCCACGTTCTCCGTGGGAACCCATACCAGGACATCATTATGAAAAAAATCCTCCCTGCCCTGTTATTTTC
>CAYLNS010000186.1:0-4026 GCA_964385115.1 uncultured Methylomarinum sp.
AGGCATTGCTCATGGTATCACGCAAGGGTACACAAGCATTACCCTTGCAAAAAAGAATCGCTGGATTTTTTGCCGTTATTTATATATGCTTATCCATATATTGATATCTATTGAATTATGCTGACACCCGAACAATTATTCAAATGTCTGTCAGACAATACCCGCTTGCGTTGTATTGTCTTGTTGCACCAACAGGGCCGGCTGTGTGTTTGCGAGCTGACTGAGGCGCTGGCTTTGTCGCAGCCCAAAATCTCTCGGCATCTGGCCAATTTGAGACAATGCGGTTTGTTGGCAGACAGCCGGGAAGGTCAATGGGTTTTTTACCAAATCAACCCGCAATTACCCGGCTGGGTTTTTTCACTGCTTGATAACACTTTGATAGCGGCTAAAACGCAGCCATGGCTTGCGCAGGACACGCTGCGTTTGCAAAAAATGAAGAATCGGCCGGCAGTCTGCTGCTGATTGAATTTTAATTGATACCACAGGAAAAAATAAATGAAACGACTCCATATTCACCTATCGGTCAATGATCTGGACAAGAACATTGAATTTTACTCGACGCTGTTTGGCCAGCCACCCAGCGTAAAACATGATGATTACGCCAAATGGATGCTGGATGATCCCAAAGTCAATTTTGCTATTTCCAACCGCGGTGCGCAGACCGGGCTGGACCATTTAGGGATTCAGGCAGAAAACGAAGCGGAATTATCGGCCATAAAACAACAGCTGGATGCGACTCAGACTGAGATTCAAGAGCAAAAAGGCGCGGCCTGTTGTTATAGTGAATCCGATAAATACTGGGTGACCGATCCTCAGGGCATTGCCTGGGAATCTTTCCACACACTAAAGGAGATTCCCACCTTTAATGATAAACAATCGTCATCGGATGGTGAAAATCCCTTTGCCTGCCGGCCGGCAGATACGAAAAAATCATCGTGCTGCGGTTAATCGAAAATCAGGAATTATTATGTTGAATGTGTTAGTACTGTGTACCGGAAACTCCTGCCGCAGCGTGATGGGAGAGGCCTTGTTGAATCATTTGGGAAAAGGCAGAATCACCGCTTTTTCAGCCGGCAGCCATCCTTTGGGCAGAATCAACGAAGATGCGCTGGCTACGTTAAGGCGGCATCAGCTGCCGGACACCGGTTATAAAAGCCAATCCTGGGAGGAATTTTTTGACCAACCGATTGATATTGTCATTACCGTTTGTGATAACGCCGCCGCAGAAACCTGTCCGGTCTATCTGAACAAGGCGGTACGGGTGCATTGGGGCGTGAGTGATCCCGGGCATGTGGAAGGCAGCGAAGAGGAAAAAATAGCGGCATTTGAAGAAACGTTTGCGATTCTGAAAAACAGGGTCGAGCAAATGCTGGCACTGCCTTTGGAAGATATGACCGCGCAGGAGCTGACGGAAAAACTCAATCAAATCGGCGAGCAGTAAATCATGACAACACAATCAGCAAAGCATCCGCCAGTGGATAAACCGCAGGCGAAACAGATGAGTTTTTTTGAGCGCTACCTTTCACTCTGGGTAGTATGTTGTATGGGAATAGGTATCAGTCTCGGCAAGTTGTTTCCACAGGAAATCGTGGTGGTGCGGGAGCTGGAGTTTATCCCCCATTCCCAGATCAATCTGCCGATTGCCATTCTGATTTGGCTGATGATTTACCCGATGATGTTGAAAATCGATTTCACCAGCCTGTTAAATGTCGGTAAGCGCCCCCGGGGCATCCTGATTACCCTGTTCGTCAACTGGCTGGTCAAACCGTTTTCCATGGCGCTGATTGCCTGGCTGTTTTTCAAACATTTATGGCTGCCTTTCATTGGCGAGGAACTGGCAGACCAGTATATCGCCGGCTGTATTATTCTGGCCGCCGCCCCCTGTACCGCCATGGTCTTTGTCTGGTCTTATCTGACCGATGGCGATCCCGCCTATACGCTGGTTCAGGTTTCCTTAAATGATGTGCTGATGCTGGTTTTATTCGCGCCCATTGTGGCATTGCTTATCAATGGCGCCAGCAGCTTGACCGTACCGTATGATGTTTTGTTCTACAGTGTGATTGTGTTTATCGTCATTCCGCTGTCTTTTGGCTCGCTCAGCCGGGTGCTGTTGATAAAATTAAAAGGTGAAGCCTGGTTTGAACAATATATCCGTTTTTTTCATCCAGTGACCGTCACCGCATTGCTGGCTATTCTGGTGTTAATCTTTGCCTTTCAGGCCGATAATATCACCGGAAAATTTTTTCATGTGATGCTGATTGCCATCCCGATTCTGATTCAGGTTTATTTTAATTCCTCACTGGCTTATGGCCTGATGAGGGTCTTTAAGGTGCCCTATAATATTGCCGCCCCCGGGGCATTAATCGGCGCCAGCAATTTTTTTGAACTGGCGGTGGCAACGGCCATCACCTTATACGGCCCCGAGTCCGGTGCGGCGCTGGCAACAGTGGTGGGCGTACTGGTCGAAGTCCCGGTCATGCTGTCAGTCTGCACATTTTGCAACCGGACCCGGCACTGGTTTAATCAATGAATTGAGCACGCAGCACTTACATCAAAAATCGCACTGCGATAGGCGTAGGTTGCCTGCTCGTAGTCAGTGAACTATTCGCCCACGGAGTCGCAATATGATGAAGTGAGGTGGACCCTATATGTTAGATTTCATTTGCCATAAAATACTCTTCTATGATTACATAACCGAGAATGATTTCGTTTTTCCGGAGACGCTGCTATGACTACAAAAAATCTCACCCTCGTATTTATTCTTGTCACTAGCCTCTTCAATTGCTTCAATGTTTTTGCCAATGAAGGTAAAGATTCCATGTCATTTACACTCCAATCAAAATCGTTTGCCCACCGAGGAGAGATTCCCTCACGTTTTACCTGTGAAGGCGATGATATTTCACCGGCCTTAACCTGGTCTGGTGTGCCAGAGAACGCAAAAAGCCTGGTTTTAATAGTAACTGACCCAGATGCGCCTGATCCGGCTGCTCCCAAAATGACCTGGGTACACTGGCTGCTTTATAACATCCCCCCAAGCACCACTGAATTAAGTGAAAACTTTCACCCCGCCAATCAAATTAAAGAAGGTAAGAATGATTGGCACAAAACGGGTTACGGCGGACCTTGTCCACCCATAGGACGTCACCGCTATTTCTTCAAGCTCTATGCTCTGGATATTGTCCTCCCAGACTTAAATCATCCTGACAAAAATAAACTGGAAAAGGCCATGGCGGGGCATATTATTGGCCAAACCGAACTCATTGGCACTTATAAGAAAAAAGCCTGGTTTTAGGCGTGTCGTACCTATTTAGGGGCAGGCCTTTGATTTATGAGTCCTTAAAAGTGCCGTGTTTTAAAAAATGAATCACATATGAAATAACGGAGCTATTATTCATCATAAACGTATGTGTGACGGGGAGTGCAATATGCTCGGTCATGCCATCAACTTTACTGTTTTCGACAGAGACTTTGCCGTCGTTTGGCTTTTCTAGCATAAGTGATAATAATGGATTTACTGTTCGGGTTCCTGCGATTACACCCAGTTCAAAATTTACCGCACCAAGCTGATTTGGCAGACTACTTTCTTCGCTCCCAAGTTGCAACCCTGCGGGGCCATTGATAAATTTATAAACAGCAAACTGATGTAGTTTGTTGACAATGTTGGAGCCTTTATTAGGCGGGCCTAGCATAACCACGCGCCCTAAGTTTTCAATAGTATGGTTGGCTAAATAATGACGAACCAAAATTCCCCCAAGCGAATGCGTTACAAAATGTACCTGTGCGCAGTTATGGCAACGTGTCAGTGCGTTAGAAATAGTGTTTTCTGCCAATTCTTCAATAGGATATTTCGTTGAAGGATAAGCCATATTGATGGTGGAATAGCCCTGTTTGGTAAGTGCCTTTTCCAGCTTTGCCATGGAACGGTGACTTCTTGCCAAGCCATGTAGTAACACAACACATTCACATTTCACAGGGTCATGCCTTTGCTTTATGATTTCTCACAATACCGCTGACAGTGGAATAGTG
>CAYLNS010000187.1:0-3982 GCA_964385115.1 uncultured Methylomarinum sp.
GGTCAGCCCGACTTTGCCACGATTGAAATTGACTATGTTCCAGCTGAACATTGTGTGGAACTTAAAGCCTTAAAATTATATATGTGGGCTTTCCGTGACCAGGGTGCGTTTCATGAAGCCGTCACCAATGAGATTCTGGATGATATTGTTCGCGCCATACAACCCAATTTCATCAGAATCCGTGCTGAATTCAATGTCCGCGGCGGTATATACACCACCGTGGTCGCTGAACATAGAAATCCTGACTGGAAAGCGCCGGAAATGGTTGTACTGCCCTGACAGATGACCGGAAAAACCTTTTACACCAGTGAACTGGCCGTTGCCTTAAAATACGACGGCCACAATGCGCCTAAAGTCACCGCCAAAGGCGAAGGCATTACTGCCGAGCAAATTCTGGAACTGGCGGAAAAACACAATATTCCGCTACAGACTCAGCCGGAACTGGCTCGTATTCTGGCCCAGGTTCCGCTAGGTGATGAGATTCCCCAGGATTTATACACAGCCGTTGCCGAAGTCATTGCCTTTGCCTGGTTTATCAGTGACAAAACCCCTGAAGATAACAAACAATCATGACCCTGAAACAAGCCCTGACCACATTACCTCAATATATTCTGCCGCATCACGGGCTGTCGCGCCTGATGTCAAAACTGACACATTGCCGGAACCCTCTGTTCAAAAATCTGTTTATCAAATTGATAGTGCGGCTTTATGGCGTGAATATGGCTGAAGCCAAATCACAAAATCTGGATGATTATGCCAGTTTTAATGATTTCTTTACCCGGGAACTGAAAGCCGGCGTCCGCCCCATTGACTCCGCAAAAAACAGCATCGTCAGTCCTGCTGATGGCAAAGTCAGTCAGGCTGGAAAAATTCATGCGGACCGGTTGATTCAGGCCAAAGGCATGGATTTTTCCGCTATTGATTTACTGGGAGGCCAGCCGGAAACAGCCCGGCCTTATCAGGATGGTCAGTTTGCCACTATTTATCTCTCACCCAAAGACTATCATCGCCTGCATATGCCTTTAAGCGGTACCCTGAAAGAGATGATTCATATTCCCGGCCGTTTGTTTAGCGTTAACGAAACGACGGCTAACAGCGTTCCGGGTTTGTTTGCGCGTAATGAACGAGTGGTTTGTTTATTTGATACCGAGGCTGGCGAAATGGCACTGGTACTGGTCGGAGCGATTTTTGTCTCCAGCGTGGAAACCGTCTGGCATGGCGTGGTGACACCCCCTACTGCGACGGCAGTTCAAAGATGGCAATATAAGGATGAAAAAATCAGCCTGAAAAAAGGCGAGGAAATGGGGCGTTTTAATATGGGCTCTACCATTATCGTTTTATTTGAAAAAGATAAAATCCAATGGGAAAAAGATTTTGTTGCCGGTAAAAATGTGCAACTGGGAGAAAAAATCGGTCAGATAATAACGGCCTGATTTTTATATCTGAGGATTCAAAGCCGCACAGACTGAGTGTGCGGCTTTTAACGGTCTGTTACGGATAAATAACCTTAGGCTGAAAATAAGCGGCAGGATAATCCGGGTCAAAAATCACTTCTTTCTTCTTGGTATGGCTGGTCGCTGAGCTGGCAGCTTCTTTATCGATAAAAACGACTTTCGGTTCAAAATCAGCCGCAGGGTAATCCGGGTCAAAAGTAAATTTTCTTTTCTTTACAGCCGGCGCCGACTGGCTGACGGCATCTTCATCAATAAAAACCACTTTCGGCTGAAAATCAGCAGCCGGGTATTCATCACTGGCCGCCCATGCCAGATTGGAAGCGATAGAAAACACAGTCGTTGCGACCGCCAAACTCATCATTTTTTTCATAAACAGGAATCCTCAGGTTTTTAGCAAAAATCAAACTCAAATTGAAGCTTGGAAGTATCAAACATTTTTGTTCAGTTAGCAACACCTGGTTGTAATTTTTTTGCTTGAAACTTCATCGCTCAAAACTCAATTCCCTGTGCCGCTTTGATGCCTTGCTTATACGCATGTTTAAGCATTTTCATTTCAGTTACGGTATGAGCGACCTCAATCACTTCAGGCGCGGCATTGCGGCCGGTCAAAATCAGATGCATCCACGGCGGTTTTTCTTCCGTAATAAAGTCAGCAATTTCCTGCCCGGAAATCCACTGGTATCCACAGCAATAATTAATTTCATCCAGCAACACCAGATCGAACTCTTCGGATTTGATTTTTTCTTTGCTTAATTCCCAGATTTTCCGGCTGGTTTTAATATCCTGTTCCGGGTTTTTGGTATCCCAGGTAAAGCCATCGCCCAACGCATGCCACTCAATATTATCAAAACGCTCAGCGGCTTTTTGCTCACCGGTTTTCCACTGGCCTTTAATAAACTGAATCACACACACTTTCATGCCCCAGCCCGCTGCTCTGAAAACCATGCCCAATGCACTGGATGATTTACCTTTGCCGTCGCCGGTATTGACGACAACAATACCTTGTCTTCTGTCTCTTGCTTTCATTGTTTAAACCATGTTGCGATAATTTCAGGACTGCTGGCAAAATACCAGTGTATATATGAAGCCCGTAAGTTTTTGTAACGAATTCCATTATCTCCCCGAGGCAGCTCGAAGGCCGGCTCAAACGCCTGGTCACTCTCTCGCAGCGAGTGATGAAATTCATGCCCTCTGGGGCCGGATTGTTCCTGTCTGTACCCTAAAGAAGCCAGTTTGTTCTGCATTCTGGAATTAAAGGGTAAAACCCCGGCCATAGGCCAGGCACAACCATTGCTGTGTATCAATTGCCGGCCCAGCAACATGGCACCGCCACATTCGGCCAGCACCGGCTTGTCCGCCAGAATAAAGTCCTTGATTGACTGAAGCCCTGGAGATTGAGACAGTTGTTGTGCATAAAGCTCAGGATATCCGCCGGGCAGCCATAAGGCATCAGCATTATCGGGAACTGTCTCGCCCGTCAACAGGGAAAAAAACTCAAGCCTGGCGCCCTGCTCCACCAGCCAGTCCAGATTTGCCGGATAGAGGAAACAGCAGGCATCATCTTTGGCCACGGCAATAGTCTGTCCGCTTAGCAAGCCAGTTGGCAGATGTGTTTCAATTTGTTGCTGCGGCCATGAGGAAAAAGCATTCTTTAGTGCGCTGTCATCTACCTGAAAATAATCTGAAAAATCCGGTAAGAGGCTTTCATTCGGCCTTTTCAATCCCAAATGACGCTCGGATAATGCCGGGGCATCCTTTTTCATCCAGGCGATCAGCGGGGGCAGCTCATGCATCACCAGCAAATCTTCAAGCAGGCTCGCATGATGTGCACTACCGACGCGGTTGGCAATAATCCCTTGAATAGTGACAGATTTTTTTTCAGCATAGTGACAAAATCCATGAACCAACGGCACCAAAGAGCCACTCATACCCTTGGCATCAACAACAAGAATAACAGGGCTGTCTAACTGAGCAGCCAAATCTATACTGGAACCCGCCTCCCCCACACCGGCGCGTCCATCAAACAAACCCATGACACCTTCAATCAATCCCCATTCAAATGACTGATGCCGCTGAATAATTTGTCGGGACAAATCTATACCAATCATCTGGGTATCGAGATTATAGGAAGGGCGACCGGTAACAGCCTGATGCCAGAGAGGATCAAGAAAGTCCGGGCCACTTTTAAACGCGGCAATCGATTGTTTCTGATGCCGAAAATATTGCAATAAGGCCAGCATAACACTGGTTTTACCACAGCCTGATTGTGTCCCCGCCAATAAAGCTAATTTCATCAAAATATTGCTATTGTCAAAAGCCGCTTATTGTACGGGGATTTACCCAGACAATGCACCTGTTCAATGAAGTATTGTGTACCTTGGACTCTAAACTTTAGAGACACCGACTTTAACCCAGCAATTGTCAAGATAGTTATCCTGTTAAAGTCTATTCGCCTCAAAAGTATTGCAGTCAGCAATACTGCCCTTGTCAAAGCCCCGCTTAAACCAGCGTACCCGCTGTGCAGATGT
>CAYLNS010000188.1:0-3975 GCA_964385115.1 uncultured Methylomarinum sp.
GAAATGCAGTATGAGACGGAGAATTTTGGGCGCAGCCTGATAATACAGGTAAAAGAGGAATTAGCAGTAAAAATCTTAGTTGTGCCATGTGCATTATCTGTCAGCGAGAGGTAGGTTTATAAAAAATAAGGTAACTACTTAGCGTATTTAGATGTTTACTATCTGTCACTTACTCCAGAAGACGCCGTCAATACATCCGTGTAGGCTTGAATGTGACATCCCTGTCACATACACTTCTTCCATAAGTAACTGATAGTAAAATATATTTGTCTTTTAAATTACGCTGAGTAGTTACAAAATAAGTTTGTAACTCAATTGATCGGAATCAGCTTGTTTTGGGCTTTATCAGGTTGCTGTTAGACATTGTAAACAAGCAGTTCAATCTCAATTATAGCCTGTTTTTCTTTGTTGGGTAAATATTAAGAATGCTTTCTAACTTGTTGAAATAAAAAAGGGGAAGCTTGCGCTTCCCCTTTTGGTTTTTAAAAAGACAGTTCGAATTAACGATCAGTTCTTTTGTAAACAACACGACGGTTTAAGGCGCGTCCTTCAGGGGTGTCATTTGATGCAACCGGACGTGTTTCGCCATAACCAGCAATTGTCAGGCGGGTGGGGTCAATACCTTGTCTGACTAACTCATCTTTAACAGCTTGAGCTCTACGTTCTGATAATCTCTGGTTATAAGCAGCAGAACCTGTGCTATCAGTATGGCCTTGAATTTCAAGTGTTAATGTCGGGTTGAGTTTAAGAACTTTGACCGCGTTGGTGATTAAGTCATGATAGACATCTTTAATTTGTGCACTGTCAACATCAAACAAAATACCGCGGAATGTCCAGCATCCTTCATGATCGACAATGGCACCTTTCGGAGTGTCTGGGCATTTATCCATGGAATCAATGACACCATCACCATCACTGTCTTTAGCGGTAACGACCGGGCGTCCACCTTTGAAGAATACATTCTCGACAAAACTGGCCATGCCGGCACCCGAAGCAATATCGGCACCGTTAACAGAAAATCCACATTGACCGACATTGCTGAGGTCATTCATGGTGACTTTGCCGGCCTCGTCTTTTTCATTACCCACCCAAACAGTGTATAAACACAGTCTGTCTCCATATTTTTCTTTTAACTTAAGAGCGGCTGGAATGGGAGATACGGTCGTTTCAATACCGTCACTCAAGACGATAACAGCAATATTGCCTGATGCATTCTCTAAATCTGCAGTGGCGGCATTTAGTGCATTTGTCATGGGAGAGCCGCCACTGGAACAGGTTAAAGAAGCGATAGCATTATCAAATGATGATTTTGAATAGCTCTGAACCGGTTGATTGAGTTTGGTGAAAGACCAGTCGGTACACGGGCCAAAGCCAAAGCTACGAAGCCCGGAAGATAAGTTAACATCTGGAATCGTCTGGTTCATGCGATTAAGCAGTTCTTTCTCGACGGAAAATTTGGAGTCACCGGTAAACGGTGCAGCCAGATATGCTTCACTCATGGAAGAAGAAGAGTCATTAATGACATAAAAACTGTTGGTTTTTTGGACAAGCGCGCCAGATCTGACTTTACTATTCAGGTTTTGTGCCTGGAAAGGCTGGAAGCTGCTGATGGACTGAGTTGCACAGCCCGATAAAACCGTACTGGCTATTACGGCTGTCAAAAGAGCGGTTTTTTTCATAATTATTCTCCGTGAGTGGTTGTTTATGGCCTTAGTTTAGCTGTTAATGAGTGAGTTGAAAAGCGATGACCTTAATAAATGTTATAGAATAGTAGTTTTTTTACCTGAATAATAAATTAATGGAGTTAAATATGTCTAGTTTACTCAAAGCATGTGTCATATTGATTTTTATGTTTTCCAGTGGAGTGGCTTATTCAGCTTCTCTGGAAGAAATACAAAAACAGGCCGAACAAGGACAGGCTGAAGCTGAAGCCAAATTAGGCTCCATGTATTTATTGGGGTGGCAAGGATTTGAGCAGAATAACGAAAAGGCGGCTAGATGGCTGGAAAAGGCTGCCAAACAGGGATTGGTGGATGCCCAGGTGATGATGGGGGCATTATACGACCGCGGAATTGGTGTCAAAGCAGACAGAAAAACGGCAACAAAATGGTATGAGAAAGCTGCTGCTCAAGGTCATGGAACCTCTCAGGCGATTTTAGGCCGGAATAAAGCAGCAAAGGGTAGTGTGCAATTTAGTTATCAGGCAATGAGATTAAATGCCGCCCGTTCAATTCCCAGAGAATACGCTAAAAGATTTTTAATGAAGAAATAATATCAATGACTATAAAAACACGATTTGCTCCCAGTCCAACCGGTTATCTGCATGTCGGTGGCGCCCGAACCGCTCTTTTTTCCTGGTTATATGCCAGAAAACATGGTGGAAAATTTGTTCTGAGAATTGAAGACACTGATTTGGAGCGTTCTACGCAGGAATCGGTGAATGCCATTTTAGAAGGTATGAACTGGCTGGGGCTGGAATATGACGAAGGCCCCTTTTATCAGACAGAGCGATTTGATCGCTACAAGCAGGTTATTCAGCAATTGCTGGATCAAGGAGATGCCTATTACTGCTATTGTACTAAAGAGGAGCTGGATGCGTTGCGTGAGCAACAAATGGCTGATAAGCAAAAACCCCGTTACAACGGAAAATGCCGCGATTTAGGGCATACTGACAAGCAGGGGGAAGCGGTTATCCGTTTCAAAAATCCGCTTGATGGCGAAGTGGTTATTAATGACTTAATCAAAGGTCCGATTACGGTAGCCAACCGGGAACTGGATGATTTGATTATTGCCCGCTCTGATGGTTCGCCCACCTACAACTTGAGTGTGGTTGTCGATGATATGGATATGGGAATTAATGTTGTTATCCGTGGTGATGACCATATTAACAACACCCCCAGACAGATTAATATCCTCAAAGCACTCGGCGTTGAGCCGCCTCAATATGCCCATGTTCCGATGATACTGGGGGACGATGGCGCCAGATTGTCGAAACGGCATGGTGCGGTCAGTGTCATGCAATACCGGACTGAAGGCTTTATGCCAGAGGCATTGCTGAACTATCTGGTCAGGCTGGGCTGGTCGCATGGTGACCAGGAAATCTTTTCTGTGGATGAAATGATTGAGTTGTTTGATCTTAAAGATGTGAATGTGTCGGCATCAACATTCAATACCGAAAAACTGCTCTGGCTGAATCATCAATATCTGATGAATAGCGACCCGGCTCATGTTGCGCATCACTTGAGCTGGCATATGGGGGAGTTGGGCATTGATCCGGCCGAAGGTCCGGCTCTGTCTGAGGTGGTCAAGGCACAACGTGAGCGTTGTAAGACTCTGGTTGAAATGGCCTTGGCCAGTCGTTATTTTTATCAGGATTTCGATAGTTATGATGAAAAAGCGGCTAAAAAGAATTTCAAACAGGGGAGTGATGAGGTACTTGGCAGATTACTGCAGCGATTTGCCGCGCTTCCTGAATGGGAGGGTGAAAAACTGCATCAGATTGTGCTGGATACGGCAGAAGAAATGGAACTGAAGCTTGGTAAAGTGGCTCAACCTTTACGAGTCGCTGTATCCGGGACTTCTGTGTCACCGGCAATTGATGTCACACTCTCGTTGCTGGGGCGTGAGAAAACACTCAGTCGAATAGAAAAAGCGATAAAATTTATCCAGCACCACGTAATACCTCGCCATTAATGACGAGGTTGAGTGCAATATTTTCTTAAAGAAAATATTGTTCTTCAGGGCGAGGTGCTGGATAAATTCAGGAGAAGGAATAAAAGCTGGACAATAAAAAAATTAAAGGTATAATACTCGGACTCAACTGAGGGGCCATAGCTCAATTGGGAGAGCGCAACACTGGCAGTGTTGAGGTCGGCGGTTCGATCCCGCCTGGCTCCACCATTTTTTGGTTTATCAGTAATAGTCTTAGTCCCCATCGTCTAGAGGCCTAGGACACCGCCCTTTCACGGCGGTAAC
>CAYLNS010000189.1:0-3940 GCA_964385115.1 uncultured Methylomarinum sp.
CATAACTTCCTCCCGCAAGCTGAAAAAATTCTGTATTGGTCTAAAATTAAGGATTTAGAAGGTATGGAAAAGGGTGGAGTAAATGTCACGACGTAAACTCAGAGCGATAGAAGATGATGAAATTAATCATGATCGCTGGCTGGTTTCCTATGCAGACTTTATTACTCTGTTATTTGCTTTTTTTGTGGTGATGTATTCCATCGCCTCGGTCAACAATGCCAAATATGAAACATTGGCCGAGTCGTTGGAAGAGGCTTTTTTGCCACATGAAAAGAAAAACACCCCCGAGCCTCAACCAATACCTGAACAGTCCCAGCCGACTACTATCCAGCCGATTGTTCTGGATAATCCCACGGCAGAAGAAAAACAAAAACGTCAGCAATTAAGCGATGAAATTCTGAAAGAAAGGCGCGGCTTGAAAAAAGTCTCGGAAAATCTGGAAGAAGTTCTGGAGCCATATATTGATGATAATCTGGTGTCAGTTAAACGCAATGATTTCTGGGTGGAACTGGAAATGAAAAGTGATTTACTGTTTTCCAGTGGCGAGGCCGAGTTGTCGCAAAAAGCATTTCCGGTATTAAAAAAAATTGCTGAAGTTATAAGATTATTACCGAATATGATTAATGTAGAAGGGCATACCGATAATATTCCGATTGATAATGTCGATTTTCCATCAAACTGGGATTTATCGGCGGCGCGTGCCACCAGTGTTGTCCGGCAGTTGATTAAGAATAATATCAAGCCGGAAAGATTAGCGGTGGTTGGCTATGGAGAATTTCATCCGGTTGCCGATAACAATACCGAAGAAGGTCGTTTTAAAAACAGACGGGTGTTACTGGTGTTAATGTCTCAGGCTTTTGCGCGCTATGGGACCAGTGATGAAGAACGATCGCGCTTGTTGAATATAGAGCGATAGGCTAATGGCATCAATATTTAAAGCAGGTTGATAACGATGAAAGTGTGGGCGGTTTCCAATCAAAAAGGTGGAGTCGGTAAAACGACAACAGTGGTGACTCTGGGTGGTTTGTTATCATCCTGGGGTTTTCGGGTATTGTTGATTGACCTGGATCCACATGGCTCGTTGACCAGTTATTTCAAGCTGGATCCGGATGACATTGACTCCAGTGTTTACAATTTATTTCATGATGCCAGTCAGAAAAAAAAGCAGGTTCAGCCGGATGCGTATATTAAAAGCACTCAATTTGAGGGGCTGGATATTCTGCCGGCCTCAACGGCAATAGCCACCCTGGATCGGCAGGTTGCCGCCATGGGCGGGATGGGGCTGGTGATTGCCTCGGCACTGAAAAAACTCTCCGGTCAGTATGATTATGTGATTATCGACAGTCCGCCGATGCTGGGTGTCTTGATGATTAATGCACTGGCCGCCTGCGATCGGCTGATTATCCCCGTTTTATCCGAGTTTTTAGCCTTAAAAGGACTTGAGCGTATGCTGCATACCATCGGGATGGTGTTTAATTCCCGCAAGGTCAAACCCAAATATACCATTGTCCCGACCATGTTCGATAAACGAACCCGGGCGGCCCGCGAGAGCCTGGCGGCTTTAAGCAATAAATATCCCGATAAGGTCTGGAAAGGTTTTATTCCAGTTGACACTAAAATCAGAGATGCCAGTCGTGCCGGAGTGCCGGTCTCGTTATTTATTAAAAATTCCAGAGCGGCCGAAGCCTATGCTGAATTGTTGGAACTATTATTGCAAGACGATGTTCAGCATGACAAAAAAATGGCAATGCCGTAAATGACTAAAAAAAACAGGGAAGCCGTTCAGGTCGTCAAACAGGATCTGGCGCTTGATATTTATTTACAAAACATGCTGGAAAGTATTTCTGACCAGCCCATTGAAGCCACAGCCGAAATCCCCGTTAAAAAAGCAACCGCTGAGGCCAGGCCTAAGCCTGTAGCCAAAGAGCCTGAAACGGTTGTCGAAAAAAAAATAACGCCCCCAAAGCCAGTTATTAACAAGGCTGAAAAAAAAGCCGAGGTTGTTGCCCCGCAAAAAACAGCATTGCCGCAGGTTGCCCAAAAAGTTCAGCCACTCTCAGTCATGCCGGATTGGTCCAGACAGGAGTTTCAGGCGCTGTTTTTCAGAATAGATAAAATGACCCTGGCCGTTCCATTGACTGAATTACTCAGAACGATTAACTATGAGCGTAAAGTGACTAAAATCCCCGGTCAACCGAGCTGGTTTTTAGGTCTGATGGATGAATTAGACAGCCGCATTGGTGTGCTGGATACCGGCCAGCTTATTTTTGGCAGGATAAGAGGGCAGCGGGACTTGGAAACACAGCCTTTTGCCAGTATTCTGATTACAGCTGACGGAAAATGGGGCCTGGCCTGTGATGAAGTATTGTCAATAGGAAAACTTGAACCGGAAAAAATCAGATGGCGTACTCTGAGAACAAAAAAGCCCTGGCTCATCGGTACCGATATAGACGAACTAACAGCCGTAATCGATATCAATAAACTGGTCCCACACCGAAAAATGAAGTAAAAGCCTGTAATTTAAACCGCACAATGACAATTTCAGAAAAATTTTAATTTTGAACTAATATTTAGCTTATCGTAAAAACAAATTTGGATGGTAGCAGATGAGTGAAGATATGAATCAAACTGACCCGTTAATGCAGTATGTGACCTTTTATCTGGGTGATGAAAAATACGGCATTAATGTTATGCAGGTTCAGGAAGTTCTAAGGATTACCGAAATTGCGCCTGTTCCCGGAGCGCCTTCCTATGTTTTAGGCATTATCAATTTGCGCGGCAATGTTGTTACCGTGATTGATACCCGAAATCGCTTTGGACTGATGTCGAAAGAAACCGATGATGCCTCACGAGTGGTCATTATTGAAACAGAAGATCATATTATTGGTATTCTGGTCGACAGTGTTGCTGAAGTGGTGGAGCTTCAATCTTCTGAAATAGAAACAGCACCAAATGTCGGTAATGAAGAAAGCTCCAAATACATTCAGGGGGTGACCAGCAGGGATAATGAATTACTCATCCTGGTTGATTTAAATAAATTTTTAAGTGAAGATGAAAAGGCTGAGCTGGACTTATTCTGATTTATTTGCATTTAAATCATAACAACACAAATAAGGCGGTTTTATGGCTGAAATACCTCCCGTGACACCCACGCTGCCGGTAAGCAAAGTGCCGGCAGTAAGCCGGGATGATCGCCTTAAAAAAAAGGATGAACAAAAACAACAGTCGCGTAAGAAGCAGCCTGATAATTCTCATGAACCCCATATAGATGAAATAGTCTGATGCAGATAACTGGCTTTTGGATATTGGCTGCGTCGACGGGCTTACTGGCAATTGCTTTGTTAGCCATGTATTTTTATTGCCGCAAACTCAAATTGACTATTCGGGAATTACAAGAACAGGTTTCAAGAAACAGTCAGGATATTGCCGGTTTATGTTCGGCGGCAATCAAGGTCGACAGTGATTTACAGGATTATTCGCAGCAGCTTGTTAAAATTTCTTCAAGCCTGGAAGAATTTGAAACTCAGGAGCAATCGATAAATGATGTATCTCAGCCCTACCACAGCGTCATTGCCCGGATTCGACAAGGGGCAACGGCCAGTCAACTGGTTCAGGAGACCGGTATCAGCAAGGAAGAGGCTGTTTTACTGATTCGTTTACATGGTGGTGAACAGGCTTCAAACTGAAACCGGTCAGGCTGAGTTATCAGCCTGACCGGTCTTTATTACCATTCTATTCTTTCAACTCCTTCAAAAGTCAAAGCACTACCGTCCGCCATCGTAACAACACCGGAAGTATCCTCGCCAAAATCCAGCACATTAGTATCATTGGCTACCGTTATTTCCTGTCCTTCTACTGTAATCGTCCACGGGGCATCAGGGTTAGGGCTGTTACTGGCATCCAAATGAATGGTGTCTGTCCAGCCCTGGCCGCCGTTAAA
>CAYLNS010000190.1:0-3890 GCA_964385115.1 uncultured Methylomarinum sp.
TTAACGCCTGCAGCTTTAATCTGTTCTTCTGTCAGTTGTTTTTTAAGCGAATTTCGAATGGTCTTTCGCCGTTGGGAAAATGCCTGGGTGACGATTGTTTTCAAGTTGCCGAGGTCATCAACCTGAACCGGAGGCTGCTTAAATGGTTTGAGTCTGAGTATGGCTGACATGACTTTGGGAATGGGGTCAAATGACTCAGGGGGAACATCAAATAAATATTCCGTTTCACAAAAATATTGTGTCATGACGCTGAGGCGACCATATTTTTTACTGCCGGGTTCGGCGCAGATTCTGTCGACCACTTCTTTTTGCAGCATAAAATGCATATCTTCAATATGCTCGGAAGCATCCAATAAATGAAAAATCAAAGGTGTGGAGATGTTATAGGGCAGATTGCCGATAATTCTTAAGGGTTCATGATTGATTGGCAATGCAGCAAAATCAAAGGTCAGGGCATCGGCACTGTGAATGGTGAGGTTTTGATACGGTTTGAATTGCTGCCGCAGATGTTCAACTAAATCCCAATCCAGTTCAATCACATCCAGTTGGATATTCTGTTCCAGTAACGGCTGGGTGAGCGCTCCCAGGCCGGGACCAATTTCCACCCAGTGATCATCTTCAGAGATTTGAAGATGGGCTAATAGTTCGTTGATAATATTGGGGTCTTGTAGAAAATTCTGGCCGAAGCGTTTGCGGGCTTTATGCATGGTTTTCCTGGAATTTGTTGTTGACCATTTCAATTGCGGTTTCGATGGCATATTGCAGACTGCTGACCGAGGCTTTGCCGGTACCGGCAAGCTCCAACGCCGTGCCATGGTCAACCGATGTACGAATGACGGGCAGGCCCAGTGTGATATTAACCGCCTGACCAAATCCCATATGCTTCAGAACAGGAAGTCCCTGATCGTGATACATGGCCAGAATAACATCGGCCTGATTCAGATTGTCAGGGGTAAACGCAGTATCTGCCGGCAAAGGGCCTGTCAGATGGATATGCTGGGTGCGCAAATAATTTAGCGCGGGTTCTATCGTTTCTATCTCTTCGTGACCTAAATAGCCATTTTCACCAGCATGGGGGTTGAGGCCGCAGACCAGTATTTCAGGCGTGTTGATGTTGAAAAAATGTCTTAAATCCGCATCCAGTGTTTTGATAACCCGGTTCAGCGTGTCGGCAGTGATGGCGGCACTGACTTCAGCCAGGGGAATATGAGTGGTAGCCAAGGCGACTCTCAGTCCCGGTGTGGCCAGCATCATCACCGGGTGGCCGCCTGCAATATCGGCTATATATTCGGTATGGCCACTAAACGATATCCCCGCATCGTTAATAACACCTTTGTGTACAGGGGCGGTGACGATAGCATCAAAGACATGGTGTAGGGTTTTTTCGGTCGCCAGCCGGATGAGGTTTAAAACATAGGCGCTGTTTTCAGGATTTAGCAGGCCGGCTTGAACAGGTTGTTGCAGTTGTACTGGAAGAACCGTCATCTGGCCAGCCAGGCTGGGATGGGCTGTCTGGGCCGGGTCAAACAAGTCGATTGAAACCGGCAGCCCTAATTGTCTGGCGCGGGCTTCGAGCAGGTCAGGGTCGCCTAACACAACAATTTCACATTGCTGCTGACTTTGGGCCAGTTGGATGCAAAGGTCGGGACCAATTCCGGAAGGCTCTCCGGAGCTTAGGGCAATACGATGAACAGGGAGCATGGTTTTATTTAAAATAAAACCATTCTACAGGGATTTAGCCGATTGTTGCAGTGTTAAAATTTCATGATGCGGTTCTTTTATTTCAACTTAAGCAGGTTATCTGCTCGATTAACGGGCAAGTTTGAAACGTCCGATTAAATCTTTAATCGCTTCTGATAATTGGGTCAGTCCCTTGCTGTTTTCTAATGTTTTCCGGGACTCTTCCAGGGTCAGGTGAGTCACCTGATTGATATGTTCCACACTCTGATTAATCGTCCCTGTGACAGCGGATTGCTGCTCTGACGTGCTGGCAATATTCCTACACATTTCATCAATTTTGGAGATGGAATTAATGATTTCTGTCAAAAACACACTTTCCCGCTGAGTGGTTTCGACTGTATTTAATGTACGTTTTTGACCGGCTTGCATGACTGAAACGGCTTCCGTGGTTCCAGATTGTAAATGTTCAATCATATTCTGAATTTCTTCCGTGGATTCCTGTGTCCGGCTGGCCAATGTTCTGACCTCATCGGCCACCACAGCAAAGCCTCGGCCATGTTCACCGGCCCGAGCGGCTTCAATAGCAGCATTTAAAGCCAGTAAATTGGTTTGCTCAGCAATACTGCGAATTACATCCAGTACCGAGCCGATTTTCTCACTGTCTTTGGCAAGGTTTTGTACAACATCGGTAGCAGTGGCAAATTCATCCGAGAGTTGATTAATGGCCTGCACAGTTTTTTCAATCGCAGAGGAGCCGGATGAAGCATTGCTGTGAGCTGCCTGGGTCGCTTCGGCTGTGGCCTGGGCATTTCGGGCAATTTCCTGGGCGGATGTGGCCATTTCGTTCATACCGGAAGCCAGTTGTTCGATATCATCTTGCTGTTTCAGGACATCATCATTGGTTTGTTCGCTGGATTTGAATAGTTGAGTGGCCGAAGAGGAGAGTTGGGCCACTGCATTTTGCATTTCTTCCAGTACCTGTGAAAATTGATCGGACATTTGATTAAATGAATGCGCCACATCATTAAATTCATCACGGTTGGGCAGATTGAGTCTGCCACCGAGATTGCCGGTCGCCATTTCGGAAGTAAGCTTTCTGATTGCGGTAATGGCTGTGATGAAAGATTGATAAAAGCCTGTAAAAAGATAGATGGCCAGCAATGTCATGGAAACAATAATAATCGTTTCCATAATCATATTGTCTGAATACTGGTTTTTTCTGTTCCGTAATACTTTGGATAATTCAGGAATCATAATATCCAGGGTTTTAAAATTCTGGGCAATGGCTTCTGTTCCCTGGTTAAAAATAGAGGCCGGATCAGCCTGTATTGCTTGAGGATGTAATATTTCCTGCTTAAGTAAATTCAGGTAGCGTTCTGACTTGGTAATCGCCTGTTGATAATCAGCTTTTATGTTTGCATAAGCACCAGGATTTGCCCGGGACAACACCTGGACACTGCGTTTAAATTCCTGCAAATCTTTTTTTACAAATGCCAGCAAGCTGGTCAGTTTAATTGTCTGTTGCAGGCTGGGGGCTTTTGTGACGGCAATGCCGGAAGCCAGCCCGCGAGCCTGTCCCAGGTTTTCTGTGATATGAGGAATAACAGATATAATGGATTGAATCAGATAATAACTGTCCAGCTTCGGATCCAGAGACAGATTGGAATGGTCGCTGATATCCTTCATTAAAGAAAGGAGTGCTTCAATAAGCTGACTATGCTGATTGAATATTTCCTGTTTTGGCCCGTTAAAAGCATTTTTTTCTAAATGCTTCCAGCTGTTTTTAAGAGTCTGCCACTGACTGCTGACATTTAACTCGCGGCCCAGTTGCTTGTCTATTTTATCGACTTGTTCAATATCCTGGGCAATTAACTGGCGTTTGTTATCGATTAGATTTTTTACACTGCTGTCGCCGGATAAATAGCGATTGGTTAATCCCCTGTGCTCAGGTAAGTGCTGAAGCAGCTGCCGGAGAGGAATAATATATTCCAGTCCTTGCTGTTCTTTTTCTACAAAGTGAATAATTGCCCGTTGTTCCTTGATCAGCATATAAAAGGTCACAACTAATGGAATGATAAAAGCCAGGGAAATAAGCAGCATCTTTTTTCCGCAGCTGAACTGATTCATAAAAGCGGTAACGGGTTGAGTCAGCATAAAATAATTCCTGATAGATAACGTGAGGTTTTTAAGTTGTTAATGAGTCTTCAAAT
>CAYLNS010000191.1:0-3788 GCA_964385115.1 uncultured Methylomarinum sp.
CTATGCTTGCATCCATCCCACCATTACTGCTCCAGTTTCTGATTACCGTATGTTTCTCGTTTATCATCGGGCTTGAATACCACAACTATCTTAAAACCAATCACTATCAATACCGTTTTGGCAGTATCCGAACTTTTGCCTTGATTGGTCTTTTGGGGCTTGTGCTTTATCAAATGGAGCCGGATGGCTCATTCTTTCTTGCCGGCATGGGTTTTCTGGGCATTATGTTGGGTATTTTTTACTGGCGCCAGAGCGCTGAACGAGTGTTTTCATTACTGGAAATCATTCTGACTTTAATGGTTTTTATGATTGGGCCAGTGGCGGTGATTTTTCCTAACTGGTATCTGGTGTTATTTGTTGTATTGCTGATTTTATTACTGGGCGAAAAACCTGTTATCCATCAATTTTCCCACGCCGTGGATAATAATGAAATCATCACGCTAGCCAAGTTTCTGATTATTTCGGGCGTTATTTTACCTTTGCTGCCTGACAGGGAAATCTCAGCTCAATTGCCGGTCACCTATTATAAAATATGGCTGGCTGTGATTATCGTGTCTGGCTTTTCCTATCTGAGTTATCTGGCCCAGACCTATCTGTTTAAAGCCCGCGGCCTGTTATTAACCGGTTTTTTAGGCGGTCTGTATTCCAGCACCGCCGTGACGGTTGTCATCAGCCGCCGCGCCCACAAAATGAATAATGACTGGGCCAATATTTCAGCCGCACTGATTATGGCTACTGCCATGATGTATCTGCGGCTTTTACTGATTATCTTTTTGTTCAATAAGACCGCTGCAGTTGCGCTGCTCACGCCATTTTCAGTCTTCATTCTGTTATCGTTAATCGCAGTCGCCGGTGTCCTGTATTTCAGTCAGGATGAAATGTATAAAAATACCCCATCATCCTCCGACCATCCCCTGGAACTTCCGACCGCGTTATTTTTTGCCTGCATGTTTGTCATATTTACCTTTATTACCGAATATATTACTCATCATTTCGGTAACCAAGGCTTACAGTTTTTATCGGTTATTATTGGCTTTACCGATATTGACCCGTTTATTTTATCGTTACTCTCCGGTAAATACGCTGTTTCTATCCATATGGTTGTGTCATCCATTATTATCGCCAGTGGCAGTAATAATATACTCAAAGCGGCCTATGCTATTTTTCTGGCCCGAAACAGAGCGGTTTTACCTGCTGTTCTATGGCTGATTACGCTGGCCCTGCTGTCGTTTCTGTATGCGTTTTACAGATAAGCCGTCAAGGCACGGCTTTTTTATTGCTCGCCATTTAAATTTCTTTTTTTATCCCCATTACTATAAAAGATTGTAATCAAGATAAGCTATTGACTCGGTGTATAAACCCGAACACTATAACCCATACTAAGCAGCTTTTTGACAAAAACAATACTCTATCGAACATATTATTAACCCCGGAGACTCTTCCCATGCTTGAAATATTACCTGAATCAGATGAAAGCACATTAATTGTTAAAGCTTCATCTGTGTTAACCAGTGATGATTATGAAAAAATCTTTATTCCCGAGCTCAATCATCGCATCAGCCAGTCAGGCAGAATCAAGGTTGTGATGATCTTTAGTGAGGACTTTACCGGCTGGGAACCTGGGGCTGCCTGGGATGATCTGGTTTTTGGCATTCAGCACAGAAATGATTTTGAAAAAATTGCCATTGTCGGCAAACAAAAATGGCTGGAATGGGCGACTAAAATCGGCGCCTATTTCATGCCCAATCAGGTCGAAATCTTCAAACCAGATGAATTACAACAAGCCATATCATGGGTGAAACAATAGCTGATGTTTCACTTTTTTAACTAATAGCAAAATGGAATCTCCAATGAAAACAATAACAGCGTCTGTTCCATTACGTTTTATTTCTTTCTTCCTCATCAATCTGCTATTCATGGCCTCTGCCTCTGCTGCGGGCTTATCTGAAGAAACCGTAAATGACTTCCTGGCTTCCGAGCCTTTTTCATTTATTCTGCTTGAGTTCGGTTTTATTATCGCACTGGCCCTGCTGGCTCATATGTTCTCCAGCCATTTCCAAATGCCTCGAATGCTTGGGGAGTTATTGATTGGCATTGTGATTGGCAATCTTCTGTACTGGCTGGATTTATCCCCGGTTTTTTATATTCTGATGCATCTAAGTGATGCGACCGAAATCTTTAAATCGGTCTGGACATCAGACTTGCCCATTGCCGAAACCATCAGCAGAATTTATATTTCCGATGAACAGGAAACGGTTGATTTTGTCAGCAGAATGACAGCAATCTTCACATCCACCCAGTCACCGGCGTTTATCCTGTTGGGTGTAGGGCTATGGCTTTTCTCTAACTTTGGCATTTTCTTTTTACTGTTCAAACTGGGACTGGAAACCAAACCTGAAAATATCATAAAAACGGCCGAACCTTTAGCCTATCTGATAGCCGTCACTGGCACACTACTTCCTTTTATATTGGGTCTTGCAGCCAGTTACTGGCTACTCCCCGATATCAGCACTGCCCAGCATATTTTTATTGCTGCGGCACTGTGCCCAACCAGTGCAGCGCTGACAACTCATCTGTTTTCAAAAATAGAACGTGTTGACACACGCGAGGCACGCTTAGCAATACAGGCCGCGTATATTGATGATATTTTTAATGTCTTCTTTTTAGCCATTATTTCCAATATAGTCATTGCTCAGATTCTAAATCCGGCCGATATTTTAGCTTTTTTCTTTTATTCTACTCTGGTCTCGGTATTGATTATTGTATCAGGCAAACAAATCGTAAAAATCATCCCCAAATACTATCTACTCAATGAGACTCAAACTCTGATTGTACTGCCTATGATCATAGTCTTTTTTGTCAGTTGGCTGGCTGATTTATTAAGCATAGGCATGATAAGCAGCGCCTTTATGGCGGGTATGATTATGAATAATATCCAGGGCAACAGAGATATGATTAAAAACATGATTGAATCCCTGGAAAAAATCTTTGCTCCGATTTTTTTTATTTTTGTCGGCATGCAGGTCAACCTTGAATTATTCAGTAATGCCAATATTGTATTATTGACCCTGGTGTTATTTACGACCGCTGTCGCAGGAAAAGTGCTGGCTGGCTACCTGACACAGCAGAAAATTCATTATCTGGCTGTTGGCCTGGGTCTGGTTCCAAGAGGTGAAGCGGTATTGATTTTTATCAGCACCGGTAAAATTATCGGTATTATCAATGATTCAATCTTCTCAGTAATTGTCATGATTGTTTTATTCAGCTACCTGATAACTCCTTGGGCAATCAAAAAATTCTGTACCGCAAAATGTCTTGAAAAGAGCTTTGCATTAAAAACACAATAAAATCTATCAACATTAAAAAAAGGATATTGCCATGAGCATCATAAATCATTCCAACCCGGTTAAAAGCATTAAAACCACAGGCATCCTGTTAATAGTTCTGGGTATTCTAGGCCTGATTCTGCCTCAATTAATCTCATTTGTTATCGAACTGTTTTTAGGTTCAATGATGCTATTAGGCGGCATCATGGTCGCCTACTATACTTATTATAATCTTGAGCGTTCTTTTATTAACTGGCTCAAACCGCTTATCCTGATTATCAGTGCGGCACTCTTACTGATTTATCCTCATTCCGGTATTGCTGCATTAACACTGCTGTTATCGTTTTATTTTTTCATGGATGCTTTTGCCAGTTTTTCCTTAAGTTATGAGCGTCATCCTTACCCGGGTTGGTTCTGGATGACGCTGAACGGCGTTCTGTCAGCCATTCTTGCCATGTTATT
>CAYLNS010000192.1:0-3743 GCA_964385115.1 uncultured Methylomarinum sp.
CTTCAGCAGTAGAGATAGAATATTACTGAACAGTAATTTATTTCTCCGCCATCATGAAAAACTCAGAAAACATGCCGTACTGTAATGTTAAAAACATTTCCGAAATGGGTGCCTTAGCGCGTCAGCATCGGAAAATCCAGATTGGTGTCTCGCGTCAATTACCCTGTCCTCCACACTGGCATTAACGTTACCGGTGTTGCCATGCAGCGATTAGTCAATCTGGCCGGCGATGAACTGATGCCTGTTATTCGATAATGATGAGGCGATTGATTAAGCCTGAATAAATCCCTCAACTTTCGGTTTTTCAGTCTATACCAATGAAGAAGCGTTTAATTCCAGTAATCCCAGTGATTTTTTAAATGTAGTTTAAATAGGCTTAATAAAGCCTATTAAAATTTATTGATCCCATTCAAACAAACTCAGCGGTGTCAGGTTTTTGATCTGCCTTAAGACAGCGAGCTGAATCAATTACGCCGCCAATTAAATCAGCGCTATGCCGGGCTCGAAAAATACACCATTGATGAACAAGGCCTTAAGGCTTTTATTCTTCGATTGCAAAATAATAAAGACTCCGATCAAGCCTGGCTGAAGTCTGTCGCCGCATTTTTAGGCAGTGGACCGCTGATAAATGGAAAGAATGTAGCGCAAGCAGAATACCGTTTAGTAGAGATTGCATGCCGCCTTAAAGAACTGGCTTTAGTCCATGCTGAGCAATTAAAAGCCGATAAAGGCAGTCAGGCAACGTTGATTCGAATGGTGAGTGAACACGGTGAGTGCAGCCAGGTTGTCTATTTGACCGATGAACTGAAGAAGCAAGCAAATGCCAAAATAGCCGAGTTAAAACTCAATGATGTTGATAAAGCATTAAAACAAGCTATGCTGATACAACTAATGAATGCATTATAAGTTTTAAAATATGTGGCTACACGCGGTATGAAATGATAGAGTTTTCACTATGCGACTAAGCGCTGAGCAAAAAGAAATAATCCGTAAAAACGCCATAAAATATTTTGGAGAAAATACCCATATCTGGTTATTCGGCTCCAGAGTAAACGATGAAGGCAGAGGCGGCGATATTGACTTATATATCGAACCCGCTAAAAAGAATGCGGCAGATATTATCATGGCGAAATTGCAATTTTTACGTGAAATACATAAACAACTCGGTGATCAAAAAGTAGATGTCGTTATCTATCGGCCAGGTCATTCGCCGGACTTACCTATCTATCGCATTGCCAAACAAACCGGCGTACTATTGCAATGACCGAAAAAATAACTGAAATATTAAAAACATGCCACCGACATGCGGATCGTCTCCAGTGGGCGATGAAGCAATTACAACCCCACCTGCCTTTCACAAAAGACACCTTGCAGCAACTTAGCGATGTTGAATTAGCAATACTTGACCAATTTTCCACCCGTTTTGGAAAGTTACAAGACCTCATGGGGGCTCAATTATTTCCTGCTGTCCTGGAATTGACCAAAGAACAGGGCAATTTAAAAGCCTTTATCGACAAGCTCTATCGATTGGAAAAAATTGGTGCGATTGATTCTGCAGATGATTGGTTGCTGATGCGAGAAATTAGAAATGCCTTTTCACACGATTACCCGGATGATCCTGAATTGCAAGCAGAATTGTTGAATAAGGCATTTGAATTAGCGGCACAATTGCTTGAGATACTTAAAAAGATAAGTGTATTTGTTACGCCTTATCTCAAATAAAACATAACAGATTTTGAATGATAAATATACAATTGCAGCCCGAATTTGAAGATATACTGCAACCACTTGGGACTGATGCTGTGGAATTTTTTTAGCAGCCAGTCTGTATCACGCCAGAAAAATAAGCTTTGCCTCAGCTGCATAGATGGCGGAGCTTAGTTTTGAAAGTTTTCAAGCACGTTTGACTGAGCATTTTAGCCAAGGGTTTATCGTAGACGATGAGACCGTGTTAGAAGATATCGTAACTGTACAAAAATTATCAGTGTTTTAAACTAACAAAATGCCTTGCTGATTTCTTTTTTATGTCCAAATTTTACGAAATTGAACCATCATTAGAAAATTATTGGCGTGCGATCATTCTTTTTGGTCGCAATGTTGCCTCGTATAAATTTGCTTTGGCAAAGGCTTTGTACGATTTAAAAGACAGTGGCGACACAATTATTACGTTAGATCAACTGGCGGAACCGTTTTCAAAGCACATTACTTCACATCTGATTGCTTGTGATAAACAGGGAACATCTGCAAACAGTAAGTTTCTTAATGCATGTCGAGACTTTAACGCAAATAAAATAACGCTCAATCAGCTTATTGAGGTAACTGTTAAACTTGGGTTCAACAATGTTATTGATGCCTTTCATAACGTTCACAATGAGGAGGTGCCAACCCGTTTTTTTATGGACGAACGTAAAACAAAAGGTGGAATAATTTTAACGGATGAATTTTTCAAATTAGGTGAACAGTTCCAATACAATAGTTTGCCTGAAGAAACGGAAGCACGCTGGCGACTGGTTGAAACAGCATGGGAATTAAATATGCCCAAGCACCTGATTCAAATTGATTATAAAGAGGAAACACGGGAATTTTTAGCGGATAACAAACTACGGCGTGTTTCAGTGACCTCTGCCAGACCTTCTTTGAACGGTTATCAGAAAGGTCGCTGTTTTTACTGCTTCAGGGAAATATCAATTGAGTCTAATGACGAAAACTTTGCTGATGTCGATCATTTTTTTCCGCATGTATTAAGACAGTGTGATCCTGAAAAACCGGTCAATGGTGTTGCCAACTTGGTGCTGGCTTGCACAGAGTGTAATCGGGGTGCGAATGGAAAATTTGACAGGCTGCCTTCAATTGGATTGCTGGAAAGATTGTATAAACGGAATGAATATTTAATAACCAGTCATCATCCTTTAAGGGAAACCTTGATTGCGCAAACGGGGAATACCAGCACAAAGCGAAGAGATTACTTGCAACAAGCTTATAACTGTTCAACTCTTTACTATGGTGTGGTTAAAAAATGGGAGCCTCAACAACAAGGCATCGCTACTTTTTGATTACAATATTATGCCATGTCAGGTTTCTACCAGCCTCGACCTCACTTTCTTGAAGCAAGATACTGCAACCGTTTTGTATAAAAAAATCTGTAAATTCCTGGAAATTGATTGTTTCGTAAAGTTTTCCATTTTCTCTGCGATCAGGATTATTTGTGCCGCGAAAAGATATGAGTAAGCAGCCCTCGTTTTTAAGCAGTTGCAATAGCCTATGACATGCTTTTTTTAAGTCATCAGGTGACAAATGCATTAAAACGGCAGAGCAAAGGATGTTCTGAAAATCAGAAGATTTTAGGGACTTTAGGTCTGGTAAATCATCCCTGATAAACCGCTCTCTAGGGTATAAGCTTGTTGCTTGTTTTAACATCTCTTCAGAAGCATCAACACCAATAGCGAGAAACCCCTGCTGGCTTAACCAATGTGTGTCCCTTCCTATTCCACAACCAATATCGGCTGTTATACCGTTTTTGATGAAATATTGCCCGATTAGCTCATAAATTCGAGCCGGTTTTAATGTTGAATGTATTTTAGCAATGCTTTCAGCATCTCGGTTATATGAGCTGATGGTTTCTTTATCCATATATTCACGCTGGTAAGGAATATTGCCTGGGCGTATGCGGACTAACTAAGTGAAAGGTAGGAGTGAAATGGCGCGCCCGAGAGGATTCGAACCTCTGACCTCAGCCTCCGGAG
>CAYLNS010000193.1:0-3730 GCA_964385115.1 uncultured Methylomarinum sp.
TCGGCGCCATGGTGCTGGCCCCGTTAATGGCGCCAATTATTGCCTTGTCCATGGGGCTGTTACGTTCTAATGCAGAATTAAGCCGGCAATCCTTTGGGACACTTTTTTCCGGCGTGTTTATTGCTTTGGCTTTATCGGCATTCATGGCCTGGGTTATTCCATTTCGGGAGGTGACCAATGAAATTGCCGGTCGTCTGCATCCATCCATGTTGGATCTAGTGGTAGCGGTGTTGTCCGGTATTGCCGGGGCTTTGGCCAATGCCCGGGAAAATATTGCCAAAAGCCTGCCCGGCGTTGCGATTGCTGTTGCCCTGGTTCCGCCATTATGTGTTGCCGGTATTGGACTGGGCTGGTGGCAGATGGAAATCATGTATGGCGCCATGTTATTGTTTTTAACCAACTTGACCGGCATCATTCTGGCGGCCGGTCTTGCTTTTATGGTTATGGGCTTTGCCCCTTTTTCAAGAGCCAGAAAAGGTATTTTTGTATCCATTATTCTGGTCACCATTATTTCTGTTCCACTGCTTGCCTCTTTTCAAAACATGCAAAAAACGGCGTCAATCAAACAGCAATTAATCAGCCAGACCTATCAGATTGAAGGGCAGATGTTCCGTTTAAGAAATGTCAAAATAAGGTTGGGAACTCCGCTTAAAATCAATGCGGATTTTTTGTCCACCCGGTTACCTGACAGTCGCTTTCTTACACAGGTTGAAAGTTATCTGGGTCAGCAATTAAAGCAGTCTGTTGAGGTTGACTTGTCTGTACATCTGGTTACGCACCTTAATTGATGAACATCAAAATGGTGCTAAGCGCACCATTTTGGGTGTTTTCTGGCTGGATTAATGTGCAGACATTGAGTCTTTACTGAAGGTTTAATAGTTGGCATTAAAGCTGCTTAATGGTTTTGGATAAGCTTGAATGATTCACTGTTGAGAATCATCAGCATAAATTTTTTAAACTATTCAGCGTACTTAGGTATTTACTATCAGTCACTTACTCCAGAAGACGCCGTCAATACATCCGTGTAGGCTTGAATGTGACATCCCTGTCACATACACTTCTTCCGTAAGCAACTGATAGTAAAATATATTTATCTTTTTAATTGCGCTGAGTCATTACTGATTTTTTAACTAATAATAAAAAAACCGGAGAGAAGCCATGTCGTATTTAGAACCCTCAGAATTTGTGACCAAAATGGTCGATGCAGGGGAAGCCAAAATTTATATGTCTACCAAAGACACGCTGATTCGTGCCTTTATGGCAGGCGCTATCTTAGCTCTGGCCGCCGTTTTTGCGATTACGGTAGCGATGAAATCAGGCTCTCCCATATTGGGTGCCGTGTTGTTTCCGGTCGGCTTTATCATGCTGTATCTGATGAAGTTTGATTTGTTGACCGGCGTGTTTACGCTGGTTCCTTTGGCTTTAGTGGATAAAAGGCCGGGCGTTACCCTGAACCAGGTTTTACGCAACTGGGGGCTGGTTTTTGTCGGTAATTTTGCCGGCGCACTGACGGTGGCTTTTATGATGTCCTTTATCCTGACTTATGGTTATCAGACTGATGGCGGGCCGTTAGCGGCCAAAGTGGGGCATATCGGCGAGGCTCGTACATTGGGTTATAAATCACACGGCTTGGGCGGCTGGATTACTATTTTTATCCGCGGCATGTTGTGTAACTGGATGGTATCCATGGGGGTGGTCGGTGCTTTGATTTCCACCTCGGCCACCGGGAAAATGCTGGCCATGTGGATGCCAATCATGTTGTTCTTTTTTATGGGGTTTGAGCACTCAATCGTCAACATGTTCCTGTTTCCGTTTTCCATGATTATGGGCGGTGGTTTTACTATTACTGATTATTTTATTTGGAATGAAATACCAACTGCACTGGGTAATCTGGTGGGTGGTTTTGTTCTGGTCGGCCTGCCGTTATATTACACCCATGTCAGAACCTCTCCCGAACGTTCAATCCGATAAACCCGGCAATGTTCAAGAGTCCCGAATATAATCGGGACTCATTGTTATGAAACAATTATCCATTAGTGTCGGGCAGGCCACCGATAAAGGCCGTAAGGCTGTTAATCAGGATTATCATGGGGTGTATATCCCTGACGAGCCACTGCTAACTACAAAAGGCATCAGTGTGGCACTGGCTGATGGCATCAGCAGCAGTGAGGTCAGTCAGATTGCCAGTGCGGCCGCAGTTAAAAGCTTTCTGGAAGACTATTACTGTACCTCCGACTCCTGGAGCGTTAAATCATCCGCCAAAAAAGTATTACTGGCAACCAATTCCTGGCTGCACTCCCAGACCCGCCAGAGCCAGCACCGTTTTAATATGGATAAAGGCTATGTCTGTACTTTTAGCTGCATTGTCTTTAAGGCCACAACCGCCCATATTTTTCATGTTGGCGATTCAAGAGTCTATCGCTTACAAGGACAGCGGCTTGAACAGTTGACAGAAGACCACAGGCTCTGGATATCCAAAGATAAAAGTCATTTAAGCAGAGCATTAGGTATTCAACAACAGCTTGAGCTTGATTACTATGCTCAGGAACTGGAAACAGGTGATGTTTATATCCTGGCAACTGACGGAATTTATGAATTTGTGTCAGAAGAATTTGTCTGCCAAACCATCCATTCCAGTATCGATGACTTGCAATTAGCCGCCGAGCGTATCTTGAAACAGGCCTATGAACAGGGCAGCAATGATAATCTGACTTTACAGATAATCAGGATTGAACAATTACCGGAAGCTGATTCCAAAAGTGTTGTTCAACAAATGGCCAATTTACCGTTTCCACCCAAACTGGAAGCGCGAATGTCATTTGATGGCTATCAGATTCTGCGGGAAATTTATATCAGCAGCCGCAGTCATGTTTATCTGGCGGTCGACAATGATACCCGGCAACAGCTTGTGATAAAAACCCCTTCGGTCGACAAGCATGACGACCCGCAATATCTTCAGCATTTTTTACTGGAAGAGTGGATTGCCCGCCGTATTGATAATGCTCATGTGCTTAAATCCTATATTCCATCCCGAAAACGAAATTATCTCTATCTGATTACCGAATACATTGAAGGGCAGACATTAAAACAATGGATGATTGATAACCCCGCTCCCGATATAGAAACCGTGCGGCAAATCATTGAACAAATTGCAAAAGGTCTGCAAGCCTTTCATCGGCAGGAGATGCTGCACCAGGACCTCAGGCCGGATAATGTCATGATTGATCAGACTGGAACCGTAAAAATCATTGATTTTGGCGCAACCCGTGTCGCCGGCATCGTGGAAACAGCGGTAACCCGCCAGGATCAGGAGATATTAGGCACAGCGCAATACACAGCCCCGGAATATTTTATAGGCGAGCAGGGCACTATCCGTTCAGACTTATATTCCCTTGCCGTCATCATGTATCAAATGCTGTCCGGCCGAATGCCCTATGGCGCCGGGATTGCCAAAGCCCGTAGCAAAGCAGCACTGCATAAAGTCAGTTATCAGTCCGTTCTGGATGATAAACGTGAAATTCCTTTCTGGCTTGATGCCACCTTACAAAAAGCACTGCAACTAGACCCTTCCAAACGCTATCAGGAACTGTCTGAATTTATCTACGACCTGCGACATCCCAATCCGCAATATATCAGCCGTCAGCAAAGGCCTTTGATTGAACGAAATCCAGTGGCATTCTGGAAAGGATTATCTTTATTTTTATTAGTGGTCATTATTGTATTGTTGATT
>CAYLNS010000194.1:0-3660 GCA_964385115.1 uncultured Methylomarinum sp.
GAATGCTTAGTTTTTGGATTTATCAATAATTTTATTCGCTTCAATCCATGGCATCATGGCTCTCAGCCTGGCGCCCACTTGTTCAATCGGATGCTCAGCATTCAAACGGCGTCTGGCAGTCATTTCAGGATAGTTGGTCATGCCTTCCATGATGAAACGCTTGGCATAATCGCCGGTCTGAATATTTTTCAATGCCTCACGCATGGCCTGACGGCTTTCTTCATTAATCACTTTAGGCCCGGTGACATATTCGCCATATTCAGCATTGTTGGAGATTGAATAATTCATGTTGGCAATACCGCCTTCAAACATTAAATCAACAATCAGCTTCAATTCATGCAGACATTCAAAATAAGCCATTTCCGGCTCATAACCCGCTTCAACCAGTGTTTCAAAACCGGCTTTGACCAGCTCAACAGCGCCACCACATAAAACCGCCTGCTCACCAAACAAATCTGTTTCAGTTTCATCACGGAAAGTGGTTTCAATAATACCAGAACGGCCACCACCAATGGCAGAGGCATAGGACAAACAAATTTCTTTGGCCGTACCGGAGGCATCCTGATGAATGGCAATCAAATCAGGAATACCACCACCGCGGACAAACTCGGATCTGACCGTATGACCCGGCGCTTTTGGCGCAATCATGATAACGTCCAGATCAGATCTGGGCACAATCTGGTTGTACAGAATCGCAAAACCATGAGCAAAAGCAAGCGCTGCACCCTGCTTCAGATTCGGTTCAATAACCGCTTTGTATAACTGTGACTGAAATTCATCCGGCGTCAAAATCATTACGACATCTGCATCTTTAACTGCTTCAGGCACTTCCTTTACAGTCAGGCCACAAGCTTCAGCCTTGGCGACAGAGGATGAACCCGCGCGCAAACCGACAACCACATCAACACCCGAATCTTTCAGGTTGTTGGCATGGGCATGGCCTTGTGAACCGTAACCGATAATGGCTACTTTTTTACTTTTGATAATGGAAAGATCTGCGTCTTTATCGTAATAAACTTGCATAAGTTTTTCTCGTATTGGTTAAATTAAAAAATCGGTAATCTCGGCGTCATCCAGAAAGGCGCAATTATAAATGCAAACCTTTTTCTCCACGGGACACACCGGTCGGGCCTGAACGCACCACTTCAATAATGCTGTCTTCTTCCAGCGCCTTGACAAAAGCATCGAGTTTATCAGAAGGACCTGTCATTTCAACCACATAACTGGTTGAAGTCACATCAATGATTTTACCCCGGAAAATCTCCACCAGCCTTTTCACTTCCGCCCGGCTGTTTTCAGTCGTTCTGATTTTAATCAGCATCAGTTCCCGTTCAATATGAACCGCCTCAGCCAGATCAATCAGTTTGACGACATCAATCAGCTTATTCAGCTGCTTGGTGATTTGCTCAATAATATCATCACTGCCCCGGGTCACCAGCGTCATTCGCGACAGACTGGGATCCTCGGTAGGCGCCACGGTCAATGACTCAATATTATAACCCCGCGCCGAAAAAAGACCGGCCACACGGGACAAGGCACCCGCTTCATTTTCTATCAGAATGGAAATAATATGTCTCATTTATGATAACTCCCTGTCAACCGGTGTTCCTGGAGCGGGTCTCAGCTTCATATCGTTATGGGCTTTACCGGCTTCAACCATTGGAAATACATTCTCAGTCCGGTCGGTCATAAAGTCCAGAAAGACCGTCCTGTCCTTCATGGCAAACGCCTGCTCCAGAGCTTCAGTGACATCTTCGGGTTTTTCAATGCGCATACCCACATGACCATAAGCATCGGCCAGTTTGACAAAATCAGGAATAGTATCCATATAGGAATGAGAATAACGGCTGTCGTAACAAAACTCCTGCCATTGTCTGACCATCCCCATATAGCGGTTATTCAGATTGATGATTTTGACCGGCGTATTATATTGCAATGCCGTTGACAGCTCCTGGATACACATCTGGATACTGGCTTCACCGGTAATACACGCCACATTTTCATCAGGAAACGCCAGCTTGACACCAATAGCGGCCGGCAGACCAAAACCCATGGTGCCCAGGCCACCTGAATTTATCCAGCGGCGGGGTTTGTCAAAATGATAAAACTGGGCGGCATACATCTGGTGCTGGCCGACATCCGAAGTAATATAGGCATCCCCCTTTGTGACCTGATAAAGCTGTTCAACCACATACTGTGGTTTAATCAAATCACTGTCTCTATCGTATTCAAGACATTTAATCGCTCGCCAGCTTTCAATCTGACTCCACCAGGCATTCAGCGCATTACTGTCCGGCTGGTGCCCGCTTTCCCTGATCATTTCAATCATCTGTTCCAGCACCGGCTTGACCTGCCCGACAATAGGCACATCAACCTTGACGGTTTTGGAAATAGACGCAGGATCCACATCAATATGAACGATTTTTGCATAAGGACAGAATTCAGCAATTTTGCCGGTTACCCTGTCATCAAATCGCGCCCCCACCGCCAGAATCACATCACTTTCATGCATGGTCAGATTGGCTTCATAAGTGCCATGCATTCCCAGCATACCGACAAATTGTTTGTCACTGGCCGGATAGGCGCCTAACCCCATTAAGGTCTGGGTGATTGGAAAACCCAGCATACGAGTGATTTCTCTCAACTGCTCACTGGCTTCACCTAAAATGACACCGCCACCCGCATAAATCACCGGCCTTTTAGCCGCCAATAACAAATCAACCGCTTTTTTAATCTGGCCTTTATGTCCCATGACAGCCGGATTATACGAACGCAGCGAAATTGATTCGGGATAATGGTACGGTACCTTGACATTCGGATCGGTAATATCCTTGGGAATATCAACCACGACGGGCCCTGGCCGACCGGTTGTTGCCACATGAAAAGCCTTTTTCATGGTTATGGCAATATCCTCAACCTTTTTAACCAGAAAGTTATGCTTGACGCATGGACGGGTAATACCGACCATATCCACTTCCTGAAAAGCATCACTGCCAATTACCGGCGTAGGCACCTGCCCGGAAATAACCACCATGGGAATGGAATCCATATAGGCCGTTGCAATACCGGTTACCGCATTGGTAGCGCCGGGACCAGAAGTCACCAGCACTACGCCCGGCTTTCCGGTCGCCCGCGCATAAGCATCAGCCGCATGGGTAGCCGCCTGCTCATGTCTGACCAGAATATGCTGAACTGCATCCTGCTGAAAAATCGCATCATACAAATGCAATACAGCTCCGCCCGGGTAGCCAAAAATATACTCGACACCTTCATCTTTAAGGCAATTAACGATGATCTCTCCGCCGCTGAGTTCCACTTTTCATCCTCAAAAAAACTGACTGAAATCAATCCGGGAATTTACCGCCCGCTAAAAAAAGCCGCAAAATCCAGAATTTTTAAAGACAGAGATTAGCTCTGTTCTTAAATAAACATTCCATTTTACTAGGTAATGCTTAAATATTAAAATCTGTATCTACGCAGCATACTTTTAAAAAAGAAATGCTATTTAATATCAGTTGCTTACGGAAGAAGTGTATGTGACAGGGATGTCACATTCAAGCCTGCACGGATGTATTGATGACGTCTTCTGGAGTAAGTAACTGATATTAAACACCTAAATACGCGGAATCGTTACTAAAATTTTTACCCCCCTCTTTCCGC
>CAYLNS010000195.1:0-3598 GCA_964385115.1 uncultured Methylomarinum sp.
TTTTGAAAGAGGGAATTTATGAAATCAGAACGTCGTTCTCATCGCCGGGTCAGGGCGAGTAATTTAAAAGCCAGTTTGTCGTCGTCAGGTTCTGCAAAAGAACTGGCCTGTCACGCTGATATTATTGATGTCAGTCCCAAAGGGATTCGAATTAAGTTGGAGAAGCCATTAAAGGATGTTGGCAGTGACATGGTGACGATTACGATGATGTTGCCCAGTTCCGGTGAGCCGTTTACGGTGCATTGCAGGCTTAAGAGTCGTCATTCTGATACGGAATATGGTTTGCAGTATGCCGAGCATGTGGAAGGTTCGGTGGATGATATGTTGTTTGAATGTGTGCAAATCAGGGGGAGTGAGTTTTTGATTACTTCGGCTTGATTTTTTGTGGCTGGGGTTTTTATGGCTTTGTTCTGGTGTGGTGGAAAGTTTCTCATGGTTGGTGCGTTTGGTATGGATTCCCACGGAGAATGTGGGAGTAAGATAGAGTAGGCCGTGCCCATGTGTTTGCCGGATTTACAAAAAAGCCCCGCCGGATAATCCGTACGGGGCTTTTGTTTAAAGCGAAAGGGCTTTAATCAGAAAGGGGGCTTACATCATGCCGCCCATTCCACCCATTCCGCCCATGTCTGGCATTGCTGGTGCTGCTTTTTCGTCAGCAGGCTCGTCTGCAACCATGACTTCTGTAGTAATCATCAGACCGGCTACGGAAGCAGCGTTTTGCAGTGCTGAGCGGGTAACTTTGGCAGGATCCAGGATACCCATTTCCAGCATATCGCCATATTCGCCGGTTGCTGCATTGTAACCGAAGTTGGCTTCGCCTTTTTTCACTTCGTTCAGTACAACAGAAGGCTCATCGCCTGCGTTGCTGACGATTTGACGCAGAGGCTCTTCCATTGCACGACGCAGAATGTTGATGCCTACAGTCTGGTCGTGGTTGGCACCTTCCAGACCTTCAATTTTGGCCAGTGCACGAACCAGAGCGGTACCACCGCCGGCAACAACGCCTTCTTCAACCGCTGCACGGGTTGAATGCAGAGCATCTTCAACACGGGCTTTTTTCTCTTTCATTTCAACTTCAGTCGCTGCGCCGACTTTAATCACGGCAACACCACCGGCCAGTTTAGCCAGACGTTCCTGAAGTTTTTCTTTATCGTAATCAGAAGTAGCTTCTTCAATTTGAGCGCGAATCTGATTAACGCGGCCTTTGATTTGCTCTTCTTCACCGGCACCATCAATGATAGTGGTGTTTTCTTTGGTGATATGAACACGTTTTGCTGTTCCCAGCTGGTCGATTTCTGCTTTTTCCAGAGACAGACCAACTTCTTCAGAAATTACCACACCACCAGTCAGGATGGCAATATCTTCCAGCATGGCTTTACGACGATCGCCAAAGCCCGGCGCTTTAACCGCCGCAACTTTTACAATGCCGCGCATGTTGTTGACAACCAGAGTCGCCAGTGCTTCGCCTTCAACATCTTCTGCGATAATCAGCAATGGACGGCTGGCTTTGGCAACACCTTCCAGTACTGGAAGCAGGTCGCGGATGTTGGAGATTTTTTTATCAAACAACAGGATGTATGGATTTTCCAGCTCAACACTCATGCTGTCCTGGTTGTTGATGAAGTAAGGTGACAGGTAACCGCGGTCAAACTGCATACCTTCAACAACATCCAGTTCGTTGGTTAAGCCTGAACCTTCTTCAACTGTGATAACGCCTTCTTTACCGACTTTTTCCATGGCTTCGGCAATGATTTGTCCGACAGCCTGGTCTGAGTTGGCCGAGATGCTACCGACCTGGGCAATGGCTTTGCTGTCTGTGCAAGGTGTGGAAGATGCTTCGATGGCTTTTACCGCTTCTGTTACAGCCAAATCAATACCGCGTTTTAAATCCATAGGATTCATGCCGGCGGCGACTGATTTCAGACCTTCGTTAACGATGGACTGAGCCAGTACAGTAGCTGTGGTGGTACCGTCACCGGCGACATCAGAAGTTTGTGAAGCAACTTCTTTGACCATTTGTGCGCCCATGTTTTCGAATTTGTCTTTTAATTCGATTTCTTTGGCGACTGAAACACCATCTTTAGTGATAGTGGGAGCGCCAAAGCTTTTTTCCAGAACGGCGTTGCGTCCTTTAGGGCCTAAAGTTACTTTAACTGCGTTTGCCAGAACATTTACGCCGGCGACCATTAAGGTGCGGGCGTCTAAACCAAATTTTACGTCTTTTGCTGCCATTTTTTTTCCTTCTTGATTAAATGGTTAGTGAGAGAATATTGACTGTCGATTAGTCTAAAATTGCCATGATGTCGTCTTCGCGCATAACGATGACTTCTTCACCGTCTACTTTGACTTCGGTGCCTGAATATTTACCAAACAGAACACGATCACCAACTTTGACATCCAGTGCGCGAACTTCACCGTTATCTAACTGCTTGCCATTTCCAACGGCCAGGACTTCACCTTCGCTGGGTTTTTCCGCTGCCGAACCTGGCAATACAATACCACCTGCGGTGGTGGTTTCTTCTTCAACACGTTTAACGATGACTCGGTCATGTAATGGACGTATTTTCATCAATGTCTCCTAACAAATTTAAGATTTAAAAAATTAAGCTAAGCTATTAGCACTCGACTATAGTGAGTGCTAATAATAGTCAGCTTTTGCAATCTGTCAAGCTCTTTGGCATTATTTATTGATTAAATCAACCATTCAAACTCATGAACGACCAACAACTTTTGCGTTACAGCCGCCAAATTATGCTGCCTCAGATTGATGTCGAAGGTCAGCAGAAATTGTTAAATGCCAGTGTTTTAATCATCGGCACCGGTGGGCTGGGTTGCCCGGCGGCCATGTATCTGGCGGCTGCCGGCATTGGCCATATAACGGTGTACGATGATGACAAGGTTGATTTATCCAATTTGCAAAGACAGATTGCTCATACCACTGACGATATAGGGATGGAAAAAGTTTTTTCAACCCTTAATACCGTAAAAAAAATTAATCCTGATACCCAGGTGACTGCGCGGGCCGAGCGGCTGGAAGGTGAGCCGTTATACAAAGAAGTAGAAGCAGCGGATATTGTGCTGGATTGCAGTGATAATTTTACGACCCGTTTTGCCATAAATCGCGCTTGTGTAGAAAATAAAACGGCATTGGTTTCCGGTGCGGCGATTCGTTTTGAAGGGCAGGTTGCCGTTTTCCTGCCTGGTCAGATTGATAGCCCCTGTTATAACTGTTTGTATCAGGATGAAGGTGAAGACAGGCAAAATTGCGCCAATAACGGTATTTTGGCGCCCGTGACGGGGATTGTTGGCAGTATTCAGGCTACCGAAGCCATTAAGCTGGTTTTAGGCATAGGCGAGTCTCTGGTGGGCCGGTTACTATTGCTGGATGCGCTGACGATGGAATGGCACAGCATGATTCTTAAAAAAAATAATAATTGTCCGACTTGCGGGGGTTGATTTATCCAGCACCTCGTAATACCTCGCTATTGATGGCGAGGATGAAAAGGTGCAATATTTTCTTAAAGAAAACCTTGTCCTTCAGGGCGAGGTGCTGGATTTATTGGGAAATCACCTTGTTACGTCCGCTTTCTTTAGCCTT
>CAYLNS010000196.1:0-3486 GCA_964385115.1 uncultured Methylomarinum sp.
ATATACAGTCTGGTTCTGGAGTTTCAGGAATGGCGCAAAAGAACAGTGGAAAAAGCAATAAACTGAAAACAATGTTAATCAACCAATTTCCAGCCTATTGTTTTACCGGCCTGAAGAGGCGTGATACTGATGTTGTTTTGCTGGTAGGTTTGAGGGATAGTCCATTCCTTTTTTACCAGCGTAATCGTTTTTGTATTTCTGGGGAGAGCATAAAAGTCCGGACCATGAAATGAGGCAAATCCCTCCAGTTTGTCTAATGCATTTTCCTTTTCAAAAACTTCTGCATATAACTCTATTGCGGCATGGGCACTGTAACAGCCCGCACAACCGCAGGCATTTTCCTTAAGATGGGTTTGATGTGGGGCGCTATCGGTGCCCAGGAAGAATTTTGGATTGCCGCTGGTGGCCGCCTGAACCAGGGCCTGCCGGTGATGTTCGCGTTTCAGTATCGGCAGACAATAGTAATGTGGCCGGATGCCGCCTGCCAAAATGGCATTGCGGTTAAACATTAAATGCTGCGGGGTGATGGTGGCAGCAATATTTTTGTTGGCCGATAACACAAATTGAACCGCTTCTTCGGTGGTGACATGTTCGACGACGATGCGTAAACCCGGAAATGTTTCACTAATACGTTGCAGGTGCTGCTCCAGAAACAGTTTTTCCCGGTCAAATATATCGTATTTGTCATGAGTGACTTCCCCATGAACCAGCAACGGGATATCTTGTTTTTCCATGGCTTCAAGGATAGGAAAAATCTTATCCAGGTCTGAAACGCCAGAGTCTGAGTTGGTGGTGGCGCCGGCGGGATAAAGTTTGAAGGCATGGACATGGGGCGACTCGGCCACTTGTCTGACGTCCTCTGTTGATGTGGTGTCTGTTAAATAGAGCGTCATCAATGGAGTAAAAGTACTGCCTGACGGCAGAGCGGCTATGATTTCATCCCGATACATCATGGCCTTGTCTACAGTGGTGACGGGTGGTTTAAGGTTGGGCATGATAATCGCACGTTCAAATTGCCTGGCAGTATGAGCAATAACCAGTGAAAGAATGGCGCCGCTACGGACATGTAAATGCCAGTCATCAGGCCGGGTCAGTATTATTTTATCCATTTTTGTTTCAATTTAGATTAGAATAGCGGGTTATTTTATAGAACGGGCTTGAAAAAATACATTTTGCCCACATATAATTTTTTATTTGTTATTGGGAGTAACTATCAATGCCGATTTATGAATACCGTTGTGATGCCTGTGGTAAAGAACATGAAGCATTACAGAAAGTCAATGATGAACCATTGAAAGTTTGTCCTCACTGTAATGAGCCTGCGCTGAAAAAGCAAATTTCAGCTGCTGGATTCAGATTGAAAGGCAGCGGCTGGTATGAAACCGATTTTAAAAGCGGTTCGAAAAAGAATATCGCCGGCGAGAAAAAGTCAGATTCAGCAAAATCAAGCAGTTGTTGCTCAGGTGGCGGTTGTTCCAGTCATTAGACGTTTTAAAAAACTATTATTGGATTTGTTGATTAACCCGAACCGGTTTAATACGGGTTCGGGTTAATTTATACAGGCACATTTTCTTTAACATTTTGGATTTTACAGAGAACAGAGTATGCGTACCCACAAGTGCGGAGAGTTAA
Organism: uncultured Methylomarinum sp.; assembly: GCA_964385115.1. Taxonomy (GTDB): domain Bacteria; phylum Pseudomonadota; class Gammaproteobacteria; order Methylococcales; family Methylomonadaceae; genus Methylomarinum. The sequence goes on from CAYLNS010000196.1 coordinate 1,633, forward strand.
ATAAAAAACATTTAGGTGAACAGGTTTCATTATGTGGCTGGGTACACCGTCGTCGGGATCATGGTGGTGTAATCTTTATCGACTTGCGGGATCGTACCGGTCTTGTTCAGGTGGTTTTTGACCCTGACTCGCCGGATACCTTTAAAATTGCAGAAAATGTGCGCAGTGAGTATGTATTACGGGTCGAAGGTACGGTCAGAGATCGGCCGGAAGGAACCGTCAACGATAATATGTCGACCGGTGAGATAGAGGTGCTGGTTAATCAGGTGGAAGTTTTAAATGAATCTGAAACACCGCCATTTCCCATTGAAAGTGATATTGAGGTTAATGAAGAAACCCGCTTACGTTATCGCTATATTGACCTGCGTCGTACCGATATGCAGAACAAAATGCGTGTGCGCAGGGATGTGACCCGTCATTTACGCAACTTTCTGGATGAGCATGAGTTTTTTGAAATTGAAACGCCTTATCTAACCAAGGCTACCCCGGAAGGCGCACGGGATTATATTGTTCCGAGCCGGACGCATGAAAACGCTTTTTTTGCCTTGCCGCAATCTCCCCAACTTTATAAACAGCTGCTGATGATTTCCGGAATGGATAAGTATTATCAGATTGTCCGCTGTTTTCGTGATGAAGATTTACGGGCGGATCGTCAGCCGGAATTTACCCAGCTTGATATCGAAACCTCTTTTATGAATGAAGATGAAATCATGTCATTGATGGAAGAGATGATTCGGGGCCTGTTCTCGGATATTATCGATGTTAAGCTGTCTGAACAATTTCCGGTGATGACTTATCAGGAGGCTATGAGTCGTTACGGTTCGGATCGGCCTGATTTACGTATTCCACTGGAATTGGTGGATATCGCCGATGAAATGAAGGATGTCGATTTTAAGGTGTTCTCAGGTCCTGCCAATGATGCTGATGGGCGTGTTGTGGCGCTGCGTTTACCAAAAGGTGGGGAACTGACCCGTAAAGAGATTGACGAGTTGACCAAATTTGTGGGTATTTACGGGGCCAAAGGTCTGGCTTATATCAAAGTTAATGACAGAGATGCCGGAATTGAAGGGCTGCAATCTCCTATCGTTAAATTTGCACCTGCTGAAGTCTGGGAAAAGGTTCTGCAGAAAACTGGCGCACAAACTGGCGATTTGATTTTCTTTGGGGCGGATAAAACCAATATAGTCAATGAGGCCATGGGGGCTCTGCGGGTCAAGCTGGGTATAGATCGGGATTTATTAAACAGTGAGTGGAGCCCGGTGTGGATTATTGATTTTCCGATGTTTGACTGGGATGAGAAAAACCAGCGCTGGAATGCGATTCATCATCCATTTACTGCCCCCAGTTGCAGCAGTGAGGAACTGGAAGCCAACCCAGGTGCCGCCTTGTCAAGAGCTTACGACTTGGTATTGAATGGAACAGAGCTGGGTGGCGGCTCCATTCGTATCAATAACACCAAATTGCAGCAGACAGTCTTTAAAATCTTAGGTATTGGTGATGAAGAAGCTAATGAAAAATTTGGCTTCTTGCTGGAAGCCTTAAAATACGGCTGTCCACCACATGGCGGAATTGCTTTTGGGCTGGACAGGTTGGTGATGTTGATGACCGGTGCCAGTTCCATACGTGATGTCATTGCCTTTCCTAAAACCCAGACGGCTGCTTGTCCTTTAATTGATGCGCCTGCCATGGTTAATGATGCACAATTACGGGAACTCGGCATTAAATTGCGTAAGAGCCCAGTCAAAGAAAAGGAATAATACAGATTTAGAGAGGGGGAAAGGATGCCCGTTTCAACTGTACGCTACAATTTGAGTAACTACTCAGCGTATTTAGATGTTTACTATCAGTCACTTA
>CAYLNS010000197.1:0-3417 GCA_964385115.1 uncultured Methylomarinum sp.
ACGACAGGCGCGTAGCTCAGTTGGTTAGAGCACCACCTTGACATGGTGGGGGTCGGTAGTTCGAATCTACTCGCGCCTACCAAACATTAAAGCATCCTTCGTGGTGCTTTTTTTTATTGTGGAATCAGAAAGCCCATGCCAGTCATAACTCTCCCAGATGGATCTCAGCGTCAATATGATCAGCCCGTTAGTGTGCTGGATATTGCCCAATCAATTGGTTCAGGCCTTGCCAAGGCAACGCTTGCCGGAAAGGTTGATGGCAAACTTGTTGATGCCAGCACCGTGATAGATAATGATGCCAGCGTGCAGATTGTGACGGCTAAAGATGCGGAAGGTGTTGATGTTATTCGGCATTCAACTGCGCATTTGCTGGCTCAGGCGGTTAAAGAGTTGTTTCCTGAAGCGCAGGTGACTATTGGCCCGGTCATAGAAAATGGCTTTTATTATGACTTTGCTTATCAGCGTCCGTTTACGCCTGAAGATTTAAAAGCGATTGAAAAGAAAATGCAGGAACTGGTTTCCAAAAATATGGAAATACAGCGTTCTGTCATGTCTCGAGATGAAGCGGTTAAGTTTTTCAGAAATTTGGGCGAGGAATACAAGGCTGAAATTATCGAGTCTATTCCGGCTAATGAAGAGTTGTCTCTGTATACCCAAGGGGACTTTACCGATTTGTGCCGCGGTCCGCATGTGCCCAGTACCGGCAAGCTTAAGGCATTCAAATTAATGAAAATTGCTGGAGCCTATTGGCGGGGTGATTCCAACAATGAAATGCTGCAGCGGATCTATGGAACCGCCTGGGCAGATAAAAAAGCCTTAAAAGAATACCTGCATCGCTTAGAGGAAGCTGAAAAACGCGATCATCGCAAGCTGGGCAAAACACTGGATTTGTTTCATGCGCAGGAAGAGGCACCGGGTATGGTGTTCTGGCATGAAAAAGGCTGGACTGTTTATCAGCAGGTTGAGCAATATATCCGTGAAAAATTACGTCTGAATGGTTATGGTGAGGTTAAAACGCCTCAACTGGTTGACCGGACGTTATGGGAAAAATCAGGGCACTGGGACAAGTTTGGCGACATGATTTTTACCACCCATTCAGAAAATCGCGATTATGCGGTTAAGCCCATGAATTGTCCCTGTCATGTGCAGATTTACAATCAAGGTATTAAAAGTTATCGTGATTTGCCGATTCGAATGGCTGAGTTTGGCTCTTGTCACCGTAATGAGCCGTCAGGTACCTTGCATGGCCTGATGCGTGTCAGGAATTTTGTTCAGGATGATGCGCATATTTTCTGTACAGAAGACCAGATACAGGATGAAGTTTCGGAATTTATTGACTTGCTGTTTGAGGTTTACAAGGATTTTGGCTTCGAAGAAGTTATTATCAAGCTTTCTACCCGGCCGGAAAATCGGGTGGGTGATGATGCCGTCTGGGACAAGGCGGAAAATGCATTGGAGCTGGCATTAAACAATAAAAAGCTGGATTGGGAATTACAACCTGGAGAAGGCGCGTTTTATGGTCCGAAAATAGAATTCTCATTAAAAGATTGTATTGGTCGGGTTTGGCAGTGCGGGACTATTCAGGTCGATTTTTCCATGCCGGGCCGGTTAGGAGCAACTTATATAGCGGAAGATGGCTCCAAACAAGTGCCTGTTATGCTGCATAGAGCAATATTAGGGTCTTTGGAGCGTTTTATCGGTATTTTGATTGAACAGCATGCCGGAACTTTCCCGTTATGGCTGTCGCCCGTGCAATTGGTGGTGATGAATATTGTTGATAAACAGGCCGATTATGCACGGGAAATAGCAGCCGAACTGGAAAAACAGGGCTTTAGAGTAAAATTAGACTTGAGAAATGAGAAGATAGGCTTTAAAATTCGCGAGCATTCCATGCAGCGAGTGCCCTATCTTTTGATTGTGGGCGACAATGAACTGCAGAATAATACAGTTGCTGTGCGCACACAAAAGGGCGAAGACTTGGGAAGTTTGACTGTTGAACAGCTGAGTGAGCGCTTGAGGAATGACATAAAAGATAAGAAATAACCAATATTGGGGGATTAGAACATCGCTTCTAAAAAAGATACAACGCGCCTGAACAATGAAATTACTGCCAGAAGAGTAAGAATGATCGGTGCAGATGGGGAAAAACTTGGCATTATGCCGTTAGCGGAAGCCAAGCAGTTAGCTTATGAGGCAGATATGGACCTGGTTGAGATATCACCGAATGCTGATCCTCCGGTATGTAAAATAATGGATTATGGCAAGTTTCTGTTTGAGCAAAACAAAAAACAGCAGGCGGCCAAGAAAAAACAAAAACAGATTCAGGTTAAGGAAATAAAATTCAGGCCTGGAACAGAAGAAGGTGATTATCAGGTAAAACTGAGAAACCTGACCAAGTTTTTGAATGAAGGTAACAAAACCAAAATTACCATTCGTTTTCGCGGACGGGAAATGAGTCATCGTGAAATTGGTATGGAATTACTGAAACGTCTGGAAAAAGATCTGGAAGAAATAGCTGTAGTAGAGCAGTTTCCAAAGATGGAAGGTCGGCAGATGGTGATGGTGATGTCACCGAAAAAGAAAAAATAGTTGCAAGCTTTAAAACGAGGCTTAGACTGTCAGAGTAAAGGATTATCGCTCTGTTGAGCATTATGCTCTTTAAATTCGGCCGGGCCGCGCATTTTGCCTTGTCGGGTTTTTTTAACAGGATGTATTACTTTAATTTTTGCGGAGAAAATAAATGCCAAAAATAAAATCCCATAGTGGGGCTGCCAAGCGGTTTAAAAGAACCGGTAAAGGCAAGTTCAAATGCAATCAGTCTCATAGACGTCATATTTTGACCAAGAAGTCTACCAAGAGAAAAAGACAGTTGCGTAAAGCGGCAACTCTTCATCCATCTGATGCGCCTATGATTGCGCGGATGTTACCTTACAGTTAATCGAGTTGGAGGAAAGAGAGTATGCCTAGAGTTAAACGTGGCGTCACAGCCAGAGCAAGACATAAAAAGATTTTAAAACAGGCCAAAGGTTATTACGGCGCTCGCAGCCGGGTTTATCGGGTTGCCAAGCAAGCCGTCATTAAAGCCGGCCAATATGCCTATCGTGACCGTAAGCAAAGAAAACGTCAGTTTCGTGCTTTGTGGATTGTCAGAATCAATGCGGCAGCACGTATGTGCGGAATTTCCTATAGTCGCCTGATCAATGGTCTGAATAATGCCAACGTGGCGATAGATCGTAAAGTATTAGCTGATCTGGCCGTACGTGATATGGATGCCTTCGCGAAAATTGCTGAAATCGCAAAAGCCAATCAGAGTCCAGCATAAAATCCTGGGCCTTATAATTCCGGATTTGCCCAGGTTTTAAGCCGGCAATCCGGAATTTTTATTTGCGGGGTCTTGTTTTTATGCCCGTATATAAA
>CAYLNS010000198.1:0-3415 GCA_964385115.1 uncultured Methylomarinum sp.
TTTAATAAATAGTGTGGAATGAACGAAGATTTTGATGATGAAGAACTGATTGAGTATGCAGTCAGACCTAATAAAACGGCAATTAAGCGGGATATAGCGGTTATTGCTGATATGGCTGAACAGTTGTGTACTCTGTCGGAAGAGCAGCTTAATAGCATGGAACTTCCAGAAGCAGTGCAGGCTTCAATTCTGGAAGCGTCCCGGTTACCGCATAAGGCTGCTCGTAAACGCCTGCTGAAATATATTACCGCTCAATTACGCAAAATTGATTTGGATAATGTCACCGAGCAGCTGGACCGAATCAATAGTAAAAGCAGTCATGCGACTCGCGAGCATCATCAGGCGGAACGCTGGCGTGATCAGTTATTAGGGGAGAATGGTCAGGATGCTTTAACCCGTTTGTTGACCGAATTTCCAGCGGCAGACAGCCAGCATATCAGGCAGTTACAAAGAAATGCCCTGAAAGAGCAGAAACTGGAAAAGCCACCTAAATCTTCAAGACTGCTTTATCGGGAAATAAAAGCATTAATTGAACAGGGTAAATAAATCCAGTTGACGATAGTGGTCACTTGATGTTGGGGCTGCTAATGAAGACAGGGTTACACCCAACAGTCTGACTTTTCTTTTGCCGACTTCGGTGTCCTGTAATAAACTGATTAAGGTTTTTTCCAGTCCGGCAGCTTCTTTGATGGCATGTGACAGGGTTCGGCTGCGGGTAATCTGGACAAAATTATGGTATTTGATTTTTATCGTGATGGTGTGGGCAGTTAATTGTTTGTCAGCAAGTTTTTTCAGGGCCTTGTTTAGTAGCAGCTGTAAATGTTCAAGAATCTGGGATGAATCGATAATATCGTGTTGGAATGTAGTTTCCACGCCTACTGATTTACTGGGACGATGATTATTAACGGGTCGTAAATCTATACCCCGAGCTATTTGGTAATAATGCTGCCCCGACTTTCCGAATTGAAGCAGCAAGGCTTCCAGACTCCATTTTTGTAAATCCAGCCCTGTTTTAATGCCCAGAGCATGCATTTTTTTTTCCGTGGCTTTGCCAATCCCATGAAATTTTCCGATGGGTAATTGCTCTATAAATGATTTTCCCTGCTCGGGTGTAATCAAATACAGACCATCTGGCTTATTGATATCGGAAGCCATTTTAGCCAGAAATTTATTGTAAGAGACACCGGCTGAGGCTGTGAGGGCGGTTTGTTGCAAAATCTGCTGTTTAATATCTTGCGCAATCAACGTGGCTGAGCCTTTAAAAAGAGTAACAGCACTGACATCCAGATAGGCTTCATCTAGTGAAACAGGCTCAAACAGGTCAGTATATTTGGAAAAAATTCGGCGTACATCCGCTGAGACTTGTTTGTAGACATCGAAGCGGGGTTTGATAAAAATTGCCTGGGGGCATAAACGATACGCCTGAGAAGATGGCATGGCAGAATGGATACCGTATTGACGGGCCTCATAGCTACAGGTTGCAACCACGCCGCGCGTATCAGGCTGTCCGCCGACAATAACGGGTTTCCCCTGGTATTGTGGGTTATCACGTTGTTCGACAGCCGCAAAAAAGGCATCCATATCAATATGAATAATCTTGCGGGGATTCGCATTTGCATTCATCAGTGTCACAATTCAATCGGTAACATGCTATGCTTTAAGGTAATTTTAAGTTTAGGTCGGCAGTTAAAAGACGTATGATTAAAAATAATACCGTATTTTTACATTTATTGATGCTGTTTATACTGACGGGTGTTTTATTGACTTCAGTTTCTGCTGCGGCGGGAGTAACAAAAAACAATCATCAGTTTGCTGATGTTGTCGTTAATAACACACTTAAACAATATTATTTGCAACAGGTTCCGGTTACTGAAGAATTTGACAAAAAATTATGGCAGGCTTTGGATGATCTGTATTTTTTGTCACCATTACCTTTTGTCTGGTTAGCCCGGGAAAATACCCCCGAGCTGATAGAGCAGGCCATTTTGACACTGGAGCAGGCTGAAGAAAATGGTCTGAAAAATTCAGATTACCAACCTTCTGTATTGCGCTCGGTTTGGTCAGATTTATGGTGTAAAAAATCGGTTACTGCGGCTGAGTTAGCCCGTTTTGATATAGCATTGAGTTTATCTGTCTTACAGTATCTGTCTGATTTGCGTTATGGTCGGGTCAGTCCAGAACAAGTCAGTTTTAATCTTTATCCTGAAAGACGATATGACAGACTCGTCAGTCAGCTGTTACAGGCAATCCGTCAACAAACCGTCAGTTCATTGTCTACAAGGCTTCAGCCTGATTTACTGCCTTATCAGCAATTGAAACAGGCATTGGCTTATTATCGCAATCTTGAGCAGAACTATCATTTTCCAGTTTTGGTTTTTAACGACAAAGTGGAGCCTGGTTTTTTTGGGCCACAGATTTCGCAGTTAAAATCAATGTTAGAGGTGTTGGGTGATTTTAACCAAGCCGGTTCCGATGAAATGATTGTCGACGAGCTTTATCAAGGCAGTATTGTTGATGCTGTTAAACAGTTTCAACTCAGGCATGGTTTGCAAGCGGATGGGGTTATTGGCAAGAAAACACTTTCGGCGCTTAATCAGCCAATATCCAAACGTATTCAGCAAATTGAACTGGCCTTGGAGCGCTGGCGCTGGTTACCTGCATTACCCGATTCAGAGGCTTTGATTCTGGTTAATATTCCGGCATTCAAACTTTGGGTTTATAAACAGGGTGGACTTAAATCCAGCGCCGATATTGAAATGAATGTTGTGGTGGGTATGGCCAAAGAGCATCAGACTCCAGTTTTTATGAAAAGACTGCAATATCTTGAGTTTGGCCCTTATTGGAATGTACCCAAAAAGATTGCCATTGAAGAAATCTGGCCAAAGATTCAGGCAGATCCTGATTATCTGCAAAAACATAATATGGAGCTGATTCCGGGGTTTAACGCAAGCGATGACGCTAGTGTTGCTGTCGGTGAAGATTTACCGGGCTTAATAGAATCCGGCCGGGCCAGAATCCGGCAGCTTCCGGGTAACAGAAATTCCCTGGGGCGGGTAAAATTTATTTTTCCTAACCGGCATGCCGTATATTTACATGATACGCCGGCGCGGTCTTTGTTTTACAGAGACCGACGGGATTTCAGTCACGGTTGTGTCAGGGTTCAGCATCCGGAACAATTGGCCGAGTATATTCTGGGGTTGGGCAATGGCTGGCAAAGACAAGATGTAGTGAAAGCCATGTCCAAAAGTCAAAAAAGACAGGTCAGGGTCAAATATCCATTTCAGGTATTGATATTTTATAATACGGCCCAGGTGATTGGTGACAAGGTCTTCTTTTTTGAAGATATTTATCATCAGGATACGCTGTTGAGTCAAAAACTGAATGACTTAACATCTGTGGCGAGCAATATTGAAAA
>CAYLNS010000199.1:0-3409 GCA_964385115.1 uncultured Methylomarinum sp.
CAATAACTGTCTTTATGGATAGTCAGGCGTGTGCCGGCGGTAACTTCCTTTGAAGGTTTACAGCGCTGGCCATTGATATGAACTTTACCGCCCGAAACAGCGTCGGACGCCAGTCTGCGCGTTTTAAAAAAACGCGCAGCCCAGAGCCATTTATCAATTCTGAGTGAATCAGGCGACGTCATAATTATGGTCTAGCCAGGCTTTAAAGCCACCTGCCATGCTGACGGCTTTTTGGTAGCCCATTTTATTCAGGTTTTCCGTAGCTAATGCAGAACGACCGCCGGATTGACAATAAACCAGAATATCGCGGTCTTCCGCTCCTTGAAAATCTGGGTGCGCAGATATTTTAAATTCCAGTACACCTCTGGGAATGTTGACTGCGCCAGGCAGATGGCCTTCATCATATTCGGCGGGTTCTCTGACATCCAGCACTAACATGTCAGATAATTTTTGTTTAGCCTCTTCGACCGAAATTTCTGTAATATTCTGTTTGGCCGCAGCCACAAGATCCATAGCACTTAATGACATGATTTTCTCCGTTTTTGAAAAGCCTTATATTAGCAATAAATAATATACTTGGGCCAGTGTTTTTTCTATTTATCGGGTTTTGGAATAGAATAGTGCCAATCACAATAATAAATTGTTCTTTACAGGATACTGAAATGAATTTCGAGAAAGTTGTTTTTGGTTTTTTTGTCGTTCTGGCGCTGACATTAAACTTTGGTTTCTTTTTAGGTGAAATGGATAATCCGGCCCATCACAGTGTGTTCGAACTTTTTGCTGTGATTATTGTAAATTTTATTGCAACGGTTTTGAAATTCGGTGATCGCTCCCAGATTGGTGCGGTATTATTGGCTACCAGTCTTGTTGCCGATTTGCAGCTTGTTCTGGCTGCGACTTACTGGACGGTGGTGGTGCATATTACTGAAACTGGTCTGACACCCGATGTGATGGCCAGTATCGTTTCCTTTACCGGCGGCGCGTTGATTGCCAATATCATTTCTGCGGTTATTCTGGTGACTGAAACATTGATGTCGCGTTTATAGTGAGAATGTATTGTTTGGATATTCAAGCGGATCGATAAATTATGGCTAACATCGTAGACATCAGCCGAGTGTCGTTTATCGTCATGCGCGAGATGCGCCTGCCAATCATTATTCTGATTGTTGTTTACAGTGTCTCTATACTGGGAATGGTGTTTATTCCGGGGAAAGTGGTCGATGGCGAAGTGCAGTATATGAGCATTTTCCATGCTTTTTACTTTATGACCTACACGGCAACCACAACCGGCTTTGGAGAAATACCGATAGAGTTCAGTGATGCTCAGCGTTTCTGGGCCATTGCATCGCTCTATGTCAGTGTGGTGACCTGGTTGTATGCCATCGGTAGTATTATTCATCTGATACAAAATCCTTTTTTTATCCGGGCGCTGGCGGAATGGCGTTTTTCCCGCAAAGTAAGAAAAATACCTGGCCCTTTTTTTATTATCTGTGGCTTTGGGGATACCGGCAGTGTGTTGACCCGGGGATTGAGCGACTACGGTCTGTCGGCTGTGATTATTGATTCCAGTGAAGAGCGGATAAAGGCTTTGCAGCTTCGTAATTATACGGTTGCAATGCCGGGATTGTGTGCAGATGCCGGGGTGCCCAAGCATTTGATTGAGGCGGGAATTCGCAGTAAGCAATGTAAATTTGTTGTTGCTATTACTAATGATGAAGAGACAAATCTGAAGATTTCCGCATTGGCTCGTTCATTAAATAAAAAAGTCGGCATTATCACCATGTCAAAGGTGAATGTGTTTGAAGAAAGTCTGGCGACACTGGGTGGGGAGGTTCATATCGTTGACCCATTTAAGACCTATGCCAAGGTTTTGGCGGCAGCGATGAAAAATCCGGCATTTTATGCGCTTAATAACTGGCTGGTCAGAGACTATGATGCCAGACTGGATTCTTATATCAAGCCGCCTGTCGGAACCTGGATTATTTGTGGCTATGGCCGAATGGGTCATGAAGTTAATCGGGTGTTGAGTAAATGTGGCGTCAATGCATCAGTGATTGATCCAGATCCTAAAGAAACTACTTCTGGCGAGCAGGTTGACAAATATATTATTGGTCGAACCACGGCCAAAACACTGGCTGAAGCAGGTATTGAAGATGCTGTGGGTATTGTCGCGGCAACTGATGATGATGGTCATAATTTGGGAATATTGCTGAATGCCAGATTTTTTAATAAAAATCTGTTTACCATTGTCCGCCAAAACAGACATCATAATGCGGTGGCTTTTCAGGCATCCAAAGTGGATATGATTATGCAACCGTCGCTGGTGACTGCCCGCAAAATTTTATTGTTACTGATTGCACCCTTGCTGAAAAAGTTTTTTCGCTATTTGCTGGCTGATGAACCAGGCCGTAGACAGGAAATGAAAGCAATCATAAAGCGATTACAGGATAAAATTGGCAACAAAAAGCCGCATCTAGTGACAATCAATATAAATGAGCAGGAAAGCGCGGCAGTAATCCAATGGCTGCGAAAAGGTAAAAAAGTTCTGTTAGGTGATTTGTTAACAGACTATCGGGATAAGACCAAAAAACTGGATATGATGGTGTTTGTCATAAAATCGGGTGTAGAAGAAATTATATTGCCCCCGGATGACTATGCGGTTAAAGAAAATGATGTGCTGTTGATTTGCGGAACTGCACTGGCTTACCGACTTTTTTATGCAACGATGAACAGCGAATATAAATTATTTTATATTCAGGAAGGATTGTATATGCCACGAAGTTATATTGCTCAATGGTGGCTCAAGAAACAGCACAAAAAAGGGTTTGTGCCGGGCGGTGGTTAATCTTTTCCATGCAGTTGAAATAGCGCTAAACAAACTTTCCCCGTTTATGGGTTGTTAACGGGGAAAGATTTTTGGTGGTTTTACCGGGTTTGTGACTGCATGTGTTTTTTCAGTTCTTTAGGCAGTGAAAAAACGACTTTTTCTTCGATGCCCTGATTTTCCTGAACACTGGTTTCCGTACCGCCCCATTCCTTTAACTGGTCTATCACTTCCTGTACCAACACTTCGGGAGCTGAAGCCCCCGCAGTGACGCCAACGACATCAATACCGTCCAGCATGGATTTATCCAGGTCTTTATAGGTATCAATTAAATAGGCGGATTTTCCCAGCTGTTCGGCTATCTCTCGCAAACGGTTGGAATTTGAACTGTTAGGCGAGCCCACCACTAAGATAAGGTCTGATTTCTCGGCCAAATCGTGTACGGCATCCTGACGGTTTTGTGTGGCATAGCAGATATCATCTTTTTTCTGCTCCTGAATAGAGGGAAATGTCTCTTTCAGTGCATCAACCATGACCTGGGTATCGGTCATTGATAAGGTCGTCTGTGTCACATAAGCCAGGTTT
>CAYLNS010000200.1:0-3370 GCA_964385115.1 uncultured Methylomarinum sp.
TTTTGATTTAACATTGCTTTATCCGTAATTTTTATGGAAGATAGGCCCGGTCGTTTTTACGGATAATCTTTTTGATGAAAAAAAACATACATTATCAGACTGATGTGCTGGAGCGTTTTATTCCTGTCAGTCTGGAAAGGCTGATTGCTGATTTGCTGGCTTCGAATCAATTAAGCCCTTCCCAGCAGTCTGAATTTCGGCAGTTCTGTCATATTTATACGACGTTATTTCATGCCCGGAGTCATCAGCAACTTCAGCAGTTGAAACACCTTTACCGTCCCTTCAATCCTGATCGGGACAGCCTGATTTTGGCGATGTCGGAAAAGAACCAGCCTTTGGCTGATTTTAAAACCCGTTTGTATGAGGTTCTGGACCAGGCCAATTATGACCGTCTGTCAGAGCAGGCGCTGAATGAAGCCTTGAACAAAATCTCGCCACACGGGGTTAAGGTTTCGGTCGATTTTGATGAATTTGTTGATGTGGCTTTGTATTATCGTGGCTCGGCGATTCATACTGAATTACACCGCGACTGGAAACGTTTGCAATTTAAGAAAAAGCCGGTGGATGTGTTGATTTACCGGCGCCTGTTTGTCATGTTACAGCCCAAAAACCGGCAGCAATGGATTGAGCATTTAATCAACAACAAAAACATGAGCCGGCACAAGGCTGAAAAGAAGGCGGACGAAGCGCTTAAGGTCCTGGGAGTGAATGGCGAGCATGAAATCGTTTATTTAAAAATGTTCAAGGATATTCCCCGCGCCGATCTGGAAATGTTGTTTCCCAATACCCGGGTTCAAATCAGGCTGTTTGACAAGATTAAGCTGGCTGTTCTGGGTGGTAGCGGCACGGCGGGTGGCGTGATGGCCACCATCAGTAAATTAAGCGCATCGATTGAACCGATGTCGGCCTTGCTGGCTATTGGCGGTCTGCTGGGGGTGTTGTGGCGGCAAATTGCCAAGATTTTCTCGCAACGGGCAAAATACAGTGCTATTTTGACACGGAATCTGTATTTTTACAGTCTTGATACTAATATGGGCGCTTTAAGCTATTTATCTGATATGGCAGAAGCTGAGGAATGCAAGGAAGCTGTTCTGGCTTATTATTTTTTGCTGACGACCGGCCCTTGTAGCCAAAAAAGCCTGGATCAACAGATTGAGTCTTATATTAACAAGCACTATGCCCTGCCGATGGATTTTGAAGTAAATGATGGCCTGGATAAATTGCAACAGGCCGGTTTGCTGGTAAATAATAATGATCTGCTTCAGGTACAGCCTTTGTCCACCGCCCTGCAAAATTTAACTCAGCAATGGAAGCGACTGATAGATGTTGATTCAACCAACGGCTAAATAATCATGTCTGAAAATAATCCCCACACAACAAGTTATGTCCGGGAGGAAGAGCCCGGTTTTCTGGAGCGGATAGGCGTTAAATATTATCGTTACCTGGCAAAAAAAGCCGGTACGGTGGATATTGAGAATATCCAGATTGATGACCTTCCACCAGATATCACGCTAAAATCGTTAACCTCCAGCATTACTGCTTTTGCTGCGGTAATTGCCTTTGCCATTGGCGCTTTGACTACATTCGTCACTATCTGGGTTGAATGGAAATTCAAGGCATCTATGGAAACAATACCCTATTATTTTCTTTATGGTGGCACGCTGGCAGTCATGCTGGTGCTGGAAATGGCGGTTTTATTCTGGCTGGGATTAAATACGGTTTACAGCCTGGCCTGCCTGACAGGCCATAACCGAGCCACTAAAGGTTCCTGTCTGCCGGGAGATGATGCCGTGCCGAATATTCTGGCGCGCGCCGCTTTGGAAGTTCCTGATCCGGTGATTCATTTTTTAGGCATAGACCCGCTGAAACACCTGTCCAAATCCAAACTGCTGCTGGTAACAGTGCTTTACAAAGCTAAAGTCATACTCAGCAGTATGCTGGTTAAATTTCTGCTTATCCGGCTTTTTGGTAAAGGCGAAATCCGTTTTCTGTTTAATTGGACTGCCAGCCCGATTACCGGTTTCTGGGATGCTTTTACGATGTATAAAGTTGCCCGGGAAGCCAGACTCCGGTTGTTTGGCAATCGCCTGGCTGATCATATTGTGACGAATATTCTGACCGATGAATTTATTAATCAACTCAGCCCCAAAGCACGCGAAGGTGCCATTCGTGCCGTTGCCACGATGATGGTTCTGGCCCAGCATTATCATCCTAATATGCTGGTGTTACTGCTCCGTCTGACCAATACTTTTCAGCCGGATCCAGCAAAAGAATATGATAACTGGGACAATTTTTTATCGTTGCTGGATGAGGTTTCAGATAAAGAGCGTTATTTCCTGCTGGACTTGTTAAGCGTATCCGCCGCATTTGACGGCCATTTATCCCAACTGGAAAAACATCATTTACCGCAGGCATTTAAAGAGTTGACTGATGTTTATATGCAGCGTAGCACCCAATTAAAAAATATGCTGTTAAATGGCGAATTACATGCCGCCAAAGAACTGTGTACACTGGACTTCAACCCTGGTTAACACCCTTTTATTTCAATCAAAAATAGCTGATGAATACTTCTGTTTTAACCATCGCCCGACAAAGTCAACAAGCCGCTCGCCAATTACTCTCCACGTCGGCGGCAGTCCGTAATCAAGCCATTATCTGCATGGCAGAAGAGCTGGAGGCTATTCGCCCCCAACTGCTGGAAACAAATGCAGAAGAAGTCAGGCAGGCGCGTCTGGCCGGCCAGTCTGAGGCCATGCTTAAGCGCCTGACGATTGATGAAAAAGTATTTGAGTATATGCTTTCGCGCCTTAAAAAAGTTGCTCAGCGCCCCGACCCATTAAACCGGATTCTGGCCGGACATACCAATCCTGCCGGCTTAAAAGTCTATAAAAAATCAGTTCCCATCGGCGTCATCGGCATTATTTATGAATCTCGACCCAATGTCACCACCGATGCCGCCTGTGTCTGCATTAAAAGTGGCAATGCTGTTGTGTTACGCGGCGGCTCGGAAGCCATAAAAACCAACAGTCTGTTGACAGATACGATGATAAAAGGTGCCAACAAAGCCGGACTGCCTGAACACAGCATCCAAATGATACGCATCCCCGGCCATGAAGCCGTTGGCGAACTGCTGCAAATGGACGAATATATTGATGTACTGATTCCACGCGGCGGCAAAGGTCTTATCAAGCGCATTGCCGAAGGAACCCGTATTCCGGTCATCAAACATTATGATGGTATTTGTCATTTATATGTCGCTGCTGACGCTGAACCGGAACAGGCGGTGAATATCGCGGTTAATTCAAAATGTCAGAGTATCCAGGTCTGTAATGCCTTGGAAACCTTATTGGTTGATAGCGACTGCGCCGCA
>CAYLNS010000201.1:0-3368 GCA_964385115.1 uncultured Methylomarinum sp.
CGTCGCGTAACATCAGTTAATATTATGCTTTTAAGTATGACTGATTCCTTCAGCAATACGTTTTTCTCTTTCCTCACGGGCATGCTCGAGTTTTGAAAAAACCCGCAAAATATCGGTGGCCGATAAAATGCCCACCAGTTTGTCATCCTGGACCACCGGCAACGCCCCGATTTTATGATCGGCCATGATAGCCGCTGCATCGGATGCATGATCTTCCGGTGAAATGGTGATGACGCCTCTGCGCATAATATTCATCACTTTTTTGGGGACTACATGCAGCTCAGGGCTATGGACGGCGCCTTCAATTGCCTTGGAATTGCTTTTAGGGCCCAGTGCTTTATACATATCCCGGTCTGATACGATGCCGACAACCTTGCCTTTTTCCACAACAGGCAGGTGGCGGACTTTTTCATAATGAATCAGAAAGAACACACGATCAATCAGGTCGTGAGGGGTGACAGTGAAAACTTTTGAAGTCATTAATTCTTCGACACGCATACAGTTACTCCTGTAGTTAAAATGAATTGATTGCTACTTGGATAGCTGTTTAGTGACACAAGTAATAAGTATCCGTACAGCTAAGGGTTTTGCCGAACACCTGAATCCGTTTTAATGTCAGGGATTTAGGACGTTAATACTTTTTTATCTGCATACCTGCAATTATTACAGGTATATGACCAATCTGTTGTTATAGATAATTATAAGGGATGCGAGCAAAGGATTTCTTATTTTGTTTGCTAAGTGTGTTTGATAATCCACGTGTTGTTATTTCAAGAATAGAGAAAACTCTCTACGTTGACAAGAGATAAGCACAACAGGGCTAATTGCGTTAAAATATCCGGTTTTGTTGTTCTCAAACAAGTATCTGGAGTTAATTTATGCGTATTATCCTTTTGGGTAGCCCCGGTTCCGGTAAAGGCACACAGGCACAATTTATTTGTAAAAAATACGGTATTCCGCAGATTTCGACGGGTGATATGTTACGCGCTGCTGTTCGGGAAGGGACACCATTAGGTCAGGAAGCGAAAAAAGTCATGGATGCTGGTGGTCTGGTTTCCGATGATATTATTTTAGGGCTGATTAAAGAGCGTATTGCCCAGGATGATTGCGCCAATGGCTTTTTGCTGGACGGTTTCCCAAGAACCATTGCACAAGCCGAAGGTTTGCAGAAAATGGGTGTTGATATTGATTATGTCATTGAGATTAAAGTTGATGATGAGGAAATTATCAAGCGCATGGCAGGCAGGCGCGTTCATCCCGGCTCGGGAAGAACCTATCATGTGGAATATAATCCACCTAAACAGGATGGCGTGGACGATGAAACTGGTGAGCCATTGATACAGCGGGATGATGACAAGGAAGAAACGGTCAGGAAGCGTCTGCAGATTTATCATGAGCAAACCCAGCCATTAGTCGATTATTATGCAAACCCTGACAATCCGGCAAAATTTGTTTCTATTCCGGGAGTTGGATCAGTGGAAGATATTACTGCCAAGATTTTCGCAGTACTGGATAAAGCTGATTAACTTGTTATTCAAGGCTTCTTTAAAACATCAGGATACTAAACAATATGGCAGGTAAAACCTTATATGACAAATTATGGGAAGATCATGTCGTCTTCACCGAAGATGACGGTTCTTCACTGATTTATATCGATCGGCAGTTGGTGCATGAGGTGACCTCACCTCAGGCTTTTGAAGGTTTACGGCTGGCAGGCAGGAAGCCCTGGCGTACCGGGCGGAATCTGGCTGTGGCGGATCATAATGTACCGACTACAGACCGGGATAAAGGGATTGCCGATCCGGTTTCAAAATTACAGGTCGAAACGCTGGATAAAAATTGTCACGAATTTGGCATTACCGAATTTGACATGGGCGATCCCAGACAAGGCATCGTGCATGTGATTGGTCCTGAGCAAGGAGCTACTTTGCCAGGTATGACCGTGGTTTGTGGCGATTCACATACGTCGACACATGGCGCATCGGCTGCGCTGGCATTTGGAATTGGCACCTCAGAAGTCGAGCATGCGCTGGCAACCCAGTGTTTGATGCAGAAAAAATCAAAAAACATGTTGATTCGGGTTAATGGTTCGGTCAGGCCCGGGGTCACGGCTAAAGACATTGTGCTGGCGATTATTGGAAAAATCGGTACGGCCGGTGGCACTGGTTATGCCATCGAATTTGCCGGGGAAGCGATTAGCAATTTATCGATGGAAGGGCGGATGACAGTCTGCAATATGGCGATAGAAGCCGGCGCCCGTACTGGATTGATTGCGGTGGATGAAAAAACCATTGAATATTATAAGGACCGGCCTTTTGCGCCTAAAGGTGAACACTGGTTTATGGCGGTCCGTGCCTGGGAAAAACTGTATTCGGATGCTGATGCCAAATTCGACAAGGTTGTCGAGCTTGATGCGTCGGAAATAAAACCTCAGGTAACCTGGGGAACGTCGCCTGAAATGGTGGTGCCTGTTGATGCTTGTGTCCCTGACCCGGCTCAGGAAGCTGATACGGTGAAAAAACAAAGTATGCAACGCGCGTTGGAATATATGGATTTACAGGCCGGTCAGAAAATAACCGAGATAGCCGTCGATAAGGTTTTTATTGGTTCCTGTACCAATTCCCGGATTGAAGATTTGCGGCAGGCTGCTGAGGTTGCCAAAGGTAACAAAGTCGCTGCCAACATCAAGCAGGCCTTGGTGGTGCCTGGCTCAGGTCTGGTTAAAAAAATGGCAGAAGAGGAAGGCTTGGATAAAATTTTTATCGAGGCCGGATTTGAATGGCGTGATCCAGGCTGTTCCATGTGCTTGGCAATGAATGCTGATCGGTTAGAAGCGGGTGAACGTTGCGCCTCTACCTCGAACCGGAATTTTGAAGGACGCCAGGGTTATGGCGGTCGTACACATCTGGTGAGTCCGGCGATGGCGGCTGGTGCTGCAATAGCGGGTCATTTTGTTAATGTTGCTGAAATGGAAGGAGTCTGAAGATGAAAGCGTTTACTCAATTGACTGCGATTGTTGCTCCTTTGGATCGAGCCAATGTGGATACCGATGCCATTATTCCCAAGCAGTTTTTAAAATCCATTCGTCGGGCTGGGTTTGGCCCTTTTTTGTTTGATGAATGGCGTTATCTGGATCGGGGCGAACCCGAAATGGATTGCACTAACCGGCCATTAAATCCTGATTTTATACTGAATCAGCCACAATACAAGAATGCCCAGATTCTGTTGACCCGAGAAAATTTCGGCTGCGGCTCTTCGCGTGAGCATGCGCCCTGGGCACTGGAAGATTATGGCTTTAGAGCGATTATCGCGCCCAGTTTTGCCGATATTTTTTACAATAACTGTTTTAAAAACGGTATTTTGCCCAT
>CAYLNS010000202.1:0-3368 GCA_964385115.1 uncultured Methylomarinum sp.
AGATAATCCCACTGTCGACTGTTTTTTGGAAGTCCCAGGCGAATACTTGATGGCTCCTGAAAAAGCCGCAGCAGAATTCCTTTTCTTGCCATAAAATGCTGAATCTCTGCCGCCTGTTTCGTTTTAATCCATTGAAACAAAGCACTTCCCCCTGCTGGTTCAAGGCTGTATTGAGCTAATAATTGCCTTAACCGGGCGGACTGCCTGTTTAATGAATAAACCGTTTGTTGTTGCCAGAGTCTATCCTGCAAGGCTGCGGTTGCTACATAGCGGGAGGGATGACTTAACGCCCAGGGTCCAAGTTTCTCTTGTAATGGAAACAATAATTCCGGCGTCGCAATCACAAACCCGACCCGCACTCCGGCCAGACCGAAAAACTTCCCCAAAGAACGCAAGATAATCAGTCCTTCTTTAACCGCGACTGTCGACAAACTGTTCTCAATGCAAGTATCAACAAAAGCCTCATCAACCAGCAGCCAGCCCTGTTTTTTCTGCAGATAAGCATGCCACTCCAGCAACTGTTCGCGTGGAAAGATATGACCACTGGGATTATTCGGGTTAATCAGCACCAGTACATCCGTTTTAGGCAATACTTTTTCCACCTGTTCAGCGCTGATTTTTCTGACATGATGACCGGCTCTTTGCCATTGGCTGGCATGTTCGGCATAACCTGGATGAATAACGGTAACATTGGACCGCTGACGTAATAACGGCAGCATCTGGATTGCAGCCTGGGAACCCGCGACCGGCAACAACGATGTATTGCCATAATAATCAGCCGCCGCCTGAAGCAGGTCGTCATTATCTTCCGGTAAACGCTGCCAGCATTCAGCAGGAATATCAACCACTGGCCAGCCATTTGGATTAATCCCGGTGGAAAGGTCTATCCAATGCTCAACGGGAATCTGATATTTTTTTGCCGCTTCTTTTAACCGGCCTCCATGTTCAAGCAAGATATTCTCCTAAAACAATCATTCCCAGCCATAACGTCAAGCTGTTATCAATAAGCCGGTTAGCTCTGATAATATCGGCATTACACACTGTATTTTCACCGCCAAAACTGATTTTATCTTTTAATTTTCCCTGATAATAAGCCGCTCCCCCCAATTGTATATTTAATGCGCCTGCCCCTGCGGTCATCACCGGGCCGGCATTAGGACTCTCCAATTGACGGGCTTGCCGATACCAACACGCCAGCGCATTTCCAGTCTGTCCCAACAGGGCATAACTCAGTGCCGTCAATCGGGCAGGAAGCCAGTTTAAAACATCGTCCATGCGCGCCGCGACCCGGCCAAAATAAAAATAGCGTTTGCTTTTGTAACCCCACATGGCATCCAGCGTATTCGTCAGACGATAAAAGACAGCACCGGCAGGACCTGCCACAACAAACCAGAAAACCGGGGCAAACACCGCATCGGCGCCATTTTCCAATACCGATTCAATAGCCGCCTGACGCACCTGCTTCTGATTCATCCGGCGGGTATCCCGGCTGACAATCAAAGCCACTTTTTTTCTGGCCTGCGCCATATCATTATTTTGCAGGGCATCAAACACAGCTACACTATGCTGCTTAAGACTTTTGGCACCTATACAAAAATACAGCACAATACCATTCACCACGCCCCCGATTATATCGCCAGTCGGCATAAACAAAATCAGCGCCGGCAAAGGACATGTTAAAATCAGATAAGCCAGAGCCCCCGATAATTTTTGCTGAACGGGCAGTTTGAACCGATGACAAAGCTTTTCCAAGCGGCTGGCTCCGGTCCCAAAATAAACCAGTGGATGATATCTGCGCGGCTCACCTAGCCAGTAATCCAGCAAAACCGCTAAAATAATACTCAGTGATATTGTCATGGTATGTGTGTAAAAACAGGATGCGCACAATGCCATATTCCCCTCTAAAATTCAAACCGAATCATGAACACGCAAACATTAATGGTACAGGGAACGACCTCGGACGCCGGCAAAAGCGCACTGGTTACGGCGCTATGCCGTTATTACTCTCGTCGTGGCATCAAAGTAGCCCCTTTCAAACCCCAGAACATGGCCTTGAACAGTGCTGTAACAATCGATGGCGGCGAAATCGGACGGGCTCAGGCCGTACAGGCAGCCGCGTGCAGAATCCCCGCCCACACCGATATGAACCCGGTATTACTGAAACCAAATTCTGATAAAACCGCTCAGATTATTATCCACGGCAAAGCCTATCAAAACCTGTCTGCCAGCCAGTACCATGAATTTAAAAAACAGGCGAAATCAGCCGTTATGACTTCATGGCAAAGATTGACTCAACAATATGATTGCATCATTGTTGAAGGCGCCGGCAGTCCGGCTGAAATCAATCTACGCGAAGGGGATATTGCCAATATGGGCTTTGCTGAAAGCGTCGATTGCCCGGTCATTCTGATAGCGGATATCGACAAAGGCGGCGTTTTTGCCCACATCGTTGGCACCCTGGCCTTGTTATCAGAAACAGAACGCCAGCGTATCATCGGATTTGTAATCAATAAATTCAGAGGAGATATAAAAATATTACAACCGGGAATCGACTGGCTGGAAAAGCAAACCGGCAAACCGGTATTGGCTGTTTTGCCATATTTAAAGGACTTTTACCTGGAAGCCGAAGACTCATTAACAAATATCCAGGCTCAGACACAGACGCAACCTTTCAGAATTGTCATCCCGCGCCTTCCCAGAATCAGCAATCATACCGACTTTGACCCGTTAATCCTCAACGATACTATTCAGCTTGATTTCATTGCTCAGGCAGCGCAGGCCAAACCTGCCGACCTGGTCATTTTGCCCGGCAGCAAGTCTGTCCGGGATGACCTGACATGGCTCATCAATAAGGGTTGGAATCATTATATTAATCGACATTTGCGCTATGGCGGTAAGCTGATTGGAATTTGCGGCGGTTATCAGATGCTGGGACAAGTAATTCATGATCCGGACGGTACGGAAGGCAAACCTGGTTCAAGCCAGGGCTTACAATTATTAAACATCAGCACGACACTTCAGCCGCAAAAAGTCCTGCAACAAAAACAAGGACAGTTGTGGCTGTCTGGAACTCCTGTCAGTGGTTATGAAATTCATACCGGCCTGTCCAGCGGAAAAGACACCGAAACGCCGGTTATTTATTTTGCTGATCATTCCGCCGATGGTGCCCGCTCTCAGGATAACCAGATACTGGGAACCTATCTGCATGGACTGTTTGACAATCCTGAAGCCTGCCTTACCTTGCTGAACTGGGCAGGCTATCAGCAACAAACGACTGTCGACCTGGCTGAAAAACGCGAAGCGGGTATCAACCAGATTACCGACAGTCTTGAACAGCATTTTGATTTTGCCATTCTTGAAAAATTTTT
>CAYLNS010000203.1:0-3318 GCA_964385115.1 uncultured Methylomarinum sp.
TTTAACAGCTGATGCTGTTTAATCATGTCATCGGTGTTAAATAAAGGCCGTGTGTACATGAATTCCCAGTGCAACGAGATGCTTTTTTGTTTAAGCAGGGTAATATCAATCTGTTGCGGGTCGTCAATCAGCGCCAGCTTGCCTTGTGGCGCCAGGCATTCGGCTGTTTCTTTAAAGTGCTGGTCGGTATAGGTGAGGCTGGCGACATTATCGATGGCATCAATCCCCAGTGCATTTAATTGGGGGAGAAATGGCCGGTGATGGTCGATAACATGGTCGGCTCCCATTTGATAAACCCAGTCCCGGCTTTCAGGACGCGATGCTGTGCCAATAACGGTCAGCTCAGTCAGGTGGTGTGCCAGTTGGGTTAATATGGAGCCAACCCCGCCAGCCGCACCGATAATCAATAATGAGCCACTGCTCTCGGGCTGAACATGCAAGCGGTCAAATAGTAATTCCCAGGCGGTAATACTGGTCAAGGGCAGGGCGGCTGATTCGGCATAGTTTAAGGATTTGGGTTTTAAGCCGGTGATGCGTTCATCAACGAGATGAAATTCGCTAAAACAGCCGTCTTTGGCGATTGAGCCTGCATACCAGACTTCATCCCCGGGTTTAAATAACGTCACCCGCCCGCCAGTTTCCCTGACAATACCTGCCGCATCCCAGCCAAGAATTTTATACTGGCCGGGCTCCGGGGTGACAAGCTGCCTGACTTTTATATCAACCGGATTAACGGCAACGGCTTTGATTTCCACCAGCAACTCATGACCTTGAGGCGAAGGGACAGGGATTTCAATGGATTGGAGCTTTTTGTCGTCTGAATAGGCTATGGCTTTCATGATTTATTCGGCAATAAAAGAACAGCAGTAATCGACTGGAGTAGAAACCTTAGCGGTAAACCGGGCATTGGCAGAGACATAAAAAGATTGCCCGCCGGTATAGCTTTGCCAGTCATCCTGGTCCGGTAACTTTACCTGAAGTTCGCCCGATTGTATTTCCATCAGCTCCTTGTCTGCGGTATTAAACGTGTATTCCCCGGGCAGCATAATGCCTAAGGTTTTGGTGCTGCCGTCAGAAAACTGAAGGGTGCGGCTGCTGACTTTACCATCAAAATAAATATTGGCTTTTTTGATGACAGTAACATGTTTGAATTCAGACATTTTTCAGATGATTCCTTTGGTTGATAAATAGAACGAAATGATTCACCCGGTAATCATTTTTTTAGAGGGGTGAGTAGATATTGTAATAGGGCAAGAGTATATCAGTTTTAGCATTTCTCAAGACAGTGGAGTATGGGCGCATGAGGGGTGACGACCGGGCTGGTGTAGGTTTTAACGGTAACAGATTGCTGCCGGGACAGCCATTGATGAATTGCCCGGGCTTCGGTGTCGCCGCCCGCATGTCCCGGATAAACCAGTACAGTGATTATTCCGTTTTCAGCCATGAGTGCAATGGAGGTTTCCAATGCGGCAAGGGTCGTGTCACTGCGAGTGATAATGGATTTGTCGCTGCCCGGCAGATAGCCTAAATTAAACATGGTGGCTTTAATGTGGCCGTGCAGATTCGATGGAATGTGTTCAGCCATGCGGGCATGACTGCTCTGAAACAGGGTGACCAGTGTCTCCAGGTTATGTTCAACAAGCCTTGAGCGAGTTTTTTCAATGGCCTGCTGTTGAATATCAAAGCTAAAGACCTGGCCGGAAGGAGCAAGCTGTTGTGCCAGAAAAACGGTATCATGGCCATTGCCGACGGTGGCGTCAATGGCATAATCGCCGGGGCTTAAGTGCTGTTTGATGAGTTGTTGTGCCCGCTTAGGCAGCGGTAAAGCGGTGTTCATAACGTTTTATATGGCAGTTTGAATCAATGTCCAGGTTTTGGGTTAAGTGCCTGGCCAGTTGCCGGGCATAATAAGGGATTTGCAGACTGCCTTTGGCGCCAAATCCATTAAAGATATAAAGCTGAGAATATTCAGGATGCGGGCCTATAAACGGCTGGCGGTCCTCAGTCGTTGGCCGAATGCCGGCCTGCTGGCGGATGATTCGGGCTTGCCGGGTGGCAGGGTAAACGTGTTGCAAAGTATTTAACAAGCTGTTTTTGGCTTCGGCCGTAGTATGCGTGGTATCGTTGTTCCGTTCAAAACTGGCACCGGTTTTAAAGAGATAGTCATTCTGCGGGATAAACCAGTGACCGTAATTTAGCATTGAGTTAATTAACGGTAACGGTGATTGTCCGGTCAGGATTTCACCTTTGACCGGAATCAACGGCAGGTAGTTAAACCAGGGATTATCCCGGTTCAGGTAGCCCTGGCAGAAAATAATCTTGCGGGCGCTGATATGCCGCCATTTGGGCAGTGAAGCCAGTATTATGTCTTGATAATCCAGCGTGGATTCCTGCAGACAATTGTTTTGCTGAAAAAACTGTCGCAAACCGTTGAGCAAGGGCCGGGTTTTTAAAAACGCTGTCTTTTTTTGCAGCAGAATTCCTTGTGGACTGACAATGCCATCTTTCCCAGGTATGATGGCTTCCAGATAAGCGGCATAATCTGGATTAGATAAGCGTTTTTGGGCCTGCTGATATTCCTGAGACGTGCTAAGCAGGCGTAACATAGGCTTTGCAAACCAAAAGGGCTGGTTGAAATGGTCAGCAAGTAATTGATAAAAATGCTCTGCAAATTCCAGTTGTGGCGTAGTTTGTGGCGATTTGACAAAACGCATGCCGGTGACAGGATTGATTAAACCAGCCGCAATTTGGGAGGCATTTTCTTCACCATTATCAACGATACAAATCTTTTGCTGGCGCCTGAACAGTTCCCAGCCCAGCAGACTGCCGGCCAATCCCTGGCCGATAATCAGAAAATCAACCTGCATTTAGGGTTCAGGATTTTTTGGGCGTTAATACTGGTTTGGAAAATGAAATGCCGTCCCAGCCAAATTTCATAAAATTCCGAATATTTTGATGGCCAGTGCCTTCCGGGTCCTGTAATACATCTTTTCGATAATAATCGCCGAATAAATGTAAGGTCTGGTCAACGGTTAACTGATTAAGCAGTCCGAAAGCAAAAATTTTGCAGGAACCTTCGTTGGTGCCCGCTTCATTGTGCAATTGTTTTTCACCGACGCCATTAGTGAAATCAGCAGGCTGGTAATCGTAATTTTCGGCAATCACCGCCATGGTGTCATCAAACTGCACAGTTTTATTTTGTTTGATGTGAGTTAAAAATTGTTCTAATGTCATGTTATTTTAGAGGTATATTAAAGTTATGCTAACTGCTCAGCGCATTGAGGTTTTTAATATCAGTCACTTACTCCAGAAGACGCC
>CAYLNS010000204.1:0-3193 GCA_964385115.1 uncultured Methylomarinum sp.
TATCAACCACTCTGGCACACAAATCAGCCCGCCGGTCTTCAATCCGCTGTTGTTCAGTTTCCAACAACTCGGCGCTGTCTAATTCCAGTTCAAACAGATACATCGCGACATCAACCAGAATACGCTTAAAAATTTGCTTGGAGATAATATCCTTTTCACCCACGTTAATGCCCCGCCTTACCGCTTAGTCGCATCCAGCCTTTTCTGAGCAAATGCGGTATCAATAAGTATAGCGGCATTCTTAGTAAGTGTCCGCGGATATATAAAACAAATATTGCCAAATCATTCCATCTATCCTGACAAGTGGAATGATTTGGCAAAAGCGCCCGCTTAAACAGAAAATCCATTATTGCCCACCTGATTTCACCATGCTGTTTTACAACTAAATTCAATACATCTTTAGGAACAGGTGTTTTTAGAAAATAATAGCAATATCGCAGCGCATAACAAACCGGCTCTTTCAACCCCAGCTCGGTCGACCTTGATATTAAACTCTTCCAGAATTTCTCATCCTTACTAAATTCACGAAGCAACAAATCTATATCGCTGATATCCCTGAATCCATGTTCATATTCTCCGTCATAAAACAAATGGACAGCGCTGTGAATGACTCTGTCAGCTGGTGATAAAACTAGAATGCCACCTTTGACCGTTTCGGCTTGCATCCATAATTTTTTCACATCCGGACAAACCTTACTGGTTAACGGCACTAAATTATGATGAATATCCAGACTGGTCCCACGTTTAAAATGCCTCAGCGGCGGTAATTCGTGCATCCATTTCCGATAATAATCCTGATCGTAAGAATTAGTTTTATCAAACAACCAGCCCGAAGTCAGGAAAACTTTTTCAACTTCCCCCAACTGTTCCCTTTTCACCAAAATATCAATATCTGAAAAAACTCTTCCAGCCCCTGCCTTATTTTTAGCCTGATGATAGGCTGCCCCTTTTAATAAAACAAAAGGAATATTTTGCTTATTTAGTACTTCCTGTATCTGTTTAATTTCCCAGGCTACTGTATATTCAAACTGCTCAAAATAAACGATTGCTGATTTCAAATGGTTTAAAGGTTGCTGTGGAATTTTATTCAGCAAATGATGCTCGCTTAGTAACAATCCCAGCCTTGTCAAAACACCTGCACTACGTGCCTGACGAATCAATATATCCCAACCATCCAGCTTAAAACTTAATGTCTTCTCTGGCTGTCTTATAGCCTGGATTAAAAGAATGTCTTCCGGTGGCGTCATTCGCTGTTCTTTATTTTTTTTCTATCAGCGTTTCAAACTGCTTTATAGCCTCATCCAAACTGCTATATTCAAATTCAAAACAATTTATCTCTGTAACGAGTTCACATAACACATCAAAACCCTGCTGCCCTAAGACACTGTAATTAAAAGAATTTCGCGCCAGCTCCAGCACCGTCTCTGCCCGGGATTTTTTAGTCAGTTTCATATCTGCTTGCGAGGTAAACTGAGGAAAAATAATAGTATGCGCTTTTGCTCTTCGGCGATTATTTTTCATACTTTCTTCTGGCGGCTTTAAATGTGACACAACCCCTTTTGCCGTATCGAAAAAAGTATCCCCAAATTCAGCATCCGGCGCAAACTCAGAAATAATCTCGATAGATTCATTTTTTAGACTGACCGGCCTGACGACGGGAAGTAATTCTAATGTCTGAAGATCAATAACCGCCATTTCATCCGACAACAGCCGCCATCCCGAACACACTAATGCTGCGCACAAAGTACTTTTGCCTGCTCCCGGCTTGCCCGGTAATATAATCGCCTGATTATTTTTTTCTATTACCGCCGCATGAAGAATCAAATATTGATACGTATAACTGGCAATACACCAGTTTAGTCCCCATTCAAAAAAGGGATAGGCCTGGGAAATCGGCAATGGTTTAAAAGGGGCTTTGCCATCACTAAAAAATTGTGCCTGTGGTCTGAAATATTTTCTGTATAGCGTAGGTGTAGTTACTTTTATATGAAAATCAAAAAACTGATTTTCATTTCCAATAAGCAAATTCTCTTTTGAATATAGCTTTTCGATCGAATCACTCACTAATGAGATATCGGTTTCCAATCGAATCTGAAAAGGCGGAATGGATAAATCATAGACTTGTACAGGCACTGGCTAAATAGTCTCAACAATTCCCAATCGACTGAATTGTTCCAATGTCAAATCCACAAAGTCCTTTTTATGGTTTTCTGAATCTTTTAACGGTTCCAGATTCAACAGCTGAGTCAGTTCTTCATCTGTTCGGGGATGAATCTTAAGTAGCGACAGAAGCTTGTATGCTATCTCATGAACAACTAACGTTTCCCTGGATAAACTGGAATAAACAAGAAATTGTTTATCTATGTGCTTAAAAACCACACCTTCAAGCAAAGCGTATTTTACCGCCATAACAAATTTCCATTTCAAATTATGGATAAGGGTTAACATTGTTATAACCAGCTAATGTTGATGTAAGAGCATCTATATTGCTGGTTGAGCATGTGCCAGTATTATCCGCATTGAACGCATTGGCTACCTGTGTCTGAAGATTTATAATAGTTACTGGATAACTTGTTCCAAAATTATCTACATTAAGCACACCGGCAATAGCTTCTTTTAAAAGGGCTATCAAATGAGACTCAAAGGTCGATGACGTTGCGCATGGCTCGGAATTTGCTCCTGTATAAACCTGATACGTGCCATCAAAAATATCCAAAAATGTAGCTGACTGAAAATAACTCCCCAAACCAAAAAAAGTATTCACTACCTCATTCCCTCTAGTGCCCCACTGATTCCTGTTGGCATCCCAATAAGCTGACGGTAATGCAGAATTGTCACACCCAGCAAATGGACCTGATAAATTACCAGACAGCATCCCTGACAATGTACAGGTTACCGCCCAAGCCGGTCGACTGCTGAAAGACATTAAAACGGGTGCAATCAACCCGGCCTTGGCTAATTTTCTACGATCAACCGACATTCCAGATTTTTTTATATCCTTATCCGGATTATTTTTTTCACTCATCTTCACCACCCTTTAGTACCGTATCCAAAACAATTATCAGTTTATTCTTTTTGTGTCGCAATTAAAATTGTACTTTAGTACACCTTTAAGTTAATCACCGCTCATGTTCCAAAAATGATTCAAACATCAACAACGACCAAATTGACGCACTATAGTCTCTTAAACCGC
>CAYLNS010000205.1:0-3131 GCA_964385115.1 uncultured Methylomarinum sp.
AAATCGCATTTCTGCTTTGCGGGCGCTGACAAATCAGGGATGGTTTGTTCAGCGCTTCCTTAAAGTATCATTCAAACAAATAGAGGTCAGTATGGAAATAAATCAGGACATCAGAACAGTGTTGCGGGAACATCTGGAAAAACCGGCGAGTAGTTTCAGTATCGGCTGTTTTGGCGCTATTGCCGAGTTTCATAGAATCCCCTCGGAACCGGTTGAAGTCACTGAGCATCAGCATACTCTGCAAAGCATCACCGCTCAAGGCGCTATTCAGATAGCATTGCAGTCAGCCATTACTCCGGTTGCCTATGAAGGAATCAGTAAAAACACAAAATCCTGGCAGCAAGGCGTGGTGTTTTGTTTGCCGCAGGCGCAGGCTCGAATGGCACAGCGGCAGCATATTACCGAGTTGGGTCCTGACCGTGACGCATTGCAGGAAAAACATCAGTCAGCCATTTTGTTTGATTTGGGACTGGGCGCTGAAAACATCGATTTTTGCATTCGGACTGAGGATAGCGTATTGATTGATGCCTTGCGGCAATGCCGGAATCAATCTTTTTTTGAAACCAGTCCTGAACTGAAAGACAGTATTTTGCAATTGAGTCCTCATCGCGTCATTTTGTCCCGAATCGGGAGGATAGAAGTCTATCAGCCCATTGGTCTGGAAAAAACGCCGGAGGGCTCGCATACCCATCTACTGCCTAAACTGTTGGCAAGCAGAAGAACGCATTCGGCTAATATTCCCGTGCCTGACGGTTATCTTCCGGTTCTGAGTCTGTATCCGGAGCATGCTTTGGGTTCTGCTGGCGATGATAACAGGCAGATGAATACAGAGCTGTTTGATAATTTTCAGAAGTTGTTGGCAATGTGGGGGCGTAAAGCCTATGTTGAGGAAAAACGGCGGGTTCAACAAGCTATCTTATCAGGAGAAAATCCGAAAAATTTTGCCATGGCACCTGAACGCTATGTGCGAGCGGCTGTTAAAGTGGCCATCAGGCAAATGAGGTATTTATATCCTGATTTGGGAAATGTTCATCGATGGGACAGTTTTTTCTGATATGTTGTATCAGCAATTTGTATAAAGTGATTGAGTAAACAAAGTTTGCATTTTTTACTCGCTGTTTTTGCGTTATGATGTTAATGGCTCTTGACTAAGCGCTTGGTTACTTTACCAGGTAACGGGTCATTTAAATCTGAAATCTTATTAAAGTCACGGTTTCAGATTAAAGCTTTATAAGCAGCCTGAGTGTTTTGATAATTTGAGCTGCAATAAAAAGAATGAAAAACTTTCAACAGCAACAACGAGGTATAACATTATGAAATTATTAAAAAGTATGATTGTCGCTTTCGCCATGGCTTTTTCTTTGGGGGCTTTTTCAACCTCTGCTGTAGCGTGTGAGGATGGCAGAACCTGTTTTGGACCAGAGCAAGCGATTGATTTGGTTTTAGGGCATATCAGTATGGCGATCAAAGCTGTTGATGAAGGTCAAAATGGGCCGTCAGTCAACAAACATGTTAAAGCGGCATTAAGAGCCAGTAAGGAAATTAATGCCAATGATAAAGTGGATGTTGCTCGTTCACGTGCTAACCAACATTTGAAGAAAGCCAGAGCTGCATTTAGAAAATCAAAAATGCAGGAAGGTGAAGACCATTTGGGTATGGCGGAAAAAGCTTTTGAAGGCTTGAAAAAACTGCTTTAAATCTGAATGATGTATTTGGTTTAAGCTGGCGCCTGTTTTTTTATAACGGTTTGTTATGGAATCCAGAGAAGGGAGTATTTTCCGCTTGAGAACTTAATTGCTCCCGCGTCAGCTTTTGCGAAGGTTTTTATTTTTCAAGGACTGTTGGATAGGCAAAGGGTTTTGCCAACGGTTCACCAATAAAAATACCCTGCCCAGGCCAGGCAACACTTTTCCAGTAGGCTTCAATCAAGGTGCTGCCTCTAAGATAATTCAACATAACAATGCCGGGATTGGGAAATTTCTGAATAAAATTGCACGGTTCAACAACAGCGCCGTAGCTTCCGGTAACGCCTGCTTCAATCCATTTCAGAATACTCATCTGTTTGCTGCCTGATAACACGCCACCGCTTGATGTCAGGTGGTCGGCAATGGCGCCGGGGAAATAGAAATTGGTTTCTATTTTTGGAATATGCGTTTTTCCTGTGAAGTAAAACATAACGTCCAGTTTGTTTTCAATATAATCCTGCTTCAGTATGCTTATTGGCCATAAGCCTCCGAAAAATTTGGCAATGCCGGGATATAAACGGCTGCGTGTACTGCGGGCTTTATCTGAAGTCGTTAGCAGATAGGCGGTTCCAATCGGATGGTTATAGTCAGAAGCAACGCCTCTGTCGATTAAGGCTTTCACTTCGGCTGTGTCCTGCCCGGCCAAGGCCATGGTGGGTCGCCATTTAAAGTCAGTGTAAGGTTTGGCACTCCGACTGTTAAAGTACGGTGAAAGCCGGGTGGCTTTGCAACCTCTGGCGCAAAATTTTTCATCATAACCAGCTGCAAATGCAGTGGTAATGGACATGCAGCCAACCCGGAAGGGGAGTGTCCAGGTTAAGGCATAAGCCTGAATATGCTCGGGAGTGATATCGTCCAGGTGTTTTTTGATTTTCTGAAACTGATCGACAGGCAGCACTTTGATGCCCGGTTTGAAATGCACATGAAGAATATTAGCCTCTGGAATCTGTCTGCGTTGTTGATAATAGCGGGCTACTTCAATGCTTTCCGGGTCTTCATCATTAACAATAACGGCAAGATTCCTGGCAGACAATGCCGGCAGTGGAGAATATAAAGGTGATATGGCAAAAGATGAAAATGACAGGCTGATGAAGAGTAAAAACAAGAAGGTCAGAACGGTTGTTTTTTTCATGAGATGGGATGGTTTGTACCGCAAGGGATAAAATCTTTTAGTTAGGAACAACTATAGCGGATTTGGTTCAGATTTTCTGCTGACAGGCTGTTTTTGTAATTGATGAATAACAACAGTCGGTCAAATATGAGGGATGGAGTTGTTTGATTTCAGGAGCGAGTAAAAGGAAGGTACTTATGCTTACAGAGAGTAAGTGTAGATGGTGCCTCAGGCCGGAATCGAACCGGCACGGTGTTGCCACCGCGGGATTTTAA
>CAYLNS010000206.1:0-2973 GCA_964385115.1 uncultured Methylomarinum sp.
GATTAAACAGGTTTAACATTAATGAGGAATCAAAGCATGGCAGAACAAGGTATAGAACAGGACAAAGTTGAAGACATAGACTTGTCGGCTCCGGAATTCTATATCAATCGTGAACTGAGTCTGCTGGAGTTTAATGACCGGGTGCTGGCCCAGGCCAAAGATGAAAGCCTGCCGTTGCTGGAGCGCCTGAATTACCTGTGTATTTCCTGTTCCAATCTGGATGAATTTTATGAAGTGCGTGTGGCCAGTGTCATACAAATGGCGGAAATGGAACCGGGGGCTATCAGCCAGGATGGGCAAACGCCGTTGGAGCAGCTTGATAATATTGCTGTCAGGGCGCACCAGCTGGTTCATGAGCAATACCGGGTGTTGAATGAAATTCTGATTCCTGAAATGCAGAAGGAAAATATCAATTTCATTCGACGGAATCACTGGACAGAAAAACAACGCGCCTGGCTGGAAAAGTTTTTTCAGGAAGAGTTATTGCCCATTTTAACGCCCGTGGGTCTGGATTCTGCCCACCCGTTTCCACGCATTCTGAACAAAAGTCTGAATTTTATTTTAACCCTGACCGGTAAAGATGCTTTTGGTCGCAACAGTGGCCGGGCTATTTTACAGGCACCAAGGGCTTTGCCTCGCATTGTCCGGTTGCCGCCGGAAGAAACCGGTGGTGGGCCTTATGATTTTGTATTTTTATCATCCATTATCCATGCCTTTGTCAGCGAGCTGTTTAACGGCATGACAGTAAAAGGCTGCTACCAGTTTCGGGTCACCCGCAACAGCGATTTTTTTGTTGATGATGATGCCATTGATGATTTGCTGCATGCGGTGGAAGGCGAGCTGGCCATGCGTAATTATGGCGATGAAGTCAGGCTGGAGGTGGATGCCAATTGTCCGGAAGAAACGATTAATTTCTTAAAATCACGTTTTGGTTTGACCGATGGACATGTGTTTAAAGTCAATGGACCGGTCAATCTCAGCCGGATTCAGGCTATTTATGCTCAGGTTGACCGGCCGGAATTAAAATTTGTTCCGTTTAAACCCTCTGTACCCAGGCAGTTAGGGCGTAAAAAGGATATTTTGTCTGCCATCAGACAGCAGGATTTTTTATTGCATCATCCGTTTGAATCATTCATGCCAGTGGTTGATTTTATCCGTCAGGCGGCGGCTGATCCCGATGTTATCGCTATTAAGCAGACGCTGTATCGAACCGGTGTGGATTCGCCGATTGTGGCGGCGTTAATCAAGGCGGCCAGAGCCGGTAAAGAAGTCACCGTGGTTATTGAGCTGCGGGCGCGGTTTGATGAAAAGGAAAATATCGGCCTGGCGGCTAAATTACAGGAAGCGGCAGTGCATGTGGTTTACGGTGTGGTGGGTTATAAAACTCATGCAAAAATGTGTCTGGTATTAAGAAAAGAAGGCAAAAAACTGCAGTTTTATACCCACCTGGGTACTGGAAATTATCACCCCAAAACGGCCCGCCTTTATACCGATTACGGTCTGTTTACCAGCAATAAGGCAATAGGTGAGGATGTCAGGCGCATCTTTGTGCAGTTAACCAGTCTGGGAAAAGTAACCCGGCTGAATAAATTATTGCAATCTCCTTTTACGCTGCATAAGGGGTTGTTGAAGATGATTGAAAGAGAGATTGCTCATGCCAAAAAAGGCAAGTCGGCTAAAATCATCATCAAGGTTAATGCAATTATTGAACAACAGTGTATCGAAGCGCTATATAAAGCTTCGCAGGCAGGGGTTGATGTCAAATTAATCGTCCGGGGGGTTTGTTGTTTACGGCCCGGTATAAAAGGGGTTTCTGAAAATATTGAAGTTCGCTCAATTATCGGGCGTTTTCTTGAGCATACCCGTGTTTATGCATTTGCCAATGACGGTAATTGGGAAGTTTATGCCGCCAGCGCCGATTTAATGGACAGGAATATGTTCCGTCGCGTGGAAACCTGTTTCCCGATTGAAGATAAAAAACTGCATGACCGGGTGTTAAATGATATGGACATGTATTTAAAGGATAATGCCCAGTCCTGGCTGTTAGAGGCAGATGGCCAATACCGGCCACTAACACCAGGTGATACTGAAATATTTCAGGTACAGAATGAATTATTAAAACAATTGACTTAATAATCTGAAAAAATAGGTTATTTGCCGCATTTGGGTGTGTGAAATGACCTGTTTTTATCAGGGCTGCTATTCTATATAATTGCTTGTTATTCATTATTAATATCATTAAGGTTTTATTAATAATGTAATCCTAGACTCATTAGTTACGTGTCAGTTTTGTTTAAACTGTCTAATAATAGTGTCTTGACAGGCAATTATCTGAATAAATTTAAAAGCTTTTTCTTACAATAACAGGAATAAGAATGAAAAAAAGGTTTGTGCTCGGTTATCTGGTACTGATGTTGATCTCCATTTTTGAATTATCAGTAGCTTCTGCGGATGAGCAGGAAACGTCATCGGCAGCTACAGCGACTCTTCCTTATGTTGTCCAGCCGGGCGATATTCTGGAAATCAGCGTCTGGAAAGAAGAAGGATTGGAAAAAGAAGTGATTGTCCGACCGGATGGCGGGATATCTTTTCCACTAGTGGGACAGTTGGATGTTAAAAACAAAAGCCTGCAACAGATTGAAGAGCTGATAAAAGAAAAACTGAGCCAGTTTATTGCCGATCCGGTAGTGACCGTGTCCGCCAAACAGTTATTGGGCAACAAAATTTATGTAATCGGGCAGGTCAACCGCCCGGGCGAATATCCTATCAACCGTTATGTTGATGTCATGCAGGCTTTAAGTATGGCGGGTGGCATGACTGCGTTTGCATCGGTTAACAACATCATTATTTTGCGCCGTGATGAACAAGGTAAGCAAAAAGCCATTGAATTTGAATATGGCGAAGTGGAAGACGGGGATGATCTGGAGCAGAACATTATTTTAAAACCCGGCGATGTCGTGGTTGTGCCTTGAT
>CAYLNS010000207.1:0-2925 GCA_964385115.1 uncultured Methylomarinum sp.
TTTTTTATAAGCTTGCCTAATAGCCGTCTATCAAGCATAATACGCGCTCTTTCAGGACGTGTCCTGAGACATTATGGTTGCCGTGTCGGTCCTCTCGCAACGATACGCTGTAAACCCCGCCAGGCCCGGAAGGGAGCAACGGTAGCAGTGGATTCGTGTGCCGGGATGTGGCTG
This sequence comes from uncultured Methylomarinum sp., assembly GCA_964385115.1. Taxonomy (GTDB): domain Bacteria; phylum Pseudomonadota; class Gammaproteobacteria; order Methylococcales; family Methylomonadaceae; genus Methylomarinum. The sequence continues at coordinate 175 of CAYLNS010000207.1, forward strand.
GCATGGTAGCCACCCAATCTTTATTTACCTCCAGAGTCTGTAATGACTTATCAGGTTCTTGCCAGAAAATGGCGCCCTCAGAAATTTAACGAAATAGTCGGTCAGGAGCATGTCAGTCAATCACTGAAACATGCTTTACAACATGACAGGCTGCATCATGCCTATCTTTTTACTGGAACACGCGGTGTTGGTAAAACCACCATTGCCCGGATTCTGGCTAAAGCCATAAATTGTGAAAATCTGGATGATTTCAACCCTTGCGGACAATGTGAGACTTGTCAGGCTTTTGATCAGGGGCGGTTTATGGATTTGATTGAAGTGGACGCCGCCTCCCGCACCAAAGTCGAAGATACCCGTGATTTGCTGGATAATGTGCAATATGCTCCCAATCAGGGACGATATAAGGTCTACCTTATTGATGAAGTGCACATGCTGTCGGCGCATAGTTTTAATGCGCTGTTAAAAACATTGGAAGAGCCGCCCCCTCATGTTAAATTTTTACTGGCGACGACCGACCCGCAAAAAATTCCCGTTACGATTTTATCCCGCTGTCTTCAATTTAATTTAAAACGTTTACTGCCGGCTCAAATTGAGCAGCAAATGCAATATATCCTGCAACAGGAACAGATTGATTTTGAAGAGAATGCTCTCAAGTTACTTTCAAGAGCCGCCGATGGCAGTATGCGGGATGGTTTAAGTCTTCTCGATCAGGCTATTGTCTATGCAAGCGGGCAGGTTTTGTATGAATCGGTTAAACAAATGTTAGGTACGGTAGCCTCTCATTCAGTAGCCGAATTGATACAGGAACTGGCGGCGGGAAATGGCCAGAAATTATTGAACAAGGTGGCTGAACTGGCAGATTTAACACCTGATTTTAATGATACCCTGCAGCAACTTATCAGGATGTTGCATCGCATTGCTTTAAATCAGCAAATTCCGGGCTTGAATGAGTATGAGTTTGATCCGCAGGAAATAGTGGAATTATCGACTCTGTTAAGCCCTGAAGATGTGCAATTGTTTTACCAGATAGCTTTGACTGGACAAAAAGACCTGGACTTAGCGCCTGACCAGCGTAGTGGCTTTGAAATGGTTTTACTGAGAATGCTGGCTTTTAAACCGGTGGATTCAGTGGCAGGGCAATCCAGGCAAATTCCAGATCAGATGAAAAATACTATTTCTGAATCTCCTAGCTTTTCAGCGGATAAGCCAATAGAAAAAAACAATGAATCTGACAGCGCTTCGTCGGTCGATAATGATTGGGAGGCTATTATTCAGAATCTGGCGATTCGCGGGTTGACTAAAGAACTGGCCAGTCATTGTGTATTGGGAAAGGTGGATGATACCCGCTGTGAGCTGATGATTGCGGCCTCGCATCAAAATTTGTTAGGTGGAAAGCCCGAAGAGAAACTGCAAAAGGCCTTGCAGGATTATTATGGGCGGCCGCTAAAACTTAAGATTCTGATTGAAGAAAATACCTCGATGACGCCGGCAATGCAGCGTCAGAATCAATTGCAACAACAGCAGGATGAGGCTGTGGCGGCAATTGAACAGGATGCCAATGTCAATGCATTAAAAGAGCAGTTTAATGCCAGAGTCATGCCGGATACAATTGAACCCATCAAATAACAGGAGAAAGATATGAAAGGTGCACTGGGTAATATCATGCAACAAGCCCAAAAAATGCAGGAAGATATGAAAAAGGCACAGGAAGAGCTGGAGGCTATGGAAATTACCGGCGAATCCGGGGGCGGGCTGGTTAAGGTTTTAATGACCGGTAAACGGGAAGTGGTGAAGATTTCTATTGATGATTCACTGCTTGGAGACGATAAGGATATGTTGGAAGACCTGGTTGCGGCGGCCTTTAATGATGCTGTACGCAAGGTGAGTAAAATGAAAAAGGAAAAAATGTCTGAATTAACCTCGGGTATTCCGTTGCCTCCTGGTTTTCAAATGCCTTTCTAAATATGTCGGACAAGGGTTTGTTGGGTGATCTGATTCGTAGTTTGACCTGTCTGCCGGGGGTGGGGCCTAAATCTGCCCAGAGAATGGCCTTTCATTTGCTTGAACGTAATCGAAACGGCGCTCGCTATCTGGGTGAAACCTTGTTGAAAGCGGTGGCTGAAATCAAACAATGTCAGCGTTGCCGAACCTTAACCGATAGTGAAATTTGTCCACTATGTTCCAAAACCACCCGCGATAATGCGCTGCTGTGTGTAGTTGAATCACCCGCCGATGTCTGGGTGATTGAACAAACAGGGACATTTAAGGGTTATTATTTTGTCTTGCATGGCAGGTTATCCCCTTTAGATGGCATTGGTCCGGATGAGTTGGGCATTGATTTGCTGGAAGGGCGTATGCAGGAAGGCAGTTTGGCAGAGATTATTCTGGCAACTAATTCGACCATTGAAGGCGAAGCTACAGCCCATTTTATCAGTGAACTGGCCCATAAATATCAAATTAAAGCCAGTCGCATTGCTCATGGCGTGCCGATGGGGGGTGAATTGGAGTATATTGATAGTGGTACACTGATTCATGCGTTTAATGGTCGGCAGGAATTGTAACTACTCAGCATGTTTTGGTATTTAATATCAGTCACTTACTCCATAAGGTGCCGTACACATCCGTACAGGATTAAATGTGGCAACCTGTCACATGCACGTTTACCGCAAGCAATGGATATTTAATTTTGTTTGGTTAAGTTAAACAAGCTGAATAGTTACATTTATGCTTTTATCCAGCACCTCGTAATAC
>CAYLNS010000208.1:0-2883 GCA_964385115.1 uncultured Methylomarinum sp.
AAGTGGTTTTTTGGGCTTAATATCGCAGCCGGATAAGCCGGCAATTAAACATAATAGCCCTAAAAAATATATCCGTGAAAATCGGGAAATGATTGCTAACATGCTTTAAAACAGTTCAAAATATTTTGTTGTTTTTGATGGAATATACTACATACTAAACATTTGTGAAAAAATGAATTACGTCATTCAAATTAATAATAGTCCAAATTCCAGTAGCAATGGTGAAATTGCCTATCAGTTTATCAAGGCGGCTATTGCTGAAAATCACCGAATCAGGCAGGTGTTTTTTTATCGGGAAGGTATTTATCATGCATTAAAATATGCCTTACCCCCAGATGATGAATGGAATATGACCCGGCGCTGGAGTGAATTGGCAGAACAATATGAAATTGATTTGCTGGTTTGCATATCGGCTGCACAGCGTCGTGGCTTGTTGAGCCGGGATGAAGCTAAAAGACAAGGTAAGCAGGATGATGATTTGGCTCCAGGTTTTAAAATAGGCGGGTTGGGGCAGTTTATGGAGGCTGTTATACAGGCTGACAGATTGATTGAATTTGGGTGAACAATGAAAAATATTTTATTTGTGATGAATCATGCGCCCTACGGTGGGACTGCATTACAGGAAACCCTCGATATCGTACTGACAGCGGCTGTTTTTGATCAACACATCAGTCTGTTGTTTATGGATGAAGGGGTGTACCAGATTAAATCCGGCCAAAATCCCCAGCCATATGCTAAAAAAGACACCTCGGCCATTTTTAAAGCGCTGGAAATTTATCAGGTTGAAGATTATTACCTGGAAACGGAGTCAGCTGCTGAACATGGCTTATCAATGGATGATTTTTTTCTGCCGGTAAAACCTGTTTGCAGAAAAGATATTCATGATTTTATGCAGAGATTTGATGTTGTTTTTTCTGATTAATTAATGGTCTGATTCGGAGTAAAATAGTGCCTTTTTTCTAAAAGGTTTATCGTGAAGTTCAAGGGATTATATGTTCTGTTTGCTTTGTTGGTTTTGTTGCCGGCTGTAGCACCTGCAAAACAGCAACAAGGGGTGATTACCCTGCGTGTCGATTTAAGTCAATATGGTGATAAAACGGCCAGGCTTTGGCTGCCTTATCCTCTTTCGGGTGACTATCAAATCATTGAAAAACTGGATGTAAACGGGAGTTTTATTCAGTCTGCTGTTTATCGGGAGCCTGAAAGCCATAGCTTGTTTCTGTTTGCACAATGGGAAAAGAGTCAGCCGTCAAAAATCCTGACCCTGACATTTAAGGTTACTGCAAAAGAGCGAAAATCAGGCCCATTGACCGATACTGGAGAGCCGGTTCCGGTCGAAATCAAACCATACCTGCAAGCAGAGGGCTGGATTCCGACCGAAGGCGAAGTGGCTAAAATTGCGCAAAATCTGGCAAAAGATAAAACCACGATTCTGGAAAAAGCCAGGGCCGTATACGACTGGGTTGTCGAAAATACTAGCAGAGACCCAAATGTTAGAGGCTGTGGCACAGGCATTGTAGAAAGAACCCTGGCTAAAAGAAGCGGTAAATGTGCGGATTTAAGCTCGGTATTTGTTGCTTTGGCAAGGAATATAGGAGTCCCATCCCGTGAGGTTTTTGGTTTGAGACTTGGAAAACAAGATAATCAGGATATTACCGGAGGGTATCATTGCTGGGCTGAATTTTATCTGCCGGGGACTGGTTGGGTTCCGGTTGACCCTTCCGATGTCAGAAAGAAAATGCTGGCCGAAAATTTATCATTAAGCGATGTTGCAGAGTTTAGGGAATATTATTTCGGTGCGGTGGATGAATACAGAATAACTCTGGAAAAAGGCGGGAGAAATATCAGGCTGCCTTTTTCCGAAGCCCCTGAGCCGTTGAATTATCTGATGTATCCCTACGCTGAAATAGGCGGTAAGCCGCTTGATTATTTTGACTTTGAGGATTTCAAATATTCAGTTCATTTTCACAATTAAGTAGAGTTGTAACTTGTATGTGACATCCTTGTCACTGCACTTCTTCCGTAAGTAACTGATAGTAAATTACGCTGAGTAGTAGTTACGTAGGATTGTGTTAACATTTAAAATCAAAAAAAAGGCAGGGCGGCAAGGCCCTGCCTGAAAAGTAAACATCCCTGTCCGGAGAATGAGGAGAGATTGGTCAGAGATTGATATTCATACTACCGGTAAAAACTATATTAAAGCTGAATACCGGTTACAAACTACCCAAATAAGCGCTGATTTCCTTAATATCCTGGTCAGACAGATTTTTTGCAATGGCATTCATCGGACCGCCTTGCCGGGTACCTTCTTTAAAGGCAGTTAATTGTTTAGCAAGATATTGCGGGTGCTGCCCAGCCAGTTTTGGGAACTGGCCCCGCCCCTGGGCCTGATTGCCATGACAACCTAGACACATGGCGACTTTTTCTTTTCCTTTTTTAGCCAGTTCCGGGTCGCCACCCGCGGATTTTCCTTTTTGCGTGGCAAAAAAGGCTGCCAGGTTTTTTATGTCAGAATCGGACAAACTGGCCGCCATGCTGTTCATAACGGCCCCTTTTCGTTTGCCGGATTTGAAGTTCGTTAACTGCTTTACAATATAATCGGCCGACTGACCCGCCAGAATCGGCCACGTAGCATTATTACTGTTACCATTAATACCATGACAACCCTGACACATCTGTGATTTCTGTTTTCCGGCTGAAATATCCGCTGACTGCCCCTGGAAGCTTATGGACAGCAACAAAACAGCAGGGAATAGGAATTTTATATTCATGACACACCTCCGGATGATAGGATTAGGCAGAGCATTCGACACCGGTAATGAATAAAATATCCTTGCGGCTTGAAAAGATACAAAATGGTCACCATTAAATTATCAGGATAAA
>CAYLNS010000209.1:0-2831 GCA_964385115.1 uncultured Methylomarinum sp.
ATCAATCGCATGTTGAATAATGGGTTCCATATTGCTGTGGCTGTCTTGTATCAAGACATCTACTTTCCAGCCACCCAGTCTAATATAAAGGCGCGCACTCAGTCGGCACTCCATTTCAATCTTGTTGGTTAAATGCTGAGGGGTTTGAACAAGTAAGTCAATATCGCCGCCTTTTTGATTGTCGTCTATGCGGCTACCAAACAGGATAATTTGGCTATCAGGCCCCAACAGTTTATACACTTCTGTTTTGATTGTTTGTTGTATTGCCGCAGTTAATCTCATAGCGCTTTTTTATTGCTCAGTCTATTCCATCGAAATCTGAACATCATGGCCATGTGCTTTTAGCAGTGCGTGACGTTGGGCATTTTTGAGATCTTCTGCCACCATTTCCTGACACATTTCCTGTACGCTAATTTCCGGCTCCCAGCCCAGTTTTTGTTTGGCTTGAGAGGGGTCACCTAACAGGGTTTCCACCTCTGCCGGGCGGAAATAACGGGGATCAACTCGAACAATCACATCACCCGGTTTAATGGCAGGCGCTTTGCCCCCTTCTACGACTTCGACGATGCCAATTTCATCAATGCCTTCGCCTTCAAAGCGTAAGTCTATACCCAGTTCTTTGGCTGACCAAGTGACAAATTGCCGCACGGAATATTGCACACCGGTGGCAATGACAAAGTCTTCCGGCTGTTCCTGTTGCAGCATCAGCCATTGCATCCGCACATAATCCTTGGCATGCCCCCAGTCACGCAGGGCGTTCATATTGCCTAGATAAAGACAGGTGTCCAGTCCCTGGGCGATATTGGCCAGGCCGCGGGTGATTTTGCGGGTGACAAAGGTTTCACCTCGCCGCGGGGATTCGTGATTAAACAGGATGCCATTGCAGGCATACATGCCATAGGCTTCGCGATAATTGACGGTTATCCAGTAGGCATAAAGTTTGGCTACGGCATACGGCGAACGGGGATAAAACGGCGTGGTTTCTTTTTGCGGGATTTCCTGTACTTTCCCATAGAGTTCTGACGTAGAGGCCTGATAAAAGCGGGTTGTCTTTTCCAGCCCTAGCAGGCGGATGGCTTCCAGTAATCGCAAGGTGCCCATGGCATCCACATCTGCGGTATATTCCGGGGATTCAAACGAGACGGCCACATGCGACTGTGCGCCCAGGTTGTAGACTTCATCGGGCTGTACTTCCTGCAAAATGCGGGTCAGATTGGATGAGTCGGTCAAATCGCCATAATGCAGAATAAAGTTGGCATTATCGACGTGCGGGTCTTGATAGATATGATCCACTCGTTGGGTGTTGAATAATGAGGCGCGGCGCTTGATGCCATGAACCTCATAGCCTTTTTCCAATAAAAATTCTGCCAGGTAAGAACCATCCTGACCGGTAATCCCTGTGATGAGTGCTTTTTTCTTCATGTTTTTGCTTTTGTCTTTATCCCGTACCATTATACCGACTTATTACAAACTGACCATTCAGCGAATGCCTTGCTATTTTTTCAAGGCACTCAATCCCTGTTCCGCAAAGAGAAATAAAGGATGATAGCTTGTGTTTTTTATAATCGCCCTGATAATCTCCGGCCGCATATTAAGATAATCGTGAACCAGGGCATCTCTTATGCCGATTATTTTTCGCCAATTAATTTCCGTAGCGGTATCAACTCCACGCTGGGATAAGACCTCAAAAGCAGAACAAGCGTCCGCAGGTGCTGTTTTATTCAAATCGTTAGCCCAATGCTTGGCTATACCGATACAGGCTTCTATCAACATTTGTAAGGTTCTTTCCGACACCCGGTATTCATAGCGATTTAAATCACGCTGCGTGATAATGTCTGTCAAACCCTGTAGTTCACTTTTTAACTCAGCCAGGTGTTCCTGCATGGAAAATAGGTAAGTATTATCCATAATTTTCCTGATAATGCTGGTAATGGTAGAGATAGTCTATTTCCCATTTTGACATGATTCGCTGCTGTACTTGAAGCTGGCGGGAATAATTTTTACTCAGTAGCAGTTGGCCGCTCTCAAGGACAGCCATAGCCAAAGGAATGGGGGCAATGCTCATATCCAATACGCTTAACTGACCTTCTTTCAAGTTTAAATGCTGCTGCCATTCCAGCGCGAGAAGTTCTGGCCTTAATCGGCGCTCAAGCACATCCTTTTCCCAGCTTTTAAACACAACAGCCAGATCTATATCACTGCTTTCATGCGCAGTTCCTTTGGCATAAGAGCCATACAACCAAAGCAGTTCAATCTCGCTGTTGTTTTCAGCCAGATGAATAATCTGGCTTTTTATCTGTTTAAATTCCATTTTTCTGTAAATTTAAAGACTGTTGCATCATGATTTTTTTATCGAAGAGGTGCTACCGTGATGATGTTTATCGGCATTATTTGTCTCGCTGGGGTCAGTTCATATATGCCCTACAAAAAATCATTTATTAATCGTTCCTAAAATAAAATCTAAAACTTATCGATAATTTTTGATAGTGTCAGAAATGCACCGATAACGACAATCAAGGTCATCATATTTTTATTCAGTGCTTTTTGTATGGTGGCTTCAATTTTTTGTTCCAGGTTATACAGCTCACTGGATAATTTTTGTTCCAGGTTATCCATATCACTGGACAGCTTTTGCTCCAGATTATCCATATCACTGGACAGCTTTTGCTCTAAATAACCGAATTTTTGTTCCAACTGATTAAACTTTTGCTCGAGATAATTAAATTTCTGCTCCAGTTGATTAAACTTCTGCTCCAATGCGACAACACTGCCAGCCACTTCATCTAATTTTGCATCTAGGTGATTGATATGATTGTATTGTGATTTTAAGA
>CAYLNS010000210.1:0-2823 GCA_964385115.1 uncultured Methylomarinum sp.
ACATGGTGCCCAACCTCATGGGCAATGACATAAGCCTGGGCAAAGTCGCCCGGCGCATTATGGCGGCTTTTCAGCTGCTGATAAAAGCCAAGGTCAATATAGACTTTATTATCTCCCGGGCAATAAAAAGGGCCCATGGCGGCCTGCGCATGGCCACAGGCAGAACGAACGGCATCGGTGAATAATACCAGTTTGGGTTCCTGGTAGCGTCTCCCCATTTGCTGGAACAATGGATGCCAGACATCTTCTGTATCGGCCAGCACGACGCCGGTAAACTGTGCCAATTGTTGCTCAGCGGCATCAGGTTTGTAATTGGGATCGGGACGGCTGCTGCTCTGAGGTGAGCCTGTACCTAGCAAGCCCAGAACCAGTTGTGGATCTACCCCGAAATACAGGGATGCCAGGATAATTACAATCGTTCCCAGCCCACCCCCTGCGACGCCCCGTCTTCTTCCAGTGCGCTGATGACGTCGGTCTTCAACATTACGGCTTACCCGCCGGTTTCGCCATTTCATTGTGTCGGGCTCCTCTACATTCAGATTTAAATATTTCAGTGTTCCATGTTGTCGCTGAATTGTACTTGAACAGAGCCACCTGACAAAATGACCGGTAAATCTCACTCAACCAAATCATGTACAATAGCGCTATCTTTAGCTTAAATTGCAGCGTAAATTTCAAGCCTATGAATAATAACAATAACAAATCCATAGCCGGTGCTCCTCAACTTAAAAAACTGCGGACCTCATTGGCCATACTGCAAGGCACCCGGCTTTTATCCACTCTGGCCCGGGAAGCGGAAGGCACTGTTTCCCACGACCAGACCAAACGGGTCACTTATCTGACCATGCTGTTTACCCGTATTCACCGAGAAATCTTTCAGGACTGGAAAGACCAGGCGACGGTGGACCATCGCCCCGGTACGATTGTAAAGGCTACCACTCGCCGTGAATTTCGAAAAATTATCGGCAGTCTGGTGCTTGACGGGACTAAAAATCAGGACACGGCTATTTTTGATAATAACGGCTTTGTCATCAGAACCGAAAATATTGCCGACCGGCTTGCCTGTTTCTATCAAAAAATGCGTGCTGTCAGGCCCTTTTCCTATGGTAACCGGGTCACGCTGGATTTATTTATGACCACGCTGGGACATTTGCCTGCATTTAAAGCGGTTTATGAGGCTGGCATTGACTTTCGTCGTCTGGCGGAAGGTGATGCATCTATTCTCCACGGCATCGACAGTCCTCAGGAACTGGTAATCAGGGCTTTTGAGCATGCGCTGGATCCCACCCGCAATAAATCTCTGGCGAATAAACCCAACAGCTATGGTACCTGGCCGGAAAATAAATATTTTCTCTCCGGGATTCCTTTTTTATCCCATACCACCGAAGATGGCATCCTCTGCCTGGTCACCGTTAATGGTGGTCTGGTTCCGGTTGACAGTATCAAGGAAGATCCTTTTGTAGAAGGCAAACACTTGGCCGACAGTCCGTTAAGTATTGCTGAAAATATTATCGGTTATCTGCCCGGAACTGAATATTTACGTCATCCGGATAAAAAAATGATTGACGGCATTATCATCCGTGATGATGGCGTTGCCCCGTTATTCTGTCTGGATGTCAATATGATTACCGGTCTCAGGACGCCCAGTCATATGGAATTTCTGGATTTATTACGGGAATGTGAGGGGGATAAAAAACATTTATTCAAGCTGGCCAATAATGAAGCATTGAAGCAAAAATTACTGGCTGCAGCCGATGGCGACAAGCGCCTGGAACGCACCGTTGAAATTGCTTATGACCGGCTCTGCAAAATACAACGGATTCTGATTAACACCCGGCAAAAAATATTTGAAGGTAAAAGCCCGGTCATCAAGCCCCAGCTGTTTATGAGTATGGGCGGCGCCGGCGCCGGAAAATCAGCCGTTGAAGAAATTGCCCAGGCTCAGTGTGGCGGTAATTTTGTGACTGCCTCGCTGGATGAATTTCGTAAACTCAGTGACCTTTATAATGTCTTGACTGCGGCCAATCACCATAGTGATGATTATGTTTATGTCGAGCCATTTGCCAACCGGCTGCGGGATATGGTGTCTGAGCATGCCCGGGAAGCCGGTATCAATATTTTATATGACGGTACGGGTATTCCCTACCAGCCCCGCTATTCAGGTATCATCAGTCAATTCAAGGCGGCCGGATTTCATACCCAAATAACGGCTGTCGATGCCTTTTTAGTCAAACCCCAGGGACGCGAACAGCAACTCTCCCGCTGTGGCGTGATTGAAAGCGTCAAAGAACGTTTTAAAAGAACCGGACGTGCCCTGCCTTGGGTGATTACCATAGACAAGCACATCAGAGCGCCCCGCTCTTTTCTGGCAGCTCTGGAAGATTCGGCACTGGATAAATTATCACTTTTTGCCAATGACGGTGATATTGACATGCATTATCTGGTTGCCGAAAGTTTTGCCGTTTCAGAGCGGGAAATAAGAGCCTTGCAGCAACATCAACTGGATAATACTTTAAGGGATTTTTTGCAGTATTTGATTGAACAGCATCCAGATTCATTCCTGAAAAACCAGGCCGGTTATGACAAGCAGGAGTTGCAAAGACTGATTGATAAAATCCCGGACTTTTCCGAAAACAATGTTGCCTACCAAATCTATAGTAATCCGTTCGGGCAAAGAGCTCTGGTTATCTACAATACCCAGCGCTGGGTGGATTTTATCCAGAAAAGGCAGCTTAATCCCAATGCGTCCGGCGAAGAAGGTCTGTTACATAAATCAGATTCGCTGATTTTTCATGTTGACCCATTGGCGGAAAAACCCTGGTT
>CAYLNS010000211.1:0-2788 GCA_964385115.1 uncultured Methylomarinum sp.
CCAGAACGGCCCGTAACTTTAATAAGTCGTTAATTTGCCGGTCAATCTGCGCCAGCTTTTGTTCGGCAATTTTTCTGATATCTTCGCAGTGATCTGTCTCCAGTGATAATAATTCCTTTATTTCCTTTAATGTAAATCCCATTTGCTGAGCTCGTTTAATAAAACGGATGCGTTCGGCTGTTGCTTCAGAATATTGCCGATAGCCTCTGACTGGCTTTACTGGCTCGCTGATTAAGCCTTGCCGCTGATAATAACGGATGGTTTCAATAGTCACGCCTGTTTTTTTGGCCAGACGACCAATCGTCAAAGACATATTTTTACCTTAAAAAAATAATGCAGTTTCACTTGACTCTGTTCCATGGAACAGGGTTTAGAATAATATTCACTGTATAAATCCGGTTATTTAATCAGGAAATGACTATGAAAGACAATGCAAAAGACTCAAACAAATCTATGCCATTACTGGGCATCGGGGCAGTGCTGGCAGCTATTGGCGCTTCCGCCTGCTGCGTCGGCCCATTGTTACTGTTATCGTTAGGCTTTGGCGGCGCATGGATGAGCACATTAACGTCCATGGAAGCAGTCAGGCCGTTCTTTTTCGCCTTGACCTTACTGTTCATCTGGCTGGGATTTATGAAGCTTTACCTTAACGATGACCAGTGCGAAGAAGACGCTGTCTGTGCATCGCCTGCGGTTTTGCAACGGCAACGAATCATTTTCTGGATTGGTTCGGCGGTATTGTTATTACTGCTGGCCTTTCCCTGGTATGCACCCTATTTTTTGTAATGGAGACCATCATGAATCTTAAATCCTTATTAATTATACTCGGTTTTGTCACCTACACTATCAGCCCTTCTGTCTTAGCAGCTTCCTCGGTAAAGCCTGCTCAACAGACGACTGAATCTGTGGTTCTGGATGTACAAAACATGACTTGCAGTCTGTGTAAAATCACCATTCGCAAAGCATTGGAAGCTGTAGATGGTGTGCAAAATGTCAAGGTCGATTTTAAAAACAAAACAGCCAGCATTACTTTTGACCCCAAAAAGACAGATACAGACGCACTCATAAAAGCAACGACTAACGTTGGTTATCCCGCCTCACTTCATACATCCAGCCAATAAGCCTGTTATGTGGACAAAAAAACTGAAAATTGAGGGCATGACTTGCCCGTCGTGTGCTACTGGACTGGAATCCGAATTGAATGCACAGACGGGCGTTTCCCTGTCCGTCTCTTATCCTGATGGCATCGCCCGTCTGACCGTAACCAATGAAATTCCCGAAAATTCAGTGCTGCAACAAATCCGTGACCATGGCTATCAGGTATCCATTCTGGACACAGAAAGCGCTTCCTGTTGCAACTCCCGGACAGTATCTGAGCCAAAACAACAGGCGCTGAAAATTGCCATTATCGGCACGGGTTCCGCGGCTTTTGCCTGTGCATTAAAAGCGGTTGAAAATGGCGCGAAAGTCACACTGATTGAGAAAAAAGCCATCATTGGCGGAACCTGTGTCAACATCGGCTGTGTCCCTTCAAAAATCATGATTCGAGCCGCCCATATTGCGCATCTGCAACAATATCATCCATTTCAGGGCATTGAAAAACATCTGCCCCGTCTGGATAGAAAGGCCTTGCTTAGCCAGCAACAACAGCGTGTTGACGAGCTAAGAGCGGCTAAATATGAAAACATCCTGAGTGCTCATCCGGATATCTCCTTAATTAAAGGCACAGCCCGGTTTAAAAACAATCACACCCTTTTGGTGGAACAAGCCAATGCCCCGTCAATTGAAGTTGAAGCGGACCGAATCCTGATAGCCACCGGCGCATCTGCAGCCATCCCACCTGTTCCGGGGCTGGACAAAGTGCCTTACTGGACATCGACTGAAGCGCTGGAATCGAAGTCCATTCCAAAAACATTAACGGTTATCGGTTCCTCCATCGTCGCATTGGAACTGGCCCAAGCCTATCAAAGACTGGGAAGCCAGGTCACGCTATTGGCTCGCCATAGTCTGTTATTTCATGAAGACCCGCTGATTGGCCAGACCTTGCAGACTATTTTACAGGCAGAAGGCATGACGATTCTGACACATACCCAGGCCAGACAAGTCACCTACAGTTCGCAACAATTCACTATTGAAACCGATCAGGGTCAAACCTTGCACAGCGAGCAATTATTAATTGCCACGGGTCGTCAGCCCAATACCCATCAGCTTAACCTGCAAGTGATGGGAATCAATACAGAAAGCAACGGCGCCATTGTCGTTGATGATCATTTACGCACTAACATCCCGCATATTTATGCCGCCGGTGATTGCTCCACCCTGCCGCAATTTGTTTATGTTGCCGCAGCCGCTGGCACCCGCGCCGCTATCAATATGACAGGGGGTGATGCCGCCATCAATCTGTCCTGTTTGCCCGTTGTTATGTTTACCGACCCGCAAATGGCGACGACCGGCCTGACAGAGGCGCAGGCACAAGAAAATAAGATTGATACAGACAGCCGCGTACTGCCTTTGGAGAATGTGCCCAGGGCCCTGGCAAACTTTGAAACCGAAGGGTTTATTAAACTGGTTATCAACCGGAAAAACCAGCACATTATCGGCGCTCAGATTGTCGCTGAAAATGCCGGTGAAATCATACAGACAGTGACACTGGCAATTTATCATCACATGACCGTTGAGGAACTGTCAGGTCTGTTATTTCCTTATTTAACCATGGCCGAAGGCATCAAACTCTGTGCCCAGACGTTTAATAAAGATGTGAAGGAATTATCCTGCTGTGCTGGATAAT
>CAYLNS010000212.1:0-2672 GCA_964385115.1 uncultured Methylomarinum sp.
CTTCGCTTTTGCTTCATCGAGAAGAAGCTGCGAGGTTTAAGGCGGGATTAAGTAGCCAAAGGCCCTTCCTGTCCCATTTCTTTGCTTTCCTTCTCTTCATGTTTTTCAGCTGAATCTTGAGCTGGTGGAACAGGCGGCTCTTCTTCAGGCTCGGGAGGATCAAGTTTTTCACCTTTCATCAGTCTGTCAATCTGGTGTTTATCAATGGTTTCCCAATCCATTAAAGCCTGTGCCATATTATGAAGAATATCCATATGCTCTTTCAGAATTTCTTCGGCACGCTTATAGTTCCGGTCAATCAGATTACGGATTTCTTCATCTATAATCTGCGCCATTTTTTCTGACATAGGCTTGGCTTGTGGCCCCATGTAGCCCATGCCTTCACTTTCACCGTAATCCATAGGCCCCAAGCGATCCGATAGTCCCCATTTGGTCACCATATTGCGGGCAATTTGCGTGGCCCTTTCAATATCGTTGGAGGCGCCGGTGGTGATTTTGTTTTTACCGTAAATCAAGGCCTCGGCAACACGTCCACCAAACAAGCTGGCAATCTGACTTTCCAGTTTGTCTTTGCTGGCACTGTACTGATCAATTTCCGGCAGGAACATGGTGATTCCCAAAGCGCCGCCGCGAGGCATGATACTGACCTTATAAACCGGGTCATGTTCGGGCACGATACGTCCGACGATGGTGTGACCGGCTTCATGATAGGCAGTCATCAACAGGTCTTCCTTGCGCATAACCATGCTACGTTTTTCAGGACCCATCAGTAATTTGTCGCGGGCCTTGTCCAGGTCTTCCATGGTTACTATACGTTTATTGTTGCGCGCAGCAAACAGGGCACCTTCATTTAACAGGTTGGCCAGTTCAGCCCCCGAAAATCCTGGTGTGCCACGGGCCAAATCATTCAAATTGACATCGTCAGCCAGAGGAATCTTTTTGGCATGGACTTTAAGAATCTGTTCACGCCCCTTGATGTCAGGCAGGTTGACATGAACCTGGCGGTCAAAACGTCCGGGTCTTAACAGTGCTTTGTCGAGTACGTCGGCCCGGTTAGTGGCTGCAATAACGATAATACCTTCGTTACCGCTAAAACCATCCATTTCAACCAGTAACTGATTTAATGTTTGTTCACGTTCATCGTTGCCACCGCCCATGCCTGAGCCTCTGTGGCGTCCCACGGCATCAATCTCATCAATAAAGATGATGCAAGGAGCTCTTTTTTTAGCCTGTTCAAACATATCCCGGACTCTGGATGCGCCGACACCGACGAACATTTCAACAAAGTCAGAGCCTGAAATGGAAAAGAACGGCACTTTCGCTTCTCCGGCAATAGCTCGAGCCAGCAGGGTTTTACCGGTTCCCGGTGGGCCGACCATTAATACGCCGCGAGGGATTTTTCCGCCCAAAAATTCATATTTGGCGGGGTCTTTTAAAAAGTCGACCATTTCCACGACGTCTTCTTTTGCTTCTTCAACACCGGCCACATCATTAAAGCCGATTTTGACCTGGTCTTCTTCCATCAGTTTGGCGCGGCTTTTGCCAAAACCCATTTGTCCACCCGCACCATTAGCCTGTTGCCGGCGCATAAAATAAATCCACACGGCAACCAGAAGCAGGATTGGCCCCCAGGACATAAAAAACTGCATAAAAGCAGAAGGACGTTCCGGTTTGGTGACTTTGATTTTGACGCCATTTTCGAGTAAATCATCAATCATATGGCTGTCATTCGGATTGTAGGTAATAAACCTTTCTCCGTTGGTTCGGCGGCCATTGATGACTTCACCATCAATGGTGACTTCAGAAACCGCACCACTGCGCACGTCTTCAATAAAATCTGAATAGGATAAGGAATAGTTTCGTTCAAAACCTGGAGAAGTTCTGTTAAACATAGCGACAGCGACGACGATAATCACTGTCAGCATAAAAATCCTTATTATATTTGCTTTCATGCATTAACCTCTTTGTTAGCAATAATCATTTCTATTTGTCAATTATGACACAAAATAGTTCAGCTTTTCATTTTGACTCAGCTGTGGACGTACAAATGGTGACAATTTGCATTACGGTTGGAATTGTAGCGTCTATTAACATGATACGCTTATATTGCATGATATATGGGTTTATGAAAACTATCTTATAGGTTTACAAAATGGTGTGCCGATTAATTGTTCATGCTTCCGTAAATAAAGCAGGCTTAATAGTTACCAAGGCAGAAGTTAAAGTTCGGAGTAAGTTATTCACATTAACTGTGGATAAGTCTGTGGATTGTTTCTTGATTGCTTAGCCAAGTAATTGATTTTATTGGTGGCTGAAGTGCTGGTTTAAATTTATGCGGCTTTGTAACTTATTGAAAAACAGTGTGTTTTTTATTTTTTGTGTTTCTTGGGGGGTTAAAAAATGCAAGCTTTCGCTTGACTTTCTAAAAAGGATGTTTTGTGTATAAATTTAATTGAGGCTGCCTGAAAGAATGATGCGGACATTATTCCGAGACTTTAGGTAATGATATAATAAAACGTTTTAGTTGACTGTTATCTTTCTAATTATCAGCAAAAGCTTAGGCTTATACTGGCTTTTCGGTTAAGTTAAGAAACTTCGAGTGACTGGCGGGCGTTAACTGTTTAAGGAAGCGCTGAACAAATCATCCCTGATTTGTCAGCGCCCGCAAAGCA
>CAYLNS010000213.1:0-2644 GCA_964385115.1 uncultured Methylomarinum sp.
TTAAATATGCTGAATGGTTATTTTAAGATTAACAACTATTTACAAACCCGTCAGAATCACAAACCAGACGATAGCAGCCCAGGCCAGTGATAAAAAAACTGCGGCAGAACCAATATCTTTAGCCCTTCCTGACAAGTCATGATGTTCCATTCCGATTCTGTCGACCACTGCTTCAATGGCGGAGTTAAGCAATTCGGCCAGCAAAACCAGCACCATACAGCCTATCAAAATAACTTTTTCCAGTGTGGTGTTTCCCATCCATAATGCTACCGGGATGGTCAGAAGTGTCAGTAATACTTCCTGACGAAAGGCCTCTTCGTGTTTCCAGGTGGCCTTGAAACCGGCCAGCGAAAAGAAAAATGCATTCCATACTCTAAGCAGGCCTTTTGCCTGTTGATTTGCCATGATTCTATCCTTTTTAATCTTCTATTATCTGTTGATAAGCATCTTTATCGAGCAGCTGGTTTAACTCGGCAGTGTCATCAGCCTTGACCACGAATAACCAGGTATTAAAGGCATCTTCATTGATTAATTCCGGCTCGTCGGCCAGCTCTTCGTTAACTGCTACAATAGTGCCTGTTACCGGGCTGTGCAGGTCAGAAGCGGTTTTTACTGATTCCACCACGGCACATTGCTCGCCCTGTTGGAATGTTTTGCCGGTTTCGGGTAAATCAACATATACCAGATCACCTAATTCAGCCTGGGCAAAATCGGTAATGCCGACGCGAACCTGATTGTCATCTTCTAATTTTGCCCATTCATGAGTTTTGGCATATTTTAAATCTTCGGGTAATTCAGACATATTAATTTCGTATGATTTGCTGATGTTAAAAGGGCAATATAACGTATCTTGTGGTCAGGCTCCAGCGGCATGTAGCTCATTTTCATGTTCTGCCGCGGGAATGTATGCACTGTTTGGCAGGTTCTGTCGGGATTCCCATGGTGACCGTGGAAATCAGAGCAAGAAAACAGCCTGGAACAGGTTTCGTTTATCAGCCGTATCCTTGTTTTAGAGTAGTCTGGCTGTCAAAATCAATGATAATTTTTCGGCTTTGGTGCGCACGTAACAGCTGGTGGAAAATTTCCGGGTCTTTGTGTAATGTCAGCTGACCTGCGAGTGGAAATAATTGATGATGCAGCCGGGAAAGCCAGAATCGTAAAGCGGCAAAGCGTAAATAAACTGGAAACAAAGATTTTTCATCGGCAGACAAGTATCTGACGGACTGATATCCTTGCAATAACGCGGATGCATTTTCATTTTGCCAGGCTTCACAATAACACCAGTCATTACAGGCAATGGCCAGGTCCAGAATAAAACAATCGTTACAGGCGGTATAAAAATCCAGAACAGCGCTGATGTTGCCATTGTCAAACAACACATTATCACGAAACAAATCGGCGTGGATAAGACCGGAGGGCAGTGTTTTATCCTGTCGCTGCTGTTGATAGGCAAATTCCGCCTGTATTTCGCTTGATACACCGGCGGGCAACAATGGCTTAATCTGCTCAAAAATATTCAGGCAGCCGGCAAGGTTTTGGGTGTTGGGTTTGTTAAAGGATATTTTTGGGCTTAAACAGTGGAGCTGGGCCAGCTTTCGGCCTAATTGTTCGCATTGTTCAGGTGTTGGGGAGATTGTGGACGAGCCCGGGTGTCGTAAAAAAATCGCTGCGGGTTTTTGCTGTAGGGTTTTAAGAAAACATCCTTGTTTGTCTTGCTGGACTATTGGCGCGGGGTAGTCGTGTTGCTGTAATTGTTGCATCAGTTGAATCACGTTGGCCGCTTCTTCAGTGCAAAGTGATTCATACAGAGTCAGGATAAAGCGACCGGTTGATGTATCCAGCGTATAGTTGCTGTTTTCGATGCCGTTTTCGATGCCCGATAAATGTTGCAGCCTGCCAATATCATAGTGGACTAACAATGCCTCCACATCTTGTGAAGCGACCTGGGTGTAAACTGACACGAAACCTTAATCCCACTCCAGCAGTTTCCACTGATTGATATACAGACCTTTATCCAGGTCATTGGTTTTGACATCCAGATTGCCATCCCCGTTGCTGTCGATAAAATAATAGGCCGGGCCTATTTTGGGGATGACCTTAATCATATAAAGCTGACCGTTAATCCGGTATTCCTGGATGGTTTTTTCACCCTTGCGGATAATGGTAATATCCGGCTCCAGTTCTTTGTCAGACTGTACGGGCAGCGGTAAATCCGGCGGTTCAGGAACAGCGGCCGTCTCCTCAGCAAAGCCGGTTGATGAAAACAGAAAAAAACTGATAAAAATTAGACGATGCATGGCTCATCTCTTGTTGGTACAGTAAATGCCATGATAGTACAGATTGATGCGGAATGCATGAATTTAAACGGAAACTCATGCAGGTCATCAGGAAGAGTATTCATTCCCACACCGAGCGTCACGACCATTACAAAGGCAAGAAAACACAAGGAAGGATGCGCTTCGTTCCTCAGCGGTATCCTATGTAAATTTAACTGGGTGATAATGACGCCGGCGCATGGAAATGCGAGGATTATGCTCGCTGACGGAAGCGAAACCCTAACGCAGCGACAGCCGAAGTAAATAACCAGAATGCAGTGGGCAGGGGAACAGCAGAGACAGAAGCGTCTGTCACGGTACCGGCTGCA
>CAYLNS010000214.1:0-2607 GCA_964385115.1 uncultured Methylomarinum sp.
CAGAATATATCATTACCGATATTCAATATCAGATGACATAAAAAGGCGGCCATACTTTTTTAAAAAAACATGGCCGCTTTTGTTTACTCTCACCCCGGCCTTGTCATTGCATAAAAATCATGACAAGGCCGAGTCATACTTTATTCGGCTACCAGAGCCTGTGCCTTTCGCGGTTCATTTTTACCGACTGTCAATAAATCCCAGAACAGTAATATACCGCCTAGAAAAGTCATCACACCAAACACCATGCGCCAGACCATACCTTGCACAAACCAGGGATGGGATTGTGCCGCGAAATAGCCGCCCCAGCTTGAACCTTCAATCGCACGCTCAATAAAAGACTGTTCATATCCGGCAATAAGCAGCGCGACGGTCATTCCTACAACACCCAGATTCAGCAAAAACATGGCCGTTTTCCATTTCCAGCCATTGCCGGGCATATTACTGCCCATCCAGCAGTCTCCCCGCATTTTCTGTATGGCCATGTAGAAAAAAGCAATATTGATGGTGGCATAAGCGCCAAAAAAAGATAAATGCCCATGCGAGGCTGTCCACTGCGTTCCATGAGTGTACAAATTGATTTGCGGCAAGGTGTGCATAAATCCCCAGACGCCGGCGCCAAAAAAATTACCGAAGGCCTGGGCGATAATCCAGGCAAAAGCGGGATGATTAATCGTTTTGAATTTGTGAACACCTGAGTCATAAATGGCATGGACCACCATTGCCACCAGCGGAATGGGCTCTAAAGCTGAGAAAAAACCGCCAATAGTAAACCAATATTCGGGCGTACCAATCCAGAAATAATGATGGCCCAGCCCTAAAATACCGGAACCAAACATAAGTGCCACTTCAATATAAAGCCAGGTTTCCACGACTTGACGACGCACCCCTAAAAGCTTCATCAATGTCCACGCCATAATACAACCCACCAGGACTTCCCAGGTAGCTTCAACCCATAAATGAATCACCCACCACCACCAATACTGATCAACACTGATATTGGTGGTAAAAAACATACCAGCTAAATACAGGCCGGCCAGGGCGACCAGATCCAATGTTAACACACCGGCAATTCCCGACCATTTACCTTTACTGAAGGTTGCAGCGACGTTATAGAAAAAAATCAGCATGACTACAACAATGCCGATATCCGCCCAGCGGGGAGCCTCAATATACTCCCTGCCTTCATTAATCAGCCAGATACTGCTTTCCGTACCACTGCCAATTTGCACCAGTAAATACACCAGCACCACAACGGTTACCGCAGCCGTTAATACCCAGAAACCCAGTTTCCCCAGTCCTAAACCAACAATTTCTATGCCGCTTTCTTCTTCAAGAAACCAGTAAACCGATCCGATAAATCCATATAACATCCAGACAATCATGGCGTTAATATGAACCATTCGATTAACATTAAAATCCAGGGTGTTATACAAAAACTCCGGCCACAGATATTGCATGCCGGCAAAAATGCCAAATAATAATTGCGCCATGAACAATATCATGGCAACAGTAAAATAATGGACAGCCAGTTTTTGCCCGCCATTCAGGTTTTCCATGGATAAAGAATTAACCTGAGTGTATTGCTTATGACTTTCAGATGAATTGATTGCTTGATTAGTCACGACTTATTCCTCCTCTGCATCAATAGCGGGAAAATTATTGGGAAATCCATTAGTATCAATTGAAGACATCCACTTCAAAAAAGCAATAACGCCCTTTGCCTCTTCTTCGGTGATATTCAATTGTGGCATTTTGCGGTTGGTTCCATAGGTTCGGGCATATTTTTCAGGATTCATCAGAAACTGTAACATCAATGTTTCTCGTGAAGCGGCTGTACCCCAGCCCTGATCCAACCAGGCCTTTGTCAGGTCAGGCGCATAATAAGCCCCGTTTCCCAGCAGGGTATGACAATTCATGCAATTTTTAGCCTGTGTGGTCAGCTTACCCAGTCGGACTAACTGCTCTGCTTCTTCTTCCGTCAGTTTTTTACCGAACAATGGTTCATCATCTGACAGAATAACCGGCTGAAAGCGATTGCGCGACTTATCAAAACGGTAACTTATCTTTTTATTAATCACACTATAAGCAGGCACCCTGGAACTACCTGCGGTAATCTCGTTCATGGAATCAAAGGTAAGAAAAATAAGAATTAAAAATGAACCAGCCGTCACCCAAATGGCTGTTTTTTTCCAAAAGGCTTCCGAAGCCCAGTTAGGAATATTTGAACTCATCAGTCCACTCCTTTTAGTTAAGAAAAAAGGTTATTGCCCGCCCTGTATTTTTTATCGGGGATAAAGTGGCATTTTCAGGGATGAGCAGATACAAAAAGCCCCCCGTTCAATCACTATGCGTAGCAATACATAAACGCAAAATCAAACGTGGCGTCCACCAGTAGCCAACCGCCATGACTACCGCAAGAATTTTCCAGTAACCATTCAGGTTCATGACCTGAACAAAAACGGCCACACAAGCAAGTAATAACAGATAAACAAACCAGGACCAGTATTTGAAAGAAGCTTTATGTTTAATTTCGGCCCAGGTAAAAAGAGAAACATAGACTGCAGCTGTCAAAATAATCATTGCCGCAGTAAAAAAACTAAGAAA
>CAYLNS010000215.1:0-2509 GCA_964385115.1 uncultured Methylomarinum sp.
CCATTCAGCATGTGTCTTTAAATCACTCACCGGCAGAAAAACCACTTCTTTTCCTTTAAAAGGAAAATGTGGATATTGCCCAAACCCGTTTTTCAGCTGCTTCAGTTTGATGATTTTAATGACGTAACCATCAGCATGTTGAGCCATCCATTGCTTCAAATCCGTTTGCTGTTTAAGCACCGTCAGAGGTTTTTTGAATCGTCCGACAAAATTATACTGTCCATGATATTTAGCGGTATAAAAAGCCACCGCTTTGTTTTGTGCTCTTAACTGCTGAATATGCAAGGCAGCAGGCTGCATATCATAGCGATAGGAAAATACTGAAAACAAGGCTGCTTCAAGCACTAAAAAAGCAGCCACACTGACCACACAGATATTGAATACCGCCTGCTGTAAATAACGAGGTTTTACGAATAACAAGCCGGAAAACAATAACAGCAATCCACCCCAAACAGGAGAAATATCTGATAACTCGACTTTTATCTGCCAGCTATCATTCAACCACGGCAATATGCATAAAACAATACCGAATAAAGCGTAAATCACACCCGGCAGCCAGGTATGAACGGTTTGCTGTTTTTCAGCCAGGCTGCTCAAGGCGTAAGCAATCAGTAAAGCAAATGCCGGCATCAACGGTAACAGATAATGAATCCGTTTACCGCTAATCAAAGAAAATGCCACAAAAACAGGTATCGCCCAGACCAGACAAAACCGAGTACCTTTGTTATCCAGAAGAATATTTTTCATTGCCCGCCACACGGCTGGCCATAATAACCACGGCAGCAGCAAAACCGGTAATTTTTGCACATACCACCACCAAGGCAATCGATGAGCAAATGAATTGACAATCCTGCCCTGGGTCTGTCCTAGAAAAATGGCATTCCGGTAAGCTTCCCCACCACTTAATCCGGCCGGAATCGCCCAGCATAATGCAATGGCCGCGCCTGCCAATACCGATAAGAATAATCCCAAGTACCAGCGAGACAAGGCAAAGGTCCGGCCGTCCTTCGGCTGCCACCAGGGCAGTAATAAAGCAGCGGGCAATAAATGCAGCAAAATTACCGGTCCCTTGGTTAACACCCCACCGCCGATGGCAAGACTGAACAATCCCCAGCGTTGCCATGTCAAACCGCAGATTGCCAGTTTTATCTGGCTGTAGATACCTAATAACACGAAAAAAGCCAACATCATGTCAAACATGGTCAGCGTGCCGTACAGCATCCAAAAGAAAAACCCCAGCAAAATAAACTGTACCTGAGTGTCTATCTGTTTTTTTTCCGGCCAGAGTAATCCGGCAATTTTACCGGTCAGAAACAGCCCCGCTAATGAAAATAATGGCCCTATCCAGCGTATTACAGTTTCATTAACACCAAAAATCATCCATAACAGATTAATCAGCCAGAATAACAGCGGCGGCTTGTGACTATAAGTCTCGCCATTCAGATGAGGCACCAGATAATCCTGTCTCAACCACATTTCCCAGGCAACCGACACATAGCGTGTCTCATCAACCGGAAATAACGGCCTGACTTTAAGGCTAACCGCTGTCAGAACAAACCAGAGCAAAAAAATCCCGAAGCGGGCAGGTAATTGATAATACATAGTGAGCCGAAAAAAAGAATGCGTGAGTTTGGACTAGAAGCTTTCTTCGATGACAACCGGACTGGCTCTTTTAATCAGCCACATCACGCCCATCAAATCAACAATGCCGACCCACAACCTGCCCCAGGTTCCGTATTTTGAAACACCTCGTTGACGAGGACGATGATTAACCGGTGCAGAAATAACCTGCCCGCCTTCCCTGATAATCAGTGCCGGTAAAAAGCGATGGATATGATTAAAATAAGGTAAATCCAAAAATTTATCCCGATAAAAAACCTTTAAACCACACCCTGTGTCCGGGGTTTGATCATTCAGCAACCAGGAACGGATAGAATTGGCCAGTTTTGACGAAAAAATACGCCATTTGGAATCCAGTCTTTTCTGTCGCCAGCCCGCAACCATCCACAAATTTGCAATCTCTTGCTGTTTCTGTTGTAAGGCTTCGTGCAACCCCGGAATATCAGCCGGATCATTCTGTCCATCTCCATCCAATGTGGCAATAACCGGATAAACAGCCAGCTTTATCCCCGTCCGGATTGCTGCACTCTGTCCATAGCTGTGACGATGACGGATGACTTTAAGCTCAGGAATAAGTCCACCAAGTTTTTCCAGCGTCTGCCTGGTTTCATCGGTACTGCCATCATCCACATAAATGATTTCGTAATGTTCATAAGAAGACAAAGCCTGTTTAATTTCTTCAATCAAAGGCTGTAGATTTTCGGCTTCATTAAAAACCGGGACAACAACGGATATTTTCATTATTTTTGTGACGTTCGGTCTATAAAGTCAATGGACTGTAGTATTGTACCAGTCAATAGCGCCTGGTGATTCATACCCTTTTAAAAATAAGCGGTATCTGCTCAGCATACTTTAAAAAAGAAATGCCATTTAATATCAGTTGCTTACG
>CAYLNS010000216.1:0-2478 GCA_964385115.1 uncultured Methylomarinum sp.
CATAAGTAACTGATAGTAAAATATATTTGTCTTTTAAATTACGCTGAGTAGTTACTGTTTTTTTAAAGAAAACCTTGTCTTTCAAGACGAGGTGCTGGATTTATACGGTTGTAAAAATGAGATTTGTAGACGAAGCGGAAATCCGCGTTGAAGCGGGTGATGGCGGTAATGGTGTAGCAACCTTCAGGCGGGAGAAATATGTTCCCATGGGTGGGCCGGATGGCGGTGATGGCGGTGATGGTGGCAGTGTTTATCTGGTCGCTGCTGAAAACCTCAACACCCTGGCTGATTTTCGTTATCACTCTGTTCACCGGGCACAGCGCGGACAAAACGGCATGGGGCGGAATTGCACCGGTAAGAAAGGTGAGGATTGTTTTGTTCATGTCCCTTTAGGCACCATCGTCTATGAAGCGGAAACAGGCGAGAAAATTGGTGATTTGGTGCATGCCGGTGAAAAATTACTGGTGGCCAAAGGGGGATTTCATGGATTGGGCAATACCCGCTTTAAAAGCAGTGTTAACAGAGCGCCGCAACAGTTCAGCAAAGGCTCGCCCGGAGAGCACCGGGTCTTGAAGTTGGAATTGAAAGTGATTGCCGATGTCGGCTTGCTGGGTATGCCGAATGCAGGCAAATCCAGTCTGATCAGAGCCGTTTCTTCAGCCAAGCCTAAAGTGGCGGATTATCCATTTACTACGTTGCATCCAAATCTGGGTGTTGTCCGGGTGGATGATATGCGCAGTTTTGTTATGGCGGACATTCCCGGCGTTATTGAAGGCGCGGCTGAAGGGGCCGGGCTGGGGCTGCATTTTTTGAAGCATTTATCACGAACAGGACTGTTGTTGCATTTAGTGGATGTAATGCCGTATGAGTCAACCGAAACTCCGGTCGAGGCGGCTGAAAAAATTATTGCCGAGCTTGAAAAATGGAGTGATGAGTTGGCGGGTAAACCCCGATGGCTGGTTTTAAACAAAACAGATCGTTTGCCAGAGGATGAGGTGGACAGCCATTGTCAGGAAATTGTCGATGCTTTGCATTGGAAGGGGCCTGTGTATTGTATTTCCGCTTTGAAAAAACAAGGCACTCAGGAATTGATGTATGCTGTCATGGATTATCTGGAACAACAACGGCAGGAACAAAAAGACAGTGAGCAGGACTGAATTTAACAAAGCAAAAAGAATTGTTGTCAAAATCGGCAGTTCCTTGCTGACAAACGGCGGGCAGGGGCTTAATGTTCCGGCGATAGCGGGCTGGGTAGAGCAGATGGCCATGTTAAAACACCGGGATATCGATATGGTGTTGGTATCCTCGGGTTCGGTGGCTGAAGGCATGAGCCGCTTGAAGCTTCCCAGTCGTCCTCACAGTTTGCATGAGTTACAGGCGGCAGCTTCAGTCGGGCAGATGGGCTTGATTCGTAATTTTGAAAACAAGTTTCAGAAACATGATTTGTTAACGGCGCAGGTGTTGTTGACCCATGATGATTTGTCCGACCGGCAGCGTTATCTTAATGCCCGAAGCACCTTGCTGACATTGCTGGATTTTAATGTGGTGCCGGTTGTTAATGAAAATGATGCCGTGGCGACTGATGAAATTCGATTCGGAGATAATGACACCCTGGCGGCTCTGGTCGCCAATCTGGTGGAGGCGGATTTACTGATTATTCTGACCGACCAGTTAGGGTTGTTTGATGCAGATCCGGGTGTGAATCCCGATGCAAAGCTTATTTCTAACGTCAGTGTGAATGATGCTGTGCTGGATAAAGTGGCAGGTGGCAGTCGGAGTGGACTCGGGCGTGGCGGCATGTACACCAAGATTCGGGCAGCCCGCCTGGCGGCCCGCTCGGGGGCAGCGACCGTGATTGTTTCCGGGCAGTTGGAAAATGTGATTACAGATGTTGTCGCCGGAAAGGATTTGGGGACCTATCTGGTCCCGGATATTGCCAAGTTTGTTGCCAGAAAACAGTGGCTGGCCGGCCAGCTACAGAGTAAGGGCGTACTGGTGTTGGATGATGGGGCCGTTAGAAATCTGAAAAGCAAAGGTAAAAGTTTGCTGGCTGTCGGAGTGCATTCGGTAAAAGGGGATTTTAGCCGGGGCGATTTGGTGAGCTGTGTAGATAGCCAATCCACAGAAATTGCCCGGGGACTGGTCAATTATAATGTTGATGAAGTTAAAAAAATAGCCGGGAAAAACAGTTCAGAATTTGAATCGTTATTAGGCTATGCTGATGATGAGGAATTGATTCACCGGGATAATTTGGTGTTGGTGAATTAGGTTTTGTCGGATGCTTTATTTGTAGATACCGTTTGTTTGTTCGCGTGTAATAATTTCAAACACCCCATCTACTATAGCTCTATCTTACCCCAGCTTTGCCGCATATACAGCTACAAGTTATTGATTAGTATGAATTAAATGTATGCTGGTTTTTAGGCTTGTCGTGCCATAAAACTATTTATATCTTTTTTGTAACTACTCAGCGTATTT
>CAYLNS010000217.1:0-2426 GCA_964385115.1 uncultured Methylomarinum sp.
TTAACTTTGTTAAAAAAAAACAACACAAGCCCCGTTCCCACGGTCTCCGCAAGAATCCATACCGAACTTTCCAGAGACGACAATCATTCCCACTTAAAAACAAATACTACCTGCCATTAACCTCCCTTTTATTTTATCCCCTCTCATCCAACTCACTTTGTTACAATTATCGCTTTACAGCACATCAACTCATCGCCTGACCATGACATGAAACAGCTATCTGACTTTACAATCGTAGGCGGCGGCATCAGCGGCCTGCTGACTGCACGGGAACTTGTTCAGGAAAATCATACGGTGACTATCGTTGAAAAATCCGAGCTTGGGCGGGAATCATCCTGGGCCGGCGGCGGTATTTTGCTGCCACTTTATCCGTGGCGTCAGAGTCAGGCTATCAGCGATCTGGTCATGGCCAGTCTAAAAATTTATCCGGCATTGTCCGAGCAGTTACTGGAAAAAACCGGAATTGACCCTGAGTTTTATGTTTGCGGCCTGTTCATTAGTAAAGTCCCTGATATTGATAAAGCATTAAGCTGGTGTGATTATAATCAAATCCGTCAGCAAACAGCGGATGACGCTTTGATAGCCCGGTTGCACACCTCGACTGAAAACCCTTTATGGCTGCCGGATATTGCCCAGGCCAGAAACCCGCGCCTGTTAAAATCTTTAAAACAGTATTTATCCGACCAGGGCGTCACCTTTATAGAGCACTGCCAGGTCAACCGGCTTGAATCAGCCCATGGAAAAGTCACGGCTTTACATGCAGATTCCGGCAGTTTCAGCAGCGAACATTTTATTATTACCGCCGGTGCCTGGACATCGGAACTTCTGGCTCCTTTCAGCCCATCTGTAATTGATATTCATCCGGTTAAAGGCCAAATGCTTATTTTTGAGGCCCGACCCGACACTTTGACCTATATGATTCTCGATAATGACCGCTACCTGATTCCCAGACGCGATGGAAAAATTCTGGTCGGCAGCACCGTTGAGCAGGCGGGTTTTGACAAGTCCACCAGCGATGCGGCCAGAGAGGAGCTGTATCAGTTTGCAACCGGGATATTGCCCACCCTAAAAAATTTCCCGGTCACCCATCATTGGGCTGGACTACGCCCCGGTACTCGTGACGGCATCCCTTATATTGGCCAGCACCCTGAATGGACAAATTTAAGCATCAATGCCGGACACTTCAGAAACGGCCTGGGCATGGGGCCGGCCTCGGCCGAATTATTAGTTGATTTGATTTTAAAGCGCCAGCCTTGTGTTAACCCTGAACCTTACCAAATCCCACAGACAGCATGAACCTCTATCCGATATTACGTCCTTTACTTTTTTCTGTCAATGCGGAGACCGCGCATACACTGACCTTAAAATTATTAAAGCTCTCCCATCAAACGGGGCTGAGCCAGCTGATTAAAGCCCGCTCTGACCAGCAACCTGTTTCTGTTATGGGACTGGATTTTAAAAATCCTGTGGGCCTGGCGGCCGGGCTGGATAAAAACGGGGATTATATTGATGCCCTGGCCGCGCTGGGCTTCGGCTTTATCGAGGTCGGTACCGTCACCCCCAGACCACAACCCGGCAACCCCAAGCCACGGCTTTTCCGCTTGCCTGAACATCAGGCTATTTTGAATCGCATGGGGTTTAATAATAAAGGCATTGATCATTTATTAGCCCAGGTAAAGCAGGCAAATTATGACGGCGTGCTGGGTATTAATATCGGTAAAAACTTTGACACCCCGCTGGAAAAATCGGCTGACGATTATCTGATTGGTTTACGAAAAAGCTATCAGGCGGCCAGCTATATCACACTTAATATTTCATCACCCAATACCAAAAACCTGAGACAATTACAGCAGGGCAATGAAATAACAAGCCTGCTTTCCATCCTGAAGGAAGAGCAATTAAAACTGAAAGACGAGCACCAGAAATACACCCCGCTGGTGGTAAAAATCGCCCCTGACCTGAATGATGAAGAAATCATACATATTGCTGATTTGCTGAAGTCGCTGGAAATTGATGGTGTAATAGCCACCAACACCACGATTTCACGCGACAGTATTCAAGGACACCCGCTTGCTGATGAAGCCGGCGGGCTCAGTGGCGCGCCGGTAAAAGAGATGTCAACACAAGTGGTTAAAAAACTGGCCAGCGAACTCAATGGTCAAATTCCGATTATTGCCGCAGGCGGCATTATGTCGGGCGCTGATGCCAAAGAAAAGTTTGAGGCCGGCGCCAGTCTGGTACAAATTTACAGCGGCTTGATTTATCAGGGACCACAGTTGATTGAAGATATCCTGAGGGTTATTGATTAGCGGGGATAGGCTCGTTCTGCGAGTAAACCCTACTCGTTCTCACGCTCCTGTATAGAGGAATATGTATCCCCCTGGAACGCCCGGTATGGATTCCCACGGAGACCGTGGGAACCAGAA
>CAYLNS010000218.1:0-2415 GCA_964385115.1 uncultured Methylomarinum sp.
TGTTAAAGAACGAATCGAAGACCAGTTGAAAAATCCGGTTGTTTTATATATGAAAGGTTCGCCTGATTTTCCTCAATGTGGTTTTTCAGGTCAGGCTGTACAGGTTTTGGATGCTTGTCAGGCCAAATACATGTATGTCAATATTTTTGAAGACCCCGAGCTTCGGGAAGCGTTGAAAGAATATTCAAACTGGCCGACTTATCCTCAGCTTTATATTAACGGGGAGCTGGTAGGCGGTTGCGATATTATTATTGATTTGTTTAATAAGGGCGAGTTGCAGGGAAAACTGGCTGACGCGGGTGCTGTGGCAGAAAGTTGATAAGTTAACCCGGCCTTGTTATCACATAAATTTTGGTAACAAGGTCGGATTAAGTTTGAGAGGCATTTTTTTCAAGTTCTTCCAGTTTTTTCCAGCGATTAACCATCATACAGAATAGTTCAGCGGTTTTTTCAGCATCGTAAAGGGCGGAATGAGCTTTTTCGTTATCCCATGAAATTTCCGCAGCTTCGGCTATTTTAGCCAGAACGGTTTGACCATAAACAAGGCCGCCTAGTGTGGCGGTATCAAAACTGCTGAAAGGGTGGAACGGGCTGCGCTTGATTCTACAGCGTTCTATGGCGGCATTCAGAAAACCGATGTCAAAGGCGGGATTATGACCGACCAGGATGGCACGGGTACACTGGTTGCGTTTTACCGCTTTGCGAATGGGGGCAAATATTTTGGCCAGGGCATCGGCTTCATCAACGGCCATGCGAAAAGGATGGTAGGGGTCAATCCCGTTAAATTTTAAAGCGGCTTCATCCAGTTCCGAGTGTTTGAAAGGGATAATATTGCTGCTGTGTTTTTCGGTAATTTGTAGTAAACCCGAAGCATCCGGTTCAACAATTACAGCAGCAATTTCCAGTAACGGGTTTTTTTTTGCATTAAAACCGGCTGTTTCAATATCAACAACAACAGGCAGATAGCCTCTAAAGCGCTTGCCTAAAGGATTTTGGTTGTCAGTCATTGGGTTTTTGTAAATACCTTGGGGGAAAACTGGGATATGTTACGCGAACTTTGGTCTTGGTCAAAAAATAAATAAAAATGATGACTAGGATTAGGGGGCTGCATCAAGTTAAAGGCGCAAAAAATAAGTTTCATGCTCTCCATGGAAACCCGTACTGGATGTTCCGGGAAGATGAGAGGATTGTAGTGCTAAGAGAAGTATTTTGTCGGCTATCATTTATTAGGGTTTTCTAATATAATGTCGGACCGCTTATCAACAGTGCTTATTGTGGCTGAAACTATTGCAGGTATTGGTGAGCTAAATTAAGTGAACAGGTTGGAGGAGAAATGATTCGTAATAAGTTAAGTTTAATCGTTACAGTGCTGCCGTTAGTGTTTTTATCTGCTTGTGCGACAACTGAATCTGTCAAACAAACAGATAACAGCATTGATCCATGGGAGGGCTGGAATCGTAAGGTCCAGACTTTTAATGATAATCTGGACGAATATGCCATGAAACCGGTGGCAAAAGGTTACCGGTTCGTCATGCCCGTGTTTGCCGATGAGGGTGTCAGTAATTTTTTCAGCAATATTGATGATATTGGGGTGGCGCTGAATAATTTATTGCAGGGTAAATTTTCCCAGTCGGGATCGGATGCAGCGCGTTTCCTGTTGAATTCCACAATCGGCTTGGCAGGCTTCTTTGATGTGGCCTCAGAAGTTGATTTGCAGAAACACGACGAAGATTTCGGTCAGACATTAGGCGTATGGGGTGTTCCGACAGGTCCTTATCTGGTGTTGCCATTCTTTGGTCCCAGTTCCCCACGAGGTGTTGGTGGTTTGGCAGGGGATGCGGCGATGAACCCAATCAGCTATGTTGGAAGCTATGTTTCAATAGGATTATTTGCATTAAATGCGATTGATAAGCGGGCGGATAATTTAGGCACGGAAAGAATCGCAACAGAAGCTGCGATAGACCGGTACACTTTTTTTCGTGATGCCTATCTTTCTCGGCGTAATTATCTGGTGCATGACGGTAATGTGCCGGATGATGACTTCTTGAATGAGGATTTTGACGAAGATAGTATGTCGCCTGTCAAGCCTTACTAGTCGTAAACAGCTGATATTTTTTAGATACCCTGATTCCCACGGTCTCCGTGGGAATCCATACCGGACTTTTCGGTTTCCATTTTTACACAGAAGTGCGTGAGCGTGATATTTTCGCTGGCTTTGGAGGGCTCTTTACTTAAGGAAGTGCTGAACAAATCATCCCTGATTTGTCAGTACCCGCAAAGCAGAAATACGATTTCTGCTTTGCTCACCAAAATAAATGGCTGCAAGCCATTTATTTTGGTGATACATCCTTGTATCACAGGAATCGTGATTAAATCAGCGATTCCTTAATTGTCCTGAAGCTCAGTCAGGATAAA
>CAYLNS010000219.1:0-2289 GCA_964385115.1 uncultured Methylomarinum sp.
GCCGGGTGTGGTTTGTGTTGTGCAAACAGCGGATTGTCTGCCGGTGTTGATGGCAGCATCCGATGGACAAAAAATTGCCGCGATTCATGCAGGCTGGCGCGGATTACTGGCGGGCATTTTAAACAAAGCCTGCGATATTATGACAGACAAACATTGCGCAGTATGGCTGGGGCCGGCCATCGGGCCTGAATGTTTTGAAGTAGGCGAGGAAGTCCGGCAGGCTTTTGTGAAAAAGTCGGTGGAATTCAGCCCTGCATTTAAACAAAAAAGCGAGAGCAAATGGCTGGCGGATATTTATCAGTTGGCGCGTATCAGTCTGGCGCAATCGGATATTGAAAATGTTTATGGCGGACAATTCTGTACCGTCACCGATGCATCCCGTTTTTATTCCTATCGCCGGGACGGACAAACCGGCAGAATGGCGACACTTATCTGGAGAGATTAACCTTGGATTTACTGATATACATTATCATTTTTACCGCAGTGGGCGGCGTGTTCAGTGTGCTGGCCGCGGGCGTGTTTTTATTGTTATCCGATGAGGCACGTAAAGTTGTGCTTCCGCATGGCATCAGTTTTGCCACAGGCGCTTTATTAAGCGTGTCTTTCTGGGGGCTGATTCCCCATGCCTTTGAAGAAGTACCGACTCATCAGATTCAATCAGTATCCGGTACCATTCTGCTCGGCATTTTGATATTTTTTTCGCTGGAGAAGTTACTCATCTGGCGTCATTGCCATTCACATTCCTGTGAAGCTCATATTGAAATTGACAGTCACCATCATCACGGCTCGGCCGGAACCTTGATTATATTGGGCGACAGTATTCATAATTTTGTGGATGGTGTGTTAATTGCCGCCGCTTTCCTGACCGATGTACAGCTGGGCATCGTTACCAGCCTGGCCGTTGCCGCCCATGAAATCCCGCAGGAGGTGGGGGATTTTGCCATATTACTGGAAAGCGGTTATTCCAAGGCCAAGGCGCTTTTTTACAATGTACTGGCCAGCCTGACGACCATCGTCGGCGGTGTTCTCGCCTATTACAGCCTGGAAGATTTGCACGACAGCCTGCCGTATTTTCTGGCGCTTGCCTCAGCCAGTTTTATTTATATCGCCGTTGCCGACCTGATTCCTTCATTGCATAAAAAGACAGATATAAAAACCTCACTGCAACAGTTGGTTTTGATTGCCGCAGGGGTGCTGCTGATTTATTCGCTGCATGGTCTGGCGCACGATATAAAAATAGAACCGGCCATTCATCATCAGGATTGATTGGGTGGATAAAAATCCCAAAATTTTAAAAACCTCAGCAGCAGCCGGTTGGACTTTATCGTTGTGTTCTAATAACCGGCTTGATTCTGCCATTTATCGCGTCATCAATGATAGACATAAAGTTTTCTGCCGAAGGGATGCCCTGTATTCCTATCCCATAATTTGAATGTATCCTGGATTTGGACCATTCACAAAAAACAGCTTCGTCAGGGACGCTGCCGGTGACTGGAGCCAGTTTCTCAAAAATATAATATTTAGGTGTTTTATCGACAATTGCCAAGGAAATTAAATAAGGCTCGGTAGGCTGTTCAGGATGGGGAGGTTTTATTAAAA
Organism: uncultured Methylomarinum sp.; assembly: GCA_964385115.1. Classification (GTDB taxonomy): domain Bacteria; phylum Pseudomonadota; class Gammaproteobacteria; order Methylococcales; family Methylomonadaceae; genus Methylomarinum. The sequence goes on from CAYLNS010000219.1 coordinate 1,600, forward strand.
CAAATAAGTCATCCCCTTTTTTTATTTTAAAAGTCTCTATTTCAGAAGATGGGTATATATTTTTATAACCATCTTTATCAAGTAGAGATAATACGGATTTAAAATAGGCAGAACTGTTATGTTCTATTTTTGTTAATGTTTCAGCAGGGTTTGAGAAGAATAGAGCGGGTAGTGTTTGATGTGCAAATAGGTAGCGTATTTTATGTCTGTTTGTGTTGATTCCAGAGCTTATTTGTTGTTTCGATTCTGCCTGGTTGTCGGCAGTTACACTTGCAATTGGGAAAAACAACAGAGTGAGGTAAAAAATAAAAGGGCGCATATTGGCTCCAGCTAGTCGTTAAAGTTAGCGGCAAATGATTAAGCTATCATAGCGAACTTATTTTTTTAAAGGTAGAATATTTGAGCACAGAACGTAATAAATCAACCTGTGTGTTCCAAAAGGAATAATTTTACTCAGCAGGTGATTATAATTTGGATTCTTTTTGCTGTTTGATTGAATGGATGTTCAGCGTTGCTCTTTACAAAAATTATGGATAATTGGAAATTATTTTTTTCTGATGGGGTGTAAGTGTGACGAAAAGCAATCAGGCAATAAAAAAGGCCTTACAAAAATTGTAAGGCCTTTATTTATTCTGTGGTACCGAGGGCCGGAATCGAACCGGCACTTCCGAAGAAACTGGATTTTGAATC
>CAYLNS010000220.1:0-2255 GCA_964385115.1 uncultured Methylomarinum sp.
TTCCGGCTCTTCAGGCGGCACATAAACAGGCGGGGTGTCATCGGGCAAATATAATGGCCCGGTCTGGCCGCAGCCGGTCAGTATCAGCAATAAAACAAGCAGATTAATAGCTTTCATGAGGCATCTCCATAAATAATACCCGGCAGCCAGGTCGCCAGTTGCGGCCAAAAGCTTAAAATTGCCAGCATGATAATTTGTATCAGAATGAAAGGCACTACGCCCTTATAAATATCCAGAGTACGGATTTCGGCGGGTGCAACTCCACGCAGATAAAACAGTGCAAAACCGAAAGGTGGAGTCAAAAACGAGGTCTGTAGGTTAATGGCAATCATGATTCCCAGCCAGACAGGGTCCAGGCCCATTGCCAGTAATACCGGGCCGACGATGGGTACGATGACAAAGGTGATTTCAATAAAATCCAGTACGAAGCCCAGCAGAAACATAACCGCCATGACACTGAACATGGCACCAAACTTACCGCCCGGAAGGTCAGATAATAAGTTGACGACCAGCTCTTCTCCTTCAAAGCCTCGAAAAACCAGAGAAAATAACGCGGCGCCAATGAGTATCATAAACACCATGCTGCTGACCTGAGTAGTGTTTTCACAGACTTCTTTCAGCGTGGTCAGACTGAGCTGTTTTTTCAGCCAGGCCAGAATCATCGCACCAACGGCGCCAACCGCAGCGGCTTCTGTGGGAGTTGCCATGCCGGCCATGATGGAACCCAGTACAGAGAATATCAGCACTAACGGTGCCGTCAGGCTTTTAAGGATTTGCCAGTAAAAAGCTTTGCTACGGGATTTTTGTTCAGGCGCGGGCATGCTGGCAGGCTTTAGAAAAGCTACCAACAAAATATAAACCAGATAAAGCAGTACCAGCCCCAAACCCGGCAGTAGTGCGCCAGCAAATAAATCACCGACCGAGACGGTTTCCGGTGCAAAAATCCCCATATCCAGCTGTGCCTGCTGATAGGCGCTGGAAATCACATCACCCAGTAAAACCAGTACGATAGACGGTGGAATAATCTGCCCCAGTGTGCCGGATGCGCAGATAGTGCCGCAGGCGATGGCCGGATCATAATGATTGCGTAACATGGTGGGCAAAGACAATAAGCCCATGGTCACTACGGTTGCCCCGACAATACCGGTACTGGCCGCCATCAGCATGCCTACCAATGTGACGGCAATACCAAGCCCGCCCCGCAGACTGCCAAACAGGTCAGCCATGGCTTCAAGCAAGTCTTCGGCAATTTTGGCTTTTTCCAGCACCACACCCATAAACACAAACAACGGTACTGCAATGAGTGTCTGGTTACTCATGATGCCGAATAAACGGTTTGGCAAGGCGCTTAAAAAAGCATCATCAAACAGCTCAAACTGAATGCCGGCTGCGGCAAACAGCAAGGCTGTTCCGCTTAATGCAAAGGCTACCGGAAAGCCAGTCAGTAAAACGATAAAGACAGCGGCAAACATCCATAAAGCCAGATAATGTTCCATTACGAGGCTCCTTTATCGTTGCCGATGATAATCATCAGATTTTGTAAAAACATGGCAATACCCTGCAAAATAAGCAACACGGCCATGGCGATAATACAACTTTTTAACAAAAACAGACCGGGTAGACCGCCGGAGTGACGGGAGCCTTCCAATACCTGCCAGGATTCACTGACATAATGCCAACTGCTCCAGATAATAAAACCACTGACCGGAAGCAGTAACAACAAGGCGCCCAAGGCGTCAATGATGGCCCGGGTTTTAGGGCTGAAACGCTGATAGAGAATATCGACACGGACATGGCCGTCGTGTTTGAGTGTGTAGGCAGCCCCCAGCATAAAAACCAGGCTGTGCATATAGGTGACTGATTCCTGCAGGGCTATCCAGCCACTGTCAAATAAATAACGCAGAACAACCACGCTGAATGTGGTGATGACCATGGCCAGTGTCAGCCAGGAAATCAATTTGCCAACCCATTCGTTTAAGGCATTGATGAATGAAATGCAGAGGCTCATGATTTAAAAGAGATTAAAAATGAGCCATTTTACCTGAAAACCGCTTTACTCTGAATTTTCTGTTTCAGACGGGTCGGTTTCTGATTCCGTTTGCAGTTCCGGTTCTGGCAGTTGCGCGCGGCTATCGGGAGTCGCCGCTTGTGTCTGTTTTTGCGGGAAGCTGAAATACAGTTCGACTATCAGAACCGGAATTAAAAACAGCATCATTATCGCAATGGCATGAAAACCGGGGTTGATGATATTGGCC
>CAYLNS010000221.1:0-2209 GCA_964385115.1 uncultured Methylomarinum sp.
CGCTCTGCTTTTTGCAGCCGGTGATGCGAGACGTTATGTGTTTCAGTAATGGTAACGGAGTTGGGCAATTAAAACACTATCATCGGTCACTTTATACACAATCCTATGTTCATCATTAATCCGTCTTGACCAATAACCAGAAAGACTATGTTTTAAAGGCTCTGGCTTGCCAATACCTTCAAAGGGAGTGCGCTGAATGTCCTTAATTAATGTATTAATCCTTTTTAAAATAGCTTTATCAGTTTTTTGCCAATACAAGTAGTTGTCCCAAGCCCTGGAGGAAAATGTGAGCGTCATTCAATTAATTCTCGTTCAACACCCTTTCCAGCTTCAAGCTCGGCTATGGATTCAAGTAAGTGTCGAGCATTCGCAGGTGAACGAAGTAGATATGTTGTTTCTTCCATAGCTTGGTAGTCTTCTAAGGAAATCATGACTACTGGAGATTCTCGTTTTCGTGTAATAATTACCGGGGCATGGTCATTACAAACTTTTTCCATTGTTTTAGCCAGATTTGCACGGGCAACGGTGTAACTTATTGCATCCATAGTAGCCTCATTAAATTTATCCAGCACTTTGACCTTCAGGACGAGGTGCTGGATTTATAGGTACAGTATCAAGTACATGAATTATAATTACACATAACCGTCGCGTCAATTCGGACGGCAGGGTCAGGTCTTTGATTTATGATATAATTATCATTTGATACTTGTTTTTAATTAAAAAATTGATGAATGACTATTTCCTGTTTTGAGCCTATTGCTGATAGGCGGTCGCAGATATTGATTCTGGGTTCCATGCCTGGGGTGAGGTCGTTACAGCGGCAGCAATATTATGCCCATCAGCGGAATACGTTCTGGCCTATTATGTCGGCTTTATTGGGTGTAGATTTTGGTGATGATTTTTCCGTAAAAAAGCAGTGTCTGTTGGAGCATGGTATTGCTTTGTGGGATGTGCTGCAAAATTGTTCCCGGCCCGGTAGCCTGGATAGTCGGATTGATATGGAAACGATTCAGGTAAATGATTTTGCAGGTTTTTTTGAACAAAGCCCTGCTGTTAAAGCGGTCTTTTTTAACGGAGCAAAAGCAGAAGCCGTATATAAAAAACAGGTGTTGATAAATCTGCCGGAACCCTGGCGGAATATTCATTATCAGCGGCTGCCCTCGACCAGTCCGGCACATGCTGCATTATCTTTTGAGGATAAATTGGCGCAGTGGCGAAGTATATTACCATTTTTACCTGCTGATATTTGTGCTAAGGTAAAGTAAATTTACTGCCTTAAGGTTGATTCAATGGAACAAAAAAAAGGTAATCAGGCGTTTGTTCTGGGGTTTTTTATTTTTCTGGGGCTGACTTCTTTAGGTTTTTTTCTTAGCCAGGCAGCGATTGATTTTAAATCCTTTGAACGCAGCGTTAAGGTTAAAGGTCTTTCGGAGCGGGAGTTTCCGGCGGATGTGGTGATTTGGCCGATACAGTTTATTGAGGCGGATAATCAGTTACAGACTTTATATGACTCTTTAGAGAACAGTAGTGCAAAAATTCGTCAGTTTTTATTGAAATCGGGTGTTGATGCGGCGGAAATTACGGTTTCGGCTCCAATCATTACCGATAAGCTGGCCAATCAGTATGGTAATCAGCAGGCCAGGTTTCGTTATAGTGCCATACAAACGGTGACGGTGTATTCTAAAAAGGTTAATCATATTCGCTCACTGATGAATAAGCTGGCTGATTTAGGTAAACAGGGGATTGCTTTTACGGCCGGGGATTATCAGAATCAGGTAGAATATCTGTTTACCCGTTTGAATGAAGTAAAGCCGGAGATGATTCAGGAGGCAACGACTAAAGCCCGGGAAGTGGCTTTTAAGTTTGCTGAGGATTCCAGCAGTCAGTTGGGCAAGATAAAAAAAGCCTCCCAAGGCCGTTTTTCCATTATGCCGCGGGATCAGAATAATCCGCATATTAAAAAAGTCCGTGTGGTTTCCACGGTAGAATATTATCTTTCGGATTAAGGAGATAGCATGGAGATGACATCAGGCTGGGAAAATTTGTTATTGGGGGTGCTGGTTCTGGGCGTTCTTTTCTGGATGTGGCCCGGCATTAAGCAGACTATGGAGCAAAGTAAACAGGCTGAGAAAGACTGGCCGGGTTTTTTGATTCCGATGGCGTTTGTGGTGATATTTGTGTTGTTTTTGATTGCCATGGTTTAAAACTC
>CAYLNS010000222.1:0-2185 GCA_964385115.1 uncultured Methylomarinum sp.
CGAAACGACTATCCATATTTTTTTGCATTAGTTCAAAACGCCTGTCGACTTGTTCGAAGCGTCTATCCATGTTTTCTTGCATTTGCTCGAAACGCTTGTCGACTTGCTCAAAACGTTTATCGACTTGTTCAAAACGTTTATCCATCTGCTGCAAAATTATTTGCATGGTTTCACGCTGGGATTTTAATTCCTCACCCTGGTTTTTTAAGGCTTCTTCAACCCGCACCATGCGCTCACGCAGTTCAATTTCATATACGACAGGCGGTTTGCCTAGTGACTGCTCGGCCAGCCATTCGGATAAATGTTGTTTGATAAATTCAATATCTTCTTCAGCTAACATGGTTTGGTGTTCCTGTTATCAGGCCTGTATAAAATATCATTAAGTTTACCATAAACCTTGTTTCTTATCCGTAAGTGCGTGAATACATAAGGCTTTTTAATCCAGCCTTTTCCTGGTTCCCACGGTCTCCGCGGGAATCCATATCGGACATTACAAACCTAAAAACCAGCATGATTTTAATTTAACTAATCAATAGCTTATAGCCCTAATTGTTCCCACAGGCTGTCTATTTTTTTAATGACCTGTTCGGACATGACAATCGGCTTTCCCCATTCCCGGGTGGTTTCGCCGGGCCACTTGTTGGTGGCGTCAAAACCTATTTTGGAACCGAGGCCGGATACCGGCGAGGCAAAATCCAGGTAATCAATCGGTGTGTTTTTTCATGGTACCCGAGTACCACTGTCGTATTGTCCAAACCATCGGCAAAGTGCTGTTGCAGACCTTACTGAATATTTGTGGGAGATGTCGTTTCCTGTTTCCTTGAGGGAGGTCATCTAATGATGGCTTAAAGAAATATTTTTTCTAATGTATCTTCTGTAAGAATCCGCTCTACCCAGATATCCAGTTGCTTTTTATCCGCAGTATGGACGCGCTGTTCCACCCATGCAGGTAATTCGCCAAATTTCAGATCCAGTTGTTTTAAGAGTGTCTTGGCCTCACCTCTGGCTTCGCCACGTTGCTCACCTTCCTGTATCCACTGTGGTATGCGTTGTGCGATCATGGTTTTTATCTCCACTAAGTCGTTAAGATTTGATTTCGGTTGTGCTGATTGCCCCGGTGGCTGTAAGACTCTGTTAATCCAGATGCTGAAGCTGCGCCTTAACCGGGTTTGTTCTGGCGTTGACAGCCATTCTATCAAATTGGAAATGACTTCGATAATATCTTCATAAGAACGGGAGTTTTCCAGTCGAAAGATGGCTGCCACAAGATTTTTCAAAGGCGTGAGCGTTTGCGGGTCGTAAGCGCCCTCGTCCAGAATCAGATATTTAAGTGCAGGCAGATAGTGTTCCAGTCCGCCAGGCAGTGTGACAATTAAATCTTTCAGTTCGGTGGCGGCTGTCCAACGCTGCTCGCCGTTGTACAGAACAACCGGGAATACAGGCGGCAATCGCTTGTCAAGAAGCGTTTGTTTGCTTTTGATCAAATCCTGATAAAGTAATCCAATGTAAGTCATCAGCCTGACCGCCATGTAGCGATCGACTGTGGACTGAAATTCCAGTAACAAATAGACATAAATCCAGCTTTGTCGGTATTTGACGCGCCAGATGATATCATCTTCACGGGCGCGTAAGTCGTCGGAAATATAGCTGCCGGATACTTTTTCCAGGGTACTGAAATCCAGCTCTTTGACCCACTCTTCATGGACAAATCCCTGCAACAAATCAATCACGATTTCAGGTTCTGAAAACAGGAGTTTATAGGATTGATCGTGAGCTTGGTTCATGGTCAAAAATACGGGATTTTCATGTAAACATTATGTTGGTGAATGCTTCATAACAGGGGGTTACCCAGAGCCCCTCGGAAAAGTACTGTTGCAAGCCTGAATATATTCGTGGGCGATTTCGTTTCTTACTTCTTTGAGGATTCTCATTTAATCAAAATGACAAAGCTGGATAAACACCTAAACCAGCCGAAATATGGCAATGGCAAGACCGGCCACAGATAATAATATACCGATGCCCCACATGGTTAATGAACGCATGTCCCGATGGAGTTGTAATATCTCACTATGAACCTGATCGAAACGCTTGTCGACTTGTTCGAAGCGCTTATCGACTTGCTCGAAACGCTTATCCATCTGCTGTAAAATCATTTGCATGGTTTCGCGCTGGGATTTTAATTCCT
>CAYLNS010000223.1:0-2136 GCA_964385115.1 uncultured Methylomarinum sp.
TTTGTCCATCCAGTAATAACATCCGCTAGAATGCCAGAATAATTCTGGTTATATTTTGTGGTAAATATCAGCGCCTTCTTTAAGAAATTGCTCTGATTTTTCATCCATTCCTTTTTTAAGAGCTTCCTGTTCATCCAGACCTTTTTCCGCAGCATATTCCCGTACATCCTGAGAAATTTTCATTGAACAGAAATGAGGACCGCACATGGAACAGAAGTGGGCGACTTTTGCAGACTCTTTTGGCAGGGTTTCGTCATGAAATAAACGTGCTTTTTCAGGGTCCAGTGCAATATTAAACTGATCTTCCCAGCGGAATTCAAAACGCGCTTTAGACATCGCATTATCCCGTGCCTGAGCAGCCGGATGTCCTTTAGCCAGGTCCGCTGCATGAGCGGCAATTTTATAGGTGACAATGCCTTCACGAACGTCTTCTTTATTAGGCAGTCCCAGGTGTTCTTTCTGGGTGACATAGCAAAGCATGGCGCAACCATACCAGCCGATATTGGCAGCGCCAATCGCTGAAGTGATATGGTCATAAGCCGGCGCAATATCAGTTGTTAAAGGCCCAAGTGTATAAAAAGGCGCCTCACTGCAATCTTCCAGCTCCTTTTCCATATTGATTTTTACCATATGTAAAGGTACGTGTCCCGGCCCTTCAATCATGGTTTGTACATCATGTTTCCAGGCAATCTGTGTCAATTCCCCCAGCGTTTCCAGTTCAGCAAATTGTGCTTCATCATTGGCGTCATAAATCGACCCTGGACGCAGTCCATCTCCCAGTGAAAATGAAACATCATAAGCTTTCATGATTTCACAAATATCTTCAAAATGGGTATACAGAAAACTTTCTGTATGATGGGCGAGACACCATTTAGCCATGATCGAGCCACCGCGCGAAACGATACCTGTCAAACGCTTGGCGGTTAGTGGCACATGTTGCAAACGTACGCCAGCATGAATGGTAAAGTAATCGACCCCCTGCTCTGCCTGTTCAATTAATGTATCCCGGAAAATTTCCCAAGTCAGCTCTTCAGCTTTGCCGTCTACTTTTTCCAGGGCCTGGTAAATGGGTACCGTACCAATGGGAACAGGGGAATTGCGTAAAATCCACTCACGGGTTTCATGTATATTTTTACCCGTGGATAAATCCATAATGGTGTCGGCGCCCCAGCGTATTCCCCAGAGCATTTTTTCAACCTCTTCTTCAATTGACGAAGTCACCGCCGAATTACCCAGATTGCCATTGATTTTGACCAGGAAATTACGCCCGATAATCATCGGCTCCAGTTCCGGATGATTGATATTGGCCGGGATTATGGCCCGTCCCCGTGCCACTTCGTCGCGTACAAATTCAGGTGTGATTCTGTCAGGAATATTTGCACCAAAGGGCTGGCCAGGATGGCGGCCTTTCAGATATTCCTGCATTTCTTCCATATTCTGATTTTCACGAATGGCAATATACTCCATCTCAGGCGTAATAATTCCCTGCCGTGCGTAATGCATCTGGGATACATTAGCACCGGATTTAGCCCTTCGTGGTTTTCGGGTTAGTTGAAAGCGCAAATCTGCTGTTGCAGGGTCATTCAGTCTTTCCTGACCAAATTTGGAACTGGGTCCTGCTAACAGTTCGGTATCGCCTCGCTCTTCTATCCATTGCCCTCTAAGAGCCGCTAAGCCTTTATGCAAGTCAATTTCAACATTAGGATCGGTATAAACACCGGAGGTGTCATATACATATAACGGTGGGTTTTTTTCTGCGCCAAACTGTACCGGTGTATCGGACAGGGTGATTTTTCGCATCGGAACCTTAATATCAGGGCGACTCCCCTTAATATAGATTTTTTCAGATGCAGGATAGGAATCGATTCTGATACTACTACCAGAATCAGAGGTAATTTCATTACGGACAGCGCTCATGCTTATCTCCAGTTTCAATAAATCTGAAGCGCAGGGAAGATTGGGCTTTCCTACGCCGGTATTAGCCGGTTCAGGTTCAAAGGGTTTGTCTCAGCTATATTTATAGCACCCCTAGCCTTGCGGATAACGTTTTAAATTAAACAAAAATCGTAACTATTCAGCGCAATTTAAAAGACAAATATATTTTACTATCAGTTACTTATGGAAGAAGTGTATGTG
>CAYLNS010000224.1:0-2119 GCA_964385115.1 uncultured Methylomarinum sp.
GGCCACTGCTTAAATCCAGCCAGGCCAGGGCATAAGTATCTGCCGTGGAACTGATGGCCAGTAGAATATTATCCTTTTTATCCTCCAGCAATGCTTCATCGGTAACGGTGGCCGGTGTGATAATACGTACCACCTTACGTTCCACCGGTCCTTTGGATTTAGCCGGATCACCAACCTGTTCACACATGACAACCGATTCGCCCTGTTTGAGCAAACGGGCAATATAGCCTTCTGCGGCATGATAAGGGATACCGGCCATGGGAATCGGGTTTCCGGCCGATTGTCCGCGACTGGTCAGGGTGATATCCAGAATCTCAGAGGCTTTTTTGGCGTCGTCAAAAAACAGCTCATAAAAATCGCCCATGCGATAAAACACAAGATTGTCAGGGTATTGGGACTTGATGCGCAGGTATTGCTGCATCATCGGGGTGTGTTGCTTGGCAGTGTCAGATTTTGTTGTCATACTGCTATTTTATCTGAACTCGGGGCAGGCAATACAGTCATGCAGCAGAAAATTTTTCAGTTGGCCCAACAGCTTGGTCAGCAATTGATAAAACAACAAATGATGATGGCGACAGCCGAATCCTGTACCGGTGGCAGCATCGCCAGTGCCATTACCGATGTGGCCGGCAGCTCGCAATGGTTTGACCGGGGGTTTGTCACCTACAGTAACCAGGCTAAAATGGATATGCTGGGCGTCAAGGCCAAAACTTTAAAAATATCAGGGGCTGTCAGCCAGGAAACCGTAATTGAAATGGCCGCAGGCTGTTTAAGTAATAGCGCAGCCGATATTAGCGTGGCCGTTACCGGAATTGCAGGGCCGGGCGGGGGCAGCCAGGCCAAGCCGGTCGGTACCGTCTTTATCGGCTTGGCCACCGAAGGCAAGCCAGCAGCCAGTCAGCATTATATTTTTGAAGGCGACAGAGCCGCCATCAGACAGCAAACCGTTTATCGGGCACTGAAGATGGTGATGGAAGTAATAGCTATTATTCAAGTGAGTGATTAAGCTAAATAATCAGATAATGTTATTCAAACCTCATAACCTTTAGGTTAGATAAACATTAAATTTTATAAAAGGTAGTGCCTTGAATTACATACAGTTTTTAATGATTGCAATGATTTTATTGGGTGGATGTTCTACAGCATCAACAATTGAAAGAGTCAACGAAAGTAAGTCTGAATTTGATGATGCTGTATTTAGTGGTGAAACCGCGATCATCAATGAAAAAATTTCAAATGATGCTTATAGAATATTTCATCAAGCAGCCACGGGGTTTGTTTCAGTTCAATCCATTAGGCTTAGTGCTGAAAAGCGTGCAAATAAATTCTGCGAGAAAAAAGGAAAGGTAATGCAGACGTTAAGAGAGAGAACATCAACACCACCATATATTCTTGGTAATTTTCCACGAATAGAAATTATATTCACATGTGTGAAATCGGCAGATTCTTCATTTTCCTCTCAAAGACTGGACAAATACGAGCAATTAAGAAAGTTGAAATCGTTGTTAGATGATGGAGCAATAACTACTGAAGAATTTAATACTGAAAAAACTAAATTACTATCAAAATAATCCAGGGTGGACTACTGATAAGGACAATTATTTTATAATATTCAATATGATATGTTGTCTAATATTGTGATTTAAGAGGTGCAAGTAATGTGTAAAAGGGTTATAGAGCAGGATATCAGGCCACTGTCTGAGTTTCGTTCCGGTGTGGCATCTTTTGTCAAGCAAGTACATGATACAAAATGGCCTTTAATAATTACTCAACCTGGAAAAGGTGTGGGTGAGTTTGAAGCAATGCAAGCAAGAATTGAATTGCTGGAAGATATACAAGCCTCGGTCTTACAATTAGAAGCTGGAAAAGGTCTGGAGCATAAAGAAGCACAAAAGGAAGTTTTGGCGCGGCTTGAACAGTGAAAGTAATTTGGTCTCCATTAGCAATCGACAGGGTGACAGAAATAGCCCGGTATATTGCCCAGGACAGTCCGGTCTTTCCGGGGCCTTTGTGTAGGGGCAACCCCTTGTGGTTGCCCACTCTGTAATAAACCACTCCTGGCATATTATCCAGCACAGCAGGATAATTCCTTCACATCTTTATTAAACGTCTGGGCACA
>CAYLNS010000225.1:0-2090 GCA_964385115.1 uncultured Methylomarinum sp.
GACAGTCCTGAAATTCGCCGGATTCAGAGCCGGATGAGACAACGGTTTCCACAATTGGTGCCGCTTTACAATCAGGGCTGGATTGGCATCAAGGCCGATGGCTTTCTGACTGTCAGAGGGAAGGTGCCTTTAAGAGAACGCAATAAAGTCAATAAACTGGTCGCGGCTGAAAATGCCGACAGGCGGAGTTTATATCAGGCAATTGCCAATGCAAATGGTCACCCTGAATGGTATGGACAAATCAAAGATACCTTTGCGGCCCGCTGGGTCAGTCATGCTCATTCAGGATGGTGGTATCAGCGATTAAATGGACAGTGGACACAGAAATAATGGCGCGCAGACGAGTCAGAAAGAAAAAATTACCGTTGGACCCGGTAACCGTAACGATTGAATCACTGGCCCATGACGGGCGGGGTGTGGCGCATGTCGATGGGAAAGTGGTGTTTATTGATGAGGCTTTGCCCGGTGAAGAGCTGGAATTTATTTATACCGACAGTCGGCGTGATTATGCGGAAGGAAAAGTATCCAGACTGATAAGCCGATCTGAGCATAGGGTGGAACCGGAATGTCCTCATTTTGGTGTCTGCGGTGGCTGCAGTTTTCAGCATGTTGCCGACGAGCAGCAGATTCAGTTTAAGCAGGAGTTACTGAAGCAGCAGTTTAATCATCTGGGGAAGGTTGAGATTACGGAAATATGGGAGCCTTTAACCGGCCCATATTGGGCCTATCGCCGCAAGGCGAGGATGGGAGTTAAATATGTAGCGAAAAAAGGCCGGGTGCTGGTTGGCTTCAGAGAACGGCGGAACCCCTTTCTGGCCGAGATTGAAAGCTGTAAGGTCATGCATCCGGTTGTCGGTGAGAAGCTGATGGATTTATCGGCCATGATTGGTCAATTGAGCGTAAAAGATAAAATTCCGCAAATTGAAGTGGCCATAGGCGATGAGGATTGTGTGCTGGCTTTTCGGGTGCTGGAGGCACCGACGACCGAAGACCGGCAGATTATGAGTGACTTTGGCCGTCAGCACGGCATCAGCATCTGCTTGCAGCCTAAAGGTCCGGATACGATTCATCCTGTTCCCGGCGACCCGGAAGTGATTCCCGGCTATGCATTGCCGGATCAAGGCGTTCATTTTAAATTTCGCCCGGCCATGTTTACCCAGGTCAATTACGAGATTAATCGCAAGATGGTCACCCGGGCCATTGAGGCGCTGGAACTGAGCCAGGATGATAATGTGCTGGATTTGTTTTGCGGGCTGGGAAATTTTACTTTGCCTATGGCGACAAAAGCAGGACATGTCACCGGAATTGAAGGGGATTTACCCTTGGTGAAACATGCCCGGGAAAATGCAATGTTAAATCAAATCAAAAATGTTGATTTTCATGTGGCAGATCTGACCAAAGATGTCAGTGACATGGCCTGGAGCCGGCAAAAATTTAACAAGCTGCTGCTGGACCCTTCGCGGGCAGGGGCCGCCGATGTTTTGCATAATTTTAAACACTGGAATCCAGAACGGATTGTTTATGTTTCCTGTAACCCTTCCACATTGGCGCGTGATGCCGGAATACTGGTCAATGAACTGGGTTATACTCTGGTCAAGGCCGGGGTGATGGATATGTTTCCACAAACCGGTCATGTTGAATCGATTGCCTTGTTTACAAAATGATATTGCCCGGTTTTTATTTGCAGGTGAGTATTGAGGCTCAGCAATTAAATGTGATGGGGCAGGGTGGTGTTGTAAAAAGTTATCCAATTTCGACAGCTAAAAATGGCCCCGGGCAGCAAATGGGCAGTGAATGTACACCAACCGGCTGGCATCAGATACGGGCTAAAATCGGGGCCGGCTTACCGCCTCGTTCGGTGTTTGTGGGACGCAGGCCAACCGGTGAAATCTATACCGATGAGCTGGCCAGACAGTACCCGGACAGAGACTGGATTTTATCCCGAATTTTGTGGCTGACCGGCCTTGAGCCTGGAAAAAACCGCTATGGACAGGTGGATAGCGGCTGGCGCTATATTTATATACATGGCTGTCCGGATGAGTTGATTAATGGGAAACCGGGGTCTCATGGATGCATCCGTATGAGAAACA
>CAYLNS010000226.1:0-2017 GCA_964385115.1 uncultured Methylomarinum sp.
AGTCCGCTGGAGCCATTGTATAAAAACTGAACTAAGGCCGTTTATCCGCCAACTGCTCCTCGGCCTTGGTTAAAATATTAGGCACCAGTTTCTCTGAAAACCCGGCAATAAAGCACCAGATAATCAAGGTAAAATATGTTTTGGAGTTAAGCCTGATTTCTTCACTTTTACTGAAGTCAGGAAACAACGAACCACTAAGAAGCTGGGCCCGGAAAAAGTAATAACAAATTAACGCGGCGCCCACACCGGTAATAATCCGGGTCAGTATAAAATGCAATTTATGAAGGTTTTCCAGCTCTTTCAGGGTAATTGACTCAACCCGGCCTTTAAGCGAAATCAACATACTGAAACAAGAACCCATAAAGCCCGCCATTAATGCCGAAATTGCAAAATGCAGATGAATTTTGTCCACCTGTTGTGTGGCCGTAGGTTCCGGAATGGCCGCAGTAATGGAGGTTACCCAGGTAAACTTGGGGCAATAGCGAGCGCAATACTGGTAAATACCGTCAGGGTGTAATATCCCGATAGCCAGAAAAAAAACGCTGCCAAAAATCGCCAGACTAAAAAACAAGCCAATCTTAAAACGGGCTTTATTGGCGAAAATACTTCTTAACTGCCGGTCTTCATAAAATTTCTGCAGGCTGGCGGTCAGTTTGGTGAGTAACGCGCGTTTCTGTTCCTCAGTTACATCCAGACTCGTCACCTCCATATTGGCCATATTATTACGGTTGATTCTTTCAAATTGGTCACTGAAAAAATCCGCCTCATATTGCGGCAAAAAAACCTGGGCCTTGTTTAACTGGTATAACAGCTCAATATCCAGGTCATCTTTATCCAGCAGTGGAATCAACAGCAACTCAATGGATTTAATTTGATTCCAGTCAATTTCATCGGTATTTTCAAGCTGTTTGGAAATTTTCAAAACCAGTGGATTGTCAGGATGCTTATACTGTATCCGCTGAAAATAAGTGGCCAGCCGGGTTGCATCCTGTTGATTGATCTGGTCAAAATAAGAACGGCCAAACCACTGGTTTATAAGGTCTTTCCAGTTTTTAAACAGGTTATTCATGGTCTTTTCCTGTTCAGTCGGAGTGTAAAAAACAAGATAGCACTGTTTTATTGAGCTTCCTGTCGTTTCCGGTCCTACGCTTTCCCTTGACTTAGAATGTCCGGGTATGGATTCCCACGGAGACCATGGGAACCAGCGTGCGGTAGTATGTTTAACGCTTGACTAAAAGCACAGTCACTAATTTGACTATACGCTTATGACTTAATAAGTAAAGATACGAGCAAATATCCTAACATGTTCCTTTATTCAATATGGGATACTCTTAAAATCTTCTGTTTCTCATAGCTCATCCTTTTCTCCAGCTTGTAGAAACCACATAGCCGTTCGATAATTGCCAATGATATTATTTGAAATAAATTATCTTTTTTGCATAAAAACTGAAGCCAGGAATAAAATCGCACTTGCAATAATGATCGATGGACCCGCCGGTACATTGAAAATGGCATAACCGATAACTCCCAGCACACAAGCAAGGCTCCCGGCAATAGTACTGACCATAGTATATTGTGATAAATTGTGGCTGATATTTCTTGCCGTGCATGCTGGTATTGCCAGCAATGCTGCCGTCATCAAGCCACCGACTACACGTACCCCTAATGCGACTGTTACTGCAATACAAACCAAATACAAGGCATTATTCAGCTTAAGATTAACTCCATTCACTTGTGCTAAATCATTAGAGATACTGGCTAACACCATACTGAAATAAATCTTTTTTACCGTAATAAACAGCAGCAAAGAAATAATGAGGGTAATCAAAACAATAGCTGAGGATATTTGGGATAAATCACCCAGTAAAGCAATATCAACTTCTTCTTTTGGCAGAAACAAAAAGGCGATAGCCAGGGAGGAAGAAAAAATCACAGCCGTCAGGGCTTCGAGGTGTAAGCGGGTTTTTTGTTCGAGCCACCAGATAAACAACACGCCGAACGCCAGAAACAGTATAGC
>CAYLNS010000227.1:0-2015 GCA_964385115.1 uncultured Methylomarinum sp.
CGAAAAACACTGACTGGAAACCGACTCTGTTACCGGTAAGGATAGACCTTCACACTCTGCTTTGAAAACATGCTGCTGATGCAAAGGAACCGGATAATAAACCGCACAGCCAATGTTCTGCTGCTGTAACTTTTCCATAATCAAATCACGCTGCTCGGACAACAAAGTATATTGATGATAAACATGCTCTCCCACTCCATCTTCATAAGGCACTGTCAGCGGTAAATCAGCCAATATCTCGGAATAGCGGTGGGCGGCTTTTCTGCGGGCCTGGTTGTATTGATCAATACGTTTCAACTTGGCTCTTAATACAACAGCCTGCATCTCATCCAGGCGACTGTTATAGCCAATCACATCATGATAATAGCGCACATCAGAACCATGATTTCTGAGCTTTTTAAGCATTGCCGTGGTTTCATCAGATGAGGTAACCACCAGCCCACCGTCACCAAAAGCGCCCAGGTTTTTGCTTGGAAAAAAACTGAAACCTGCCGCATTACCTATCGAGCCTGTCTGTTGCCCCTGCACCCGGGCGCCAAAAGACTGAGCACAATCCTCAATCAACTTCAGGCCATGCTTGTCACAAATTGATTTAATCTCATGTATATCGACCGGCTGACCGAATAAATGAACCGGCACCACCGCTTTAGTCTTTGGCGTAATGGCCTTTTCGATATTTTCAGGCGTTATATTAAAGGTTGCCGGGTCTATATCCACAAATACAGGCTGCGCTCCTACATATTTAATCGCCTCAGCCGTGGCAATAAAGGTGAAGGCTGAAGTAATCACCTCATCCCCTTCACCGATTCCTTCGGCACGCAAGGCCAGATGCAGAGCATCCGTTCCGGAGGCGCAGCCAATCGCATGTTTGACGCCAAGATATTCGGCTGCCTCCTGCTCAAAGGCTTGAACATTAGGCCCTAAAATAAATGAACAATTCTCGATTGTTTCAGCCAGACCCTGCTCAACTTCATCTTTGATTTCGGCATACTGAGCCTTCAGGTTTACCATGGGTATCATTGTCTTTTATCCTTATTCGTTATTCATAATCTGACTGATGGCAATCGCTGTCTCCAGGGCTCTTTTACCATCTTCCCCAGACACCAGTGGTTTTTTACCTGTTTTGATACAATCAACGAAATGCCTGATTTCTTCCAGCAGCGCATCGCCATTCTCAAACACCGACTCTTCCGTCTCAATCTCAGGAATCCCCGGAAACATCTCTTTTTTACCGGTTTTATGTTTGGTCAACACCCGGTTCTGAAAATCAATAGAGACATACGAACTGGGACGAAACATCCGCATTTTTCGTTCCATTTTCATGCTAATCCGGCTTGCCGTAACATTCGCTACACAGCCGTTTTTAAAGGTTAACCGGGCATTGGCTATATCCACACCCTGGGTCAAAACAGCCGTACCACAGGCATCCATTCTCTCCAGCTCAGAATCCACCAGCGCCAAAATAATATCAATATCATGAATCATCAAATCCAACACGACACTGACATCATTGGCTCGTGGGTTAAAAGGTGACAGACGATGAGATTCTATAAAAAGCGGTTTTTCCTCAATTTGATCCAGACCCATCACAGCCGGATTAAAACGCTCCAGATGCCCGACCTGCAGAATACGCTCATTCTGTCTGGCAATCTCAATCAGCTCTTCAGCTTCCTCAGCCGTTACGGTAATAGGCTTTTCCACCAAAACATGCGCCCCGGCCTGCAAAAAATCTTTAGCCACTGCATGATGCAAACTGGTTGGAACCACAATACTGACAGCATCCACTTCACCCAATAATGGCTGGTAATCTGTCAAAGCCCGGGCATTATGTTTGTCAGCAACCTCTTTTGCCACATCCTCGTTCACATCAACGACTGCAACCAGTTCACAATCATCAATATTTGCATATTTTTCGGCATGAAACTTACCTAAATAACCGGTTCCAATCACCGCACACTTCAGTTTACTCATAAACCACTCATCTTAAATGAAATCAAAACCATCACTTTCAAAGC
>CAYLNS010000228.1:0-1998 GCA_964385115.1 uncultured Methylomarinum sp.
TTTTAAATGCGCTGAGTGGTTATTTTGCCCAGGTATCGCGCAATGTTACGGTGCGGTTGAATACGAGCTTGTCTTTGTGACTGTCTTTTGAATCGAGACAGAAATAACCGGTCCGTTCAAACTGGAAAGGTTTGCCTGCTTCCGCTTCGGCAAGACTGGCTTCAACCCGGCTGTCTGATAAAACTTCCAGTGAATCAGGGTTTAATGCATCCAGAAAATGAGATTCAGAGTCCGGGTTAGGGACTTTAAATAATCGGTCATATAAACGGATTTCAGCCGGAATGGAGTGTTTTTCCGAGACCCAGTGGATAACGCCTTTTACTTTTCTGCCCTCCGGTTTTTTACCCAGCGTATCCGGGTCGTAAGTGCAGCGTAATTCGGTGATATTGCCGGCATCATCTTTGATGATTTGTTCACATTTAATGACATAAGAACCCCGCAACCGGACTTCGCCGCCTTCAACAAGGCGTTTGAATTTTTTCGGCGGGTTTTCTGCAAAATCATCCTGTTCTATATAGATGATTTTGCTGAATGGGACTTTACGACTGCCCATTTCCGGTTTTTGCGGATGATTGGCGATGTCGTAGATTTCTTCCTGGTCATCCGGGTAATTTTCGATGATGACTTTTAACGGTTTCAGAACCGCCATGCGGCGCGGCGCATTTTCATTCAGGTCTTCACGAATACAGCTTTCCAGCACATCCATTTTTATCCAGGCGTCTTTTTTGGTGACGCCGATGCGTTCACAAAAATCGCGGATGGATGCCGGGGTGTAACCGGCCCGGCGCATTCCGGCTATGGTGGGCATTCTAGGGTCGTCCCAGCCGCTGACATGATTTTCGCTGACCAGTTGATTCAGTTTGCGCTTGCTCATGACGGTGTATTCCAGTTGCAGGCGGGCAAACTCAATCTGTTGTGGATGGCAGGGTGTTTGCAATTTATCCAGCACCCAGTCGTATAACGGCCGATGGTCTTCAAATTCCAGGGTGCAGATGGAATGGGTGATTCCTTCAATGGCATCGGACAAGCAATGGGTGAAGTCGTACATGGGGTAAATACACCATTTATCCCCGGTACGTTGGTGATGAACCCGGCGGATTCGATATATCGCCGGGTCGCGCATATTGATATTGGGCGATGCCATGTCAATTTTGGCGCGCAGCACATATTGGCCGTCTTCAAATTCGCCCTGACGCATGCGTTCAAATAAATCCAGTGATTCTTCAATCGGGCGGTTTCTGTTTGGGCTTTCTTTGCCGGGTTCGGTCAGTGTGCCGCGATATTCCCGGATTTGTTCGGCAGACAGGTCGTCGACATAGGCGTCGCCGGATTTAATCAGTTGTACGGCATATTGATAAAGCTGCTCAAAATAATCAGAAGCGTGATGTTTTTCCGACCATTGAAAACCCAGCCATAAAATATCCTTTTCAATGGCTTCCATAAATTCGACACTTTCCTTTTCCGGATTGGTGTCATCAAAACGCAGGTTGCAGGTGCCGTTGTATTCTTCCGCCAGGGTAAAGTTCAGACAAATGGATTTGGCATGACCTATGTGCAGGTAGCCATTGGGCTCCGGGGGGAAGCGGGTGGCGACTTTACCGTTGTTTTTATTGTTTTTCAGGTCATTGTCTATGATATGGCGAATAAAATTGGATGGCGTGCTGGTTTCTGATGTCGTCATTGAGATTTTTGCTAATTGAATATGAGTAAAGATAGAAAAACAGTAACGACTCAGCGTATTCAGGTATTTAATATCAGTCACTAGCTACAGAAAAGCTTGTGAATACATCCCTGTCACATTCACTTCTTCCGTAAGTAGCTGATATTAATAGGTATATTTTTTTATACGCTGGGGGTTACAAAAACTTCTCGAAACTCTGCATTTTAACGGTATAAATGAGATTGCGCAAAAGCTCGTGGCGCTTGAGTTAAAGTTATCTTTTGCGGAAAGAGGGGGGTAAAAATTTTAGTAACGATTCCGCGTATTTAGGTGTTTAA
>CAYLNS010000229.1:0-1969 GCA_964385115.1 uncultured Methylomarinum sp.
ACTATTTATAAATAGCTTATTTTATTGACGACAAAGCTGGGTTAAGCCTGCGTTAACAATTTTTGGTTATTTTTCTAAGGCTGATTCACTTCGAGACCCTTTTTATGCGTTTATTATTAGTAGAAGATGACACCATTCTGGGGGATGGTCTGAAAACCGGGCTTTCCATGGATGGCTATGCGGTTGACTGGGTGACTGACGGTCTGATGGCTGATGAGGCATTGAAAACCAATCAATATGAACTGGTTGTATTAGACCTGAATCTGCCGGGCAAAAATGGTTTAGCTATTCTGAATGACTTAAGAAAACGAAAAGATAGTACGCCGGTGCTGATTTTAACGGCTAAAGACACGGTGACCGAGCGAATTGAAGGTCTGGATAGCGGCGCCGATGATTATGTCGTCAAACCGTTTGACCTGAATGAAATTCATGCCCGGCTTAGAGCGCTTTACCGCCGACATAATCTCAGTATGGGAAAACAGCCTGTCCTTGAACATAAAGGTATCAAACTTGACCAGGCAGGGCACAGTGTTTTTTATCATGATAAAAAAATAGATTTATCTCAAAAGGAATTTACCATACTTAACTTTTTACTGACCCATACCGGCCAGGTGATTTCGCGCAGCCGCCTGGAAGAAGCACTTTATGCCTGGGATTCTGAAGTGGAAAGCAATACCGTAGAGGTCCATATTCATCATCTACGCAAAAAACTTGATAGCCATATTATTCGTACTATTCGGGGAGTCGGCTATATTATTGATGAAGAATAACTTTCATCAGACGATGACCCAATGTCCAAATCCTTAAAAAAACAACTCCTTTTTTACCTGCTGCTGGCAACGACTTTGGTCTGGGGGATTACCGCCTGGATCAGCTATCACAAAATTCAGCAGGAAGTTGCTGAACTGTTCAATGCCGAACTGGCTTATTCCGGCGGTGTCTTGCATGCATTTGTTGAAACCATGCTGCATGAAGGTTCTTTGTCTGAACACTGGGACCCGGAACATACATCCAATTTACTGCATACGCATAAAATTGCCCATAAATATGCCGGCAAAATTTCCTTTCAACTCTGGTCATTGGAAGACGGTCTGATTTTACGTAGCCAGAGTGCTCCTGTTTTTGAATTGTCCAAGTCCTATAACGGCTATAGCGATACATTGATTGATGGACAGTTATGGCATGTTTACAGCATTGCCAACAACAATGGGGAATATGTTATTCATGTCGGTCAGCGCGATGATATTCGTCTGGCCATTACCCAGGAAATAGCCAAACAGCAGGCATTTTATTTTTTACCGGGGCTGCCATTGCTGGGCTTATTAATTTGGGCCATTGTCAGCCGCGCATTAAAACCGGTCAATCGCCTGAAAGAGCAACTGTCCCAGCGAGAGGCCGGCTATCTTGAGCCGCTTCCCACCCAGGGCCTGCCTGAAGAAATCATCCCGGTCGTTGAAGAGCTTAATAAATTATTTGAACAACTGGAACAGGCCTTTGAAAACGAACGGAATTTCACCTCAGATGCCTCACATGAACTGAGAACCCCGCTGGCAGGCGTGTTAACCCAGGTTCAGGTGGCATCACGAACAGACGACCCGGAACTGCGTTACCAGGCTTTGGACAAGGCGCAACAGGCGGTTTTAAAAATGAGTCGCATGGTTCAGCAGTTATTGACATTATCCAGAATCCAGACCCAGAACCAGTCTCTAAATCCTGTTGCTATTGATATTAACAGTGAAATCATTATGGCTATCAGCGAACAGGAATTGCTGGCCCATAATAAAAACATCGATATTGAATATCAAACAACCGAATCCTTTGCCATTAAAGGCAATCAGCCGTTGATTAGCATTTTGATTCGAAATTTAATCGAAAACGCGATTAAATATTCACCCGAAAAGGGAAAAATCAAAATCTGTACCGTCAGAGAAAAAAACAAACTCTGGTTTAGCGTGGAAGATAATGGGCC
>CAYLNS010000230.1:0-1963 GCA_964385115.1 uncultured Methylomarinum sp.
CTGTTCCAAACCGGTCTATATCCACACTGGAGCTTGCGGCTAATCAGGACATTTAAATGACATTACACATTGCATTAGCCCAGATAAACACCAGCGTGGGCGATATTAAAGCAAACACACAAAAAATTATGGACTCAGCCGTTTATGCACGTGATGTGTTACAGGCTGATGTCATTGTTTTTCCAGAGCTGACGGTAACTGGCTATCCACCCGAGGATTTATTATTTCGCCAGGATTTTATCGCCCGGGCGAAACAGGCTGTGCAGCAAATACAAGATGCAGTCTCAGGGATTGCGATGGTCATCGGCTATCCTGAACAGGAAGGCGAGAAACTCTATAACTCGGCTATTGTTTTGAACGATGGACAACCGCTGGCGAACTACCGTAAACGAAAGCTGCCTAACTATGGGGTTTTTGACGAGCATCGTTATTTCTCTGCCGGAACCATGCCCGGCCTGTTTCAAATACAAGACACAACACTGGCCTTAACCATTTGTGAAGATATCTGGCATCAGGACATTGTCGCCAGTAATAAACAGGCCGGGGCGCAGATACTGCTGACGCTGAATGCCTCGCCTTTTCATGCCGGAAAAATACACCAGCGGGAGCAGATTGTCTGCGAACAGGCTAAAAATATCGGCCTGCCGATTGTCTATGTCAATCAGATAGGCGGCCAGGATGAACTGGTTTTTGATGGCGCTTCATTTGTTGTGAACCGCCAGGGCGAGGTGGTTTTCAGGGCCGTGGAGTTTGAAGAGCAAATCAGCGTGGTTAAGTTTCAGGGTCATGAGCCGCAAAAAACAGACTGTGCGCCACTGTACAGCGAAATTTCCAGTGACTACAAGGCACTGGTTCTGGGGGTTAAAGATTATGTGCGGAAAAACGGTTTTAAAGGCGCTTTGCTGGGCTTGTCCGGCGGCATAGATTCCGCTTTGGTGCTGGCCATTGCAGTTGATGCCCTGGGTGCCGAAAATGTCGAAGCGGTACTGATGCCGTCCCGCTACACTCAGGATATGAGTATCGATGATGCCATTGCCGAAGCAGAAGCTTTAGGGATTAAATATCATATTATTGCCATAGAACCGGCTGTACAGGCATTTAACGGGATGCTGGCCGAGGTTTTTGCCGGCAGCCAGAAAGATACCACCGAAGAAAATATCCAGGCTCGTTGCCGGGGAATTATCCTGATGGCCCTGTCAAACAAACAGGGAAAACTGCTGCTGACAACCGGCAATAAAAGCGAAATGAGTGTCGGTTATGCCACTTTATATGGCGATATGGCCGGCGGCTTTGCGCCCATCAAGGATGTCCCTAAATTACTGGTCTATAAACTGTCCGAATATCGAAATTCCCTGTCTCCGGTGATTCCCCAGCGGGTATTGACCCGTCCACCGTCAGCAGAACTGGCGCCGGATCAGGTTGATGAAGATTCCTTACCGCCTTATTCCGTTCTGGACCCTATACTTGAAATGTATGTCGAACAGGATAAATCAGCCGAACAAATCATTGCCGCAGGCTTTAAACGGGAAGATGTGGAAAGAGCGCTGTCGCTGGTTGACCGCAATGAATACAAACGCAGACAAGCGCCGCCGGGTATCCGCATTACCCCGCGGGCATTCGGCCGTGACCGGCGTTATCCCATTTCTTCCGGCTATAGTGGTATCAACAGCCTGAACGAGACAGAATCATGATAAAGATTAGCCCGGAAATCATCGGCTACCTGGCGGCTTTTTTAACCACCGCCTCATTTTTGCCACAAGCCATTAAGACCATCAAAACCCGGAATACCGAATCACTGTCCCTCGGTATGTACTCAGCATTTACAGCAGGCGTGCTGCTATGGCTGATCTACGGACTCAGCATCGGCGACAAAGCCATCATCTTCGCCAATGCCATTACCCTGTTACTGGCCGGAATCATCCTTGGATTCAAGCTGGTGCATATGTTGAGCGTTAAGAAATAA
>CAYLNS010000231.1:0-1919 GCA_964385115.1 uncultured Methylomarinum sp.
TGATACAGATTTCGGCCATCAAAAATGACTTTATCTTTTAGCGTGTTTTTCAGCATTTCAAAATCCGGGCTCCAGAAGTTTTTCCATTCGGTCACAATCACCAATGCATCCACTCCTTGCAGGGCATCGTCCGCTGTTTTGACCAGGCTTAATCCGGCTTTATTTCCATAAATCCGCCTGGCTTCATCCATAGCTTCCGGGTCAAATGCCTGAACAGTGGCGCCGGCATCAATCAATGCTTCCAGAATCACCCGGCTGGGCGCTTCGCGCATATCGTCTGTTTTGGGCTTAAATGCCAGCCCCCATAAAGCAAAGGTTTTGCCTTTAATATCATCCTGATAATGATGCTTGATTTTATTAACCAGAACCTGTTTTTGTCGGGCATTGACATTTTCAACAGCTCCCAACAATTCGGCGTTATACCCGACTTGCTGGGCAGTTCTTTCCAGTGCCTTTACATCTTTTGGAAAACAGGAGCCGCCATATCCACATCCTGGATAAATAAATGAATAGCCAATTCTGGAATCGGAACCGATGCCATTTCTGACCTGTTCAATATCAGCGCCTAAACGCTCAGCCAGATTTGATAATTCATTCATAAAACTGATTTTCGTCGCCAGCATTGCATTAGCCGCATATTTGGTTAATTCAGCCGAACGAATATCCATGGTAATCACCCGCTCATGACTACGATTAAACGGAGCGTATAAGGCTTTTAACAATTCTGCGGTGCGTGGATTGTCAGTACCGACAACAATGCGATCGGGCTTCATGAAATCTTCTATCGCTGCGCCTTCTTTTAAAAATTCAGGATTTGACACCACATCAAAGTCAATATCCACTCCCCGTTGCTGTTGTGTTTGCTGGATGACATTTTTAACTTTGTCGGCAGTTCCAACCGGTACCGTAGATTTATCAACAACGACTTTATAATCATTCATATGCTCAGCAATTGATTTTGCAACTGCCAGTACATATTGTAAATCTGCCGAACCATCTTCATCAGGCGGGGTTCCGACGGCAATAAACTGAAACACGCCATGCTCAACAGCTTCCGCAATATTTGTAGTAAATTTGACCCGGCCCGCATCCATATTTTCTTTGACCATGGCATCCAGCCCAGGCTCATAAATAGGCACAATTCCTTGGTTTAACTTATCAATCTTCTCCTGGTCAATGTCGACACAGACAACATCATTGCCAACTTCTGCCAGACAAATTCCGGTAACCAAACCGACATACCCGCTTCCAAATATGGTGACTTTCATGGATTATTCCTGTTTTCCTGATTTATGTTCTCGTAAAGTTTTACTTGTTTACCAGGCTTTGATAAACATTTTCATAAAATGAAACGCTTTTAGACCAATTACGCTGCTGTTCGACAAATTCCCGACCATGCTGACACAATGCATCCCATGATGCCTGGTTGTCCAATAACGCCAAAACGGTTTTCGCTAAAGCATGTGCATCATTGGCTCCAAACAAATAACCATTATAACGGTCTTTGATTAATTCTTTATGACCACCCACATCAGAAGCGACGACAAGCCGACCCTGCGCCATGGCTTCCAGGGGTTTTAATGGCGTGACCAATTCAGTCAATCGCATGGGTAATCGCGGATAAACAAAAATATTAACCAGATTATAATAGTCTTGGACTTCATCATGCGGGACTCTTCCGGTAAATATTACAAATTCTTCAAGCCCCAACTCACCGGCTTTTTGTTTGACCGCCTCCTCCTGAGGTCCGCCCCCAACTAGAAGCAACTTGATATCCGGCCTTTTTTTAACAATCTCAGGTAGAGCTTCCAGTAATAATAACAGGCCTTCATAAGCATAAAAAGAACCGATAAATCCCAGAACAATCTTCCCTTTTAATCCCAGTTTATTCTGTAATTCAGGGTTAACAGACTCTGTAT
>CAYLNS010000232.1:0-1875 GCA_964385115.1 uncultured Methylomarinum sp.
TAACGCAGGCTTAACCCAGCTTTGTCGTCAATAAAATAAGCTATTTATAAATAGTTTTATAGTACGACAACCCCAAAAGACGGCATAATTTAGTTCATATTAATCAATACCTTGTGCCGATATGACACTACAATGACAAGGCTGGGTTAACTCAGTCGACCTTTTCAACAATAAAGACGGTTCCATCCACATCAACCACTTTGACTTTGCTGTTAACCGGGCAGTCTTCACCCCTGACTTTCCACAGCGTGTCATCGACTTTTATTTTTCCGGTTCCGTTTTCAATCGCTTCAACCAGAGAAAATGTCCGGCCAATATATTGAGCTCCACGCTTATTGAGCAAGGGGTGGTCGCTGTCTTCCGCTGTTTGTCGAAAATAGCGTCGCCACAGCACAATCGAGACAAAGGAACAGACAGAAAAAATAAAAACCTGCACTTCCAGAGGTGTTGCAGGAATCAGTAACAATACAAAACCCGAAACAACTGCGGCAAAAGCCATCCATAAAAAAAAGAACCCTGTGGCCAGCAGCTCAATGGCCAATAAAACAACGGCCAGTACCCACCAGTACCAGAATATCATTTCAAAGCCGTTCATGATTTGTTTTTCCCGAGTACTTCTTTAGTGAGTTCAGAAATACCACCTAATGCGCCGATGACATTGGATGCTTCAAGCGGCATCAGTATCAGTTTGCTGTTATCGGCGCCGGCTATTTCTTTTAATGATTCAACATATTTCTGGGCGACAAAGTAATTAATGGCCTGGATATCACCTTTGGCAATGGCCTCAGAAACCATGGTTGTTGCCCTTGCCTCTGCCTGTGCAGATCTTTCCCGGGCCTCCGCATCCAGAAAGGCGGATTCCTTACGGCCTTCCGCATCCAGTACAGCGGCCCGCTTTTCACCTTCAGCCTTTAAAATTTCCGCCTGTCTTAAACCTTCGGCTTCCAGAATCGATGCACGCTTCTCCCGTTCAGCTTTCATCTGTCTGGCCATGGCATCGACCAGATCGCGAGGCGGAGCAATGTCCTTGATTTCCACCCGGGTAATTTTTACACCCCAAGGTGAGGTGGCATCATCGACAATATCAAGCAGTTTTGCATTGATGTCATCCCGTTTGGATAACAATTCATCCAGATCCATCGAGCCCATTACGGTACGGATATTGGTCATCACCAGATTAATGATTGCCCAATCCATATTATTGACTTCATAAGAGGCTTTTGCGGCATCCATCACCTGATAAAAAACAACACCATCTACCTTCACCATGGCATTATCCTTGGTGATGATTTCCTGCGATGGAACATCCATAACCTGCTCCATCACATTGATTTTACGACCAATGCGGTCGATGATAGGAATAATGATATTCAGACCCGGATGTAACGTCCCGGTGTAGCGGCCAAACCGTTCAACCGTATATTCCATCCCCTGAGGGACAGATTTTACACTCATGAAAACCATTAATACGGCAAAAACAAATAATGCCGTCACAAAAATGCCAAAACCCGTCATAATATTTCCCCTTGCTTGATGTGAATAGTCTTTGCGGTTGCAAACAGCTATTAAACTAATAATAATGTATATTTTTTAAATATGTAATAAGAGAGTGGAAATACATGATCGTCTATGCAATTAATTTGTTTATCCTGTCTATCCTGATTTTGATTGTGGGAATGATCAAACCCAAATGGTTGTTATTCTGGCTGGATAACCCGGGACGTATGCCAATACTCTGGATTTCCATACTGATTTTTATGGTTGCAGCCGTTTTATTTGGAGAAGGCAATCGGCAAAAACGCTTAGAGGAAGCGGAGACTGCTCAACAGAACATAATGAAGGAAGTGCCTGCAGTGCAGACAGAAAAACCGGCCA
>CAYLNS010000233.1:0-1809 GCA_964385115.1 uncultured Methylomarinum sp.
AATCGATGGTTGCAAACCATTGATTTTGTAAGCAAAGCAGAAATCGCATTTCTGCTTTGCGGGCGCTGACAAATCAAGGATGATTTGTTCAGCGCTTACTTGGCAGAACAAACCTCTTTTTTGTTCTATCATTATAACAGCCCGCTGGCATCCTGACTTTTCCTGTCCAGACAAAGCGATAAGATAAACAGGCATTACAAAACATGAAAATATCCAAAAAAGTGATTAAACTCCCTTACATCAGAACGCCCCATATTAATACGTAAAAACCCCTTGTCGCTCCCCTTTCCCTGCATGGGAATACATACCCTGGCAGAAATGCCCGGTATGGGCCCGGAGATCATGAGAAGCAAGGCAACAGGCGCTTATTGACAGACGCTAAAAAAGTAGCGACGAGATAATGTGGTAATCTAAGATGATACACACAAGGCAACAAACTACATAATTACAAATAATGGATTATTTACACACCCAACTTAAAACAGACTATGCCTGTTGAAAGACACTCCCAGGAAGGCGCCATCATCAGAAACCTGATACCCTTGTGTCGCCTGTCCGAACAAAATTTTGCCAGCCTGTGCCAGGAAACCGATATTAAAACCGCTAAACGCGGGCAGCTGCTTTTCCGCTTAGGCGACCCGGAAAATCAGTTGATTTATTTGCTTGCCGGAAAAATCAGTTTAAAAACCCCGGAATTTAAACTGGAAACCATTGAGGCTGGCACCGAATCCGCCCGCTTTGCTCTGGCCCATCAGATTCCCAGAAAAGTCGATGCGATAACAGAAACAGACATCCGTTACTTGACACTGGACGCCGATAAAATTAAAACATTATTAACTCAAAACAGCAGTATTGAGGAATCAAATTTTATGATTGATGATGAACCCGAAGAAAATGATGATGACTGGATGACAGCGCTGTTAAAGTCTCCTATCTTCAGAGCTTTGCCGCCCGCCAATCTCCAGCGCATTCTGATGAAGCTGGAAACGGTATCGTTTGAAAGAGGCGAAGCCATAATCAAACAGGGAGACCCCGGCGATTATTATTATCTGATTAAACAAGGCGCCTGCATTATCACCCGGCAACCATCGCCCAAAACCAAACCCATCAAACTGGGGCAACTCAAAACCCATGATGCCTTTGGTGAAGATGCCCTGCTGTCCAACACACCGCGAAGTGTTTCAGTTATTGCGGCAACTGACACCACTCTGTTACGGCTAGACAAGCAAAGCTTTATTGAGCTGATAAAAGAACCCTCATTAAAATTTATCAGCCACCCGCAGGCTCAGCAAAAAATTGAACAGGGCGCCATTATGATTGATATCCGACCGCCTGATGAATTTAAAAAGCAACATCTGGAAAACAGCATCAATATTCCGTTTTTTTCCCTGCGTATGCATTTGAAAACACTGGATAAAAACTATCCGGTTATTACCGTCTGCGATAATGGGAAAAACAGTGAGGCAGCGGCATTTTTATTGCTCCGCAACAAATTTGAAGCCTGGATTCTGGAAGGTGGTATTGCATCTGCACTTGAAAACCAGCAGGCAACACAAGCTGCTTTTGCGATTGATGATGGTGTGGAAATTGCTGTTAAATCAGTCAATGATGCTGGAACAAGTTTATCTGAAGAACAGACCGATACATCAGAACCTGATATCGCTCAATTAAAACAGAGAATTGAAGAGCTGGAAAAGACCTGCGCCAAACTGGCTGCCGAAAAAGAAGCCATCAGCAAAAAATACATCCATTTGCGAACGCAAATAGAAAACGCCAGAAAAAAATCCTGACGCAAAAGATACATTTAAA
>CAYLNS010000234.1:0-1642 GCA_964385115.1 uncultured Methylomarinum sp.
GGTTCAACCGCCTTTTGTCCCGGATGGAATTCTGTATAGACATAGACAGGAATATCCAGATTACCCAGATATTCTTCAATTAATGGCCAGACATCGTCCCATTCCAGACCGCCGACACCCGTAGCAAGACGAGGTAAGGCGAGAGAGGTTAAGGATTCTTTTTTAACCATTTTTGCCAGTGCTTTTAAGCTGTTTCTGACATTTTTGATTGTTGCTTTTCCTGGCAGTGCGCCATGTTCATAGCCACCTTCCTGAGTCAGTAGATTGACTATGCGAACATTATCAGGGCCGCCCCAAAGCCATGCCTCTCCCGGCTTGGGGTGATGCTGATGACACCAATGATGAAAATCTTTGTGCATAGCCGGAAATTTTTCGTGTAATGACAATGCCAGGCCCTGGTTCATAGGGTCGTTAGGCGCGACCCCGTGAGCAATAGTTTGTGCTTCGGTCAGTAAAATATCGCCTGAAACTGTATGCAGCATTTTGTTTCCCTATATTAGAAAAGTAAAGTTATCTGTTTAACATCCTGTTTTTTAAATCAATAGTTATGATTTATTGACGATTAATTATCAATTTATTCCTTTTTATTTCAGACTAAAATTATACTCTTTGCGAGAGAATATCGATAGTCTTCTAAAAGATGAATGAAAAGGGCGATTTAATAAACCAGGAGTTTTTATTGTGTTTTCTTAAGGATATATGTAGTATTTTAGCCGCTTATTTTGGATGTAGTGTCTGGCTCGATTTGACATTTAATGGCTTCTCACACCTGCCCTTATTGCTTTAGTCGCTGTCAGCAAAGGTCAAATTAATTAAATTACAAATGATGACTACCCTTATATCGACAGATTACGGGGGATAAGCGCTTATGCGTGACTATAAATTTAAGGGAGAAAAAACTCATGAAGTGTCCTAAATGTGAAGCTGAAATAGCTGAAGATGTGGTTTTTTGTAATAAATGTGGCTTTAAAGTATCAGGCGATGCGCCTGTTTTATCGACCAATGCTTTGCATGGTCTGAATGAAGGTTTTATACGTTTAAAGAACCGGGTTAGTTATTCAGCTTCAACCCAAATATTATTTTATCTGGTTCTGATTGCTATGATTGCTGGAATCGTCGCCATGTTTTCGGTTAAGGAGGCTTCTTTTGTTTATGCCTTGCCGGCTGTGTTTATGGCAATTGTTGTTTTTTACCGGACTGTTAAAGTGCTGGTTGATATTCAGCAAGTGGATGATAAGACTTTAAGCCAGGAATTCAGGTTATTAATGACACTTTCGGCCTATTGTATTTACCTGGCGGGCTTTGCCGGTTTGGTTATCGGCGTTCTTATGCTGCTGGGTTCCTGGAAGGCCGGCATGGTGATTGCGTCGTTTGCAGGGCTGATTTCGGCATATGGCGGTATTGCTTTTTTCAGCTTTTTGATTTGCTCAATGATTTTTTTGATTTCCTCACTCAGAAAATAGCCCTAACCCTTTATATTCAATCATGAATCAACACTTATTCTGTTTTTTATTGGTATTTTTGTTTTTGTCAGGATGCAGCTCAGAAGTGCCGAATGAGCAATTGACCTATAAAAACGGACTGAAAGTGTTAAAAGAGTCTGGAGAACCTTTTACGGGAATGGCTTTAATTTTTGATGGTC
>CAYLNS010000235.1:0-1586 GCA_964385115.1 uncultured Methylomarinum sp.
CCCTTTGCCCGAAAAGAATTCGAAAATGAACGAATCCGTTATGTTGTCATCAGCCAAACTCAGCCTGAAGAAACACTAATCCAAATCATTTCCGAATGCCTCTACCTGGATAACCATCCTGAAACCGAAACCACTCTGCTGATTTTTCCCGATTCACTGAATAAATTTGACAATTACCTGGAATTTCTGGACCTGGCCGAGCAGCTATTGAACAAACAGGGGTATGAAGGTATTTATCAGCTGGCCAGCTTTCATCCGGATTACAGTTTTGCCGACAGTTTGCCAGACGATGCCGCTAATTACACTAATCGCTCACCGTATCCGGTTATCCATCTGCTTCGTGAAGCCAGTATTGAGCAAGCGGTCCGGCAACATCCCGCCCCGGAAAATATTCCAGGACGCAATATTCTGCATTGCCGCAAACAAGGCATACAAGTGCTGCAAACTTTATTGGCTAACTGTCTGACAGACACCAATCCCCGGGACTGACTGGACAAGCCTTATTTGTAATAATCAAACTCATCGCCCTTTTTTTTCTTCCGCTTTGCCGCTTCCTGCTGACGTTTTTGCTCGGCCTGCTCCTGCTTGACCCGTTCAATTTCAGCACTCACCATCTGATCATAATGCCGGCGCAGAACTGAATCTGTTGGTCTGGGCGGTAAATCCAACTTGATTTCAGCCACTTTTTTCAACCCCCGGCGACTGCGTTTATCATTTTCCGCCGCGACCACCTTATCGACTGAAACAGTCCCCAGGAACTCCTGAAACCACAGCTCATTTTTAACTGCGGCCATATCCGGATCATTCATAACATCCTGCTCATCTGGCAGACTGCCGGATTCCTTGGCTTGTTTCAAAGCCTCAAGACAAGCCTCTTTATCGCCCCGCAATGCATAAATACAGGCCAGATTATAGGCCGCGCTGCCTTTTTGAATTTTCCCGGCCCGGATAAAAAACGCTTCAGCCTGTTGGTATAGTTCATCATCGGGCGAGACATTCTGTCTTCTCGCCAACTCCATATAAACAACACCACCATCTATCGCCGCCCCTAAATGATTCGGCGCCACCAGCAAACAGAAAGTGAATTTTTCGATGGCCTCGTTTAACAGCTTAATGGCTTGCTCATCATCTTTGTTTTTGGCTTCATGTAACAAACCAAAGCCCCAGTTATACAAGGCTTCGGATGTATTCAAATCCCCCTCAATCACCTTGGCAAAGCCCTGATAAGCGCTTTTAAATAACTGCTCAGCCTTCCCGCCCTCCGTTTGCCGGGCTTCGACCACGTGTTTAATGGCTGACTTCAGCATTGAACCTTTGGTTAATGAACCAAATAACGACATAATAACTCCTCGATTATTTATTATTGTTTTAAAATACCAGACGAATAGTACAACAGTAGCCCGCAACAGAGAAACTATAAATGCCCAAAGTAAACACCGACCTTAGCAAGGCCAAAGTTAACCTGGAAACCGCCAAAATTCCCTGGCGGGAACTTCAGCGTTTTTTTGCCAGCGGCCTGGCCATTTTTATTGATAAACAACTCGATCTGGTTGAAGTGGCCTGCCATTTTTCAGATGACGATAAAA
>CAYLNS010000236.1:0-1535 GCA_964385115.1 uncultured Methylomarinum sp.
GTATTTATCATTTTTTCTACCGTAAGGAAAATCCCTTGAGCTTGTGGGCACCCACAAGGGGCGCCCCTACGAGAATCAGGAGATGTTTCTACAAGACTCTGTGTTTAATTTATCTAATGCCCAGTGCTTGGGATTATCCATAATATACTGTGTAATTTTTTGATAGTCATTTTCGTTGCGAATCACGTGCTCCCAATAATTACGTTGCCAGATTCTTTTATCAAACACCGGCAAAATATTTTGTTTCACTTTCTTGATATATTCATTAGTTGTCAACGACTTAAAAGCTCCAACAACATCCCCTAGCGTAGGGGCAATCCCTTGTGGTTGCCCGGCTTGAGACGGATTATTCGACCGCTTCCTGCAACCCATGCCTGTGTCCTCTCTAATGATTTCAATAATTCCGTGAATATGATTGGGCATGATGGTGAATTCGTGTAATTTTATATTGGAAAAACAACCTGGCATTTTATGCCATATTCTATCAACCAACATACCGGCATCATTTAGCACCATTTCATCATTTATGATTTCGCCAAAAAGATACAATTTATTTTGTGTACAAATGGTCACAAAATACAGCTCCGCCTGTGAATAATCGTAACTTCTTAACCGAAGGGTTTTTCGATGATGAATTTTGGAATTTATCATATAGATAGAGGGCTGACGGGGGCACCCACCAAGGACACCCCTGCAAATCAATCTAAATTATCTGCATTATATGGTTTTTTTAAAAAATCCTTCTATCATTAAGGTAATATTAAGATTGATGTTAATTCAGCCATGACAGAAAACCGCGCCTATCGTAAAAAACTGCTGACAAGCGGTAAAATCTATATCAGTGGAGAAGAACTGGACATCAAGGTGATTAACCTGTCACTTACCGGTGTTTTGATTAAGCTTCCTGAAAACAATATTATTCGTGAAGCCAAGGATGTTTTTGAGGCCATTAAAATTTCTCCGGTGATTGATTTATACCTGCCTCAACTGAAAATAGCCGGTGAAGCAGAAGTGGTTCGTATGGAAAATCATGACGACTACATTTTGCTGGGTCTGGAATTCACCCATATCAACTATGAAGTGGATCATTTTCTCTACAAACGCAAAGCTTACCGTAAAAGCCTGGCGGCGCCAGGGAAAATAAAATTCGACGGTGAAGACCATGTATTTACCACAGAAAATGTTTCTGTCGATGGCCTGATGATTCGTTTATCCGGTATTATAGATGCCAGCCCTAATACCATCACCACTTATGAATTCAAACGCTTTGATTTGTCAGGCGTTATTAAAGTCATCTGGGTTGAACATGAAGAAAACAGCACCCTGATGGGACTTGAATATCTGGAAATGAAAAAAGAAATAGATGGCATTCCGCGCTTTTTCAGTTAACCAGAGTTAACCGGCTACAACCTGCTTTGATTGCGATTTTGCCAGTATTGTTTCGCTAGTTGTTCAGCCTGTTCCTGGCTTTCTGCTTTTCCCAGCAGTTTTAGCGCAACCGCTGCTGTGGCAATCACCGTCGCTTCGGCAAATTC